>JAEUHA010000022.1 GCA_016793535.1 Opitutaceae bacterium | reverse complement strand
CGCTGGCGGATCATGGTGCGCGCGATGGCGTCGACGGGCGGGCGCTCGAATACGGTGGCGGACAGGTGAGGGTGGCGCGCGACCAGCGTGCAGGCGTAGATCCCGCTGCCTCCGGCGATGTCGAGCAGCCGCGTGCGGCCGCGCAGGTCGAGCACGTCCGCCAGCGCGGCGCCGAGGTAGCGGCCGCGGCAGTCCATCGCGGCGGTGAAGGTCGTCGCGAACTCGTCCGTGAGCATCGCGTCGCTCCACGGCTTCTCATGCTTGAAGCTGCCCCAGTTGGCGGGCTTGTCCGTGCGCAGAATCGTGACGAAGTCGCGCACCACGGGACGCTCCTTGAGCGACGCGAAATACGGCCCGATGAAGAACGGCGACGTGCGCACCAGATGTTCCCGCGCGAGCGGCGTGACGTGGAAGGCGCCGTCGGCCGCCCGGGCGAGATAGCCTTCCGCGGTGAAGAGCGTGAGCATCACGTCGGCCGGCCGCGCGGCCAGCCCGAGCCCGCGGCAGATGGCGTCATGGGTACCCGGATACGCCGCCAGCCAGGTGAAGAAGTCGAATTCCGTCAGCGCTGCCGTGAGCAGGTCGACGGCGTAGAGTCCGTCGCGGTGACGGTAGATGGCGAGTGGATCGGTGCGCGGCAGCGAGGTGAGGTCCATGGGGGCGGAGGAGTTGAGAGTTGAGGGTTGAGCGTTGAGAGACGAGCCGGACTTCTCGAATCACTGGGAGTCAGGATACGCCTTCTCCGTGGATCGATCTCTCAACTCTCAACTCGGAACTCTCAACTCTGCCATTCCCTCACCCCTGATCCGCATCGTGGTACACCTTCGGGAACGTGAGCAGGCCGATGACCTCCTCCAGCCGCTTGAGCTTCACCTGCGAACGTTTCCACTTGGCGTCGACCTGGAACTCCACGGGCACGCCTTTCAAGTCCTGGGTCAGCAGAAACGCGAAGACCTGCAGCCGGCCGTTCTTCACCGCGCAGACGATCTTCCAGAACTGTCGCGGAATCTGCACGGTGGAACCCTTGAAAACCGGATCGTCGGCGGCGAGCACGGGGCCGGCGAAGATGCAGTACTTCTCGTCGTCGGCCTGGGCGCCGATGAAATTCTCGAGGCCGCCCCAGATGCCTCCGAGGTTGGAGCGGTTGTAGTTGCCGCGCTGGGGCGAGCAGTTCGTGACGTGAAACGTGTCGCCGTTCGCGCGCTGCACCTGCGCGAAGCTGGTGCCGAAGCAGACATCCTCGCGCCGCACGAGGTGGCCCTTGTCGAAGGTGCCGTTGTCCTTCGTGTAGAAACTGTCGGGGATCTGGAACTCCGGGCTGACGCGCGGATCGAGCACCCACTTTTCCTGGTCGTTGTCGCCGAGGCCGGTGAGGTCCTTGCGGGTGTACTTCCGGCCGGGTTCCGGACGCATCGCGGCGGTGCTGCCGTCGACATTGGCGGCGACATAGATCGCGAGCTTTCGCGTCCGGTGCAGGGCGAGGCTGAAGTGTTCGTACGGAATCGTCTTCCGGCCGTCGAGCATCGGGGCGACGAGCTTCGCGTTGCGCACGCGTGGGAGCGGCGTGGATACACCGAGGAACCGGGAGTCGAAGCCACGGCGGTTCCGGTAGTCGCGATCGATGATCGGTTCCTTCAGGCCTTCGGCTGCCCCGCTGCCGCCGCCCTCGAACGCGGGTCGCGGGACGAGCGGCGTGCCCGCGAGGCCGCCGCCGACCACGGCGAGGGCGCCGGTGTCGAGTTCGAGCACGAGCGAGCCGACGACGATTCGGCCCGGGCTGGCTGGGGCGGCGGTGCCGGTGCGGGGACTGGATGCGGAGGTGCCGCCGCCGGCGCTGGAGCGGGCGTAGGCGGACGTGAGGATGTCGCCGCCGGTCTGCGCGGCGCGCCATTCGGCGAGGCAGCCGTTCTGCTCCTGGGCGTCGTTCTCGAGGGTGTGGCAGATGCGGCTGACGCGAATGCCGGCGTTCGCGATCCAGTCGACGGCGGCGTCGTCGGCATCGGCGAGGTCGTCGATCCGCGTGCCGTCCTTCAGCACGACCTTGCCCGCCTCGCGCCGGGGGACGCCGGCGTGGTGCAGGGCGACGACCTGGAAACTGTCGTTGAACACCGGCGAGCCGCTCGAACCCTGCGCGGTGTCGCTCACGTACCAGAGCACATCGGGATCGTCGATTTTCACGCACTGGTTCTCGCGCATCGCGAACTGCCGGCGGCCGCCGCCGGGATGCTGGATGATGTTCATCCACTCCTTGAGCAGGACCTTGCCGGTCTCGGCAATGAGACGGTGGTAGCCGAAGGCGGACAGGTTCATGCGTCCGTCCTCACTCTTCGGCTCCACGGCGACGACGGCGAAGTCGAGCGCCTCGTGGTTGAAGAAGAAGATATCGGGGCGGAGCTGGAAGCGGTGCGACGGATCGGGGCGTCCGGCGACGTCGTAGCGGTAGTTGAACTCGGCGATCGATGGCGCGGCTTCGTCGGCGGAACCGAAGACGTGTTCATTGGTGATCAGCAACCGCGGCGAGATCATGAAACCCGTGGCGAAGCCGCGTTCGTGGCCATTCCGGCTGCGGATCGTGATGCGGCACACCGGCATGGCGGCGAGCAGGGCGCGTTCGAGGTAGAATTCGTCGACGAGGTCGTTGGTGCCCATCAACCGCTCCAGTTCGCGAGGGGTCGGCTTGTTGCCGCCCTGGTCGAGGAAGCTGACGCGGCGGGCGATCCGCACCGGATCCTTCGTGGCCGTGACGTCGGGCGCGTAGTCGAGGGCCCGGGGTCGCCGCGTACTGGCGGGCAGGCGATGGCTGCGGCGTTCGCAGGCGGAAACGAGACGAGGGGGGATGATCATGGGGGCGGCGTCGGGGCAGTGTC
>JAEUHA010000687.1 GCA_016793535.1 Opitutaceae bacterium | reverse complement strand
GCGTCTCACCGACATCGGCGCGAAGGTCGTACAATTCGACGGCGCCGGTTTCGAAGAACTCCAGCAGCTTGAAATCGCCGGCGTGAATCGCCCCGACCGGCGACGTTCGCCAGCCGCGGTCGTGGACGTACGATTCGAGGTAGCCTGGGAAATGCCAGTAGATCGCCTCGCGCGCGAGGGTCGCACGCGGGTCGCGCAGGACGGGAGCGAAGCTCACGCCGTCGAGGGGGTAGCCCGGGCGGGGCGCGGCGCCGGCCAGCGCCAGCAGGGTCGGGTAGACGTCGATGTGGGCGACCGGGACCTCGCTCGTAGCGCCTGCGGGGACGACACCTGGCCACCGGACGATGAAGGGCACGCGGATCCCGCCTTCGTAGAGCGTGCCTTTGCCACCGCGGAGCGGGGTGTTGTCGGTGAAACCCTTCTTCTCCGAGGGCGCCTCGGTCCGGTGGTAGCCGCCGAGGCCGCCGTTGTCGGAGGAGAAGATGACGATCGTCCGGCCGGTGAGGTTCAGTTCCGCGAGCTTCGCGGTGATCCGGGCGACACTCTCGTCCAGACTCTGGATCATCGCGGCGTAGGTCGGATTCCAGTGCGTGCCCCGGGCCGGCCGCTTCTCCCAGGCGGCGACGTAGTCGGGCTTGGCGTGGATCGGCGTGTGCACCGCGAAGTGCGGCAGGTAGAGGAAGAAGGGCCGGTCCCGGTGCCGGCCGATGAAGTCCACCGCGCGGTCGGTCAGGAAGTCCGCGAGGTATTGCCCTTTCGGATACTCAACTTCGGGCGCGGTGGTGAAATCGAAGTGCCGGCCGTCGGACACGATCGCCTCGTCGAAGCCGCGCCGCGACGGGTGATGTTCCCCGGGCGTGCCAAGGTGCCATTTGCCGAACATGCCCGTGGTGTAGCCGGCGGCCTTGAGCGCCTGCGGGAGGATGTACTTGTCGAGCGGCAGCCGGTTTTCGTTTGGCGGCACGTTCATGCGCCGGTCGGCGGCGTCGCCGCGCTCGAGCGTGTTGACGGTGTAGATGCCGGTGCGCGGCGCGTACTGTCCGCTCATCAGGACGGCGCGGGTCGGCGCGCAGTTCTGTGAGTTGTAGTACCGGAGCATCCGCAGGCCCTCGGCCGCCAGGCGGTCGATCGCGGGGGTCTGGTAGTACTGCGAACCCTGCACCCCAAGATCGGTCCACCCGAGGTCATCGGCGAGGATGTAGACGATGTTCGGCGGAGCAGGCCGCTCGGCGGCCGGGAGCAGGGAGAAAGGGGCAAGGAGCAGGAAAAAGGCGAAGCGTTTTCTCATGGTGGTTGGAGGGAGGGATGGTCCACGGAACAAACGGATCGAAGGGATCAAGCCGACGCCGTTTCTCAATCCGCGCGATCCGCGATATCCGCGGTCAAGAGTGTTTGGGCAATGAACCAAGGGAGTTTGACCGCGGATTACGCGGATCGCGCGGATATAGGCAACGGACGCAGGCGTGGATCCGTGCCATCCGTGGGATCCGTGGTTCAAGGCTCCGGTGGTTCAGGGCCGCGGCGAAATCGGCGGCTGCCACGGCGTCGCGCCGCCGCGTTGGATGTGGATGCGGAGTGCCGACTCGAGATCACGGGCCACGGCCGGGTGCTGCTGGATGACGTTTTTCTGCTCCTGCGGATCGTCCTTCAGATTGTAGAGTTCGAGCGGCGCGTAGGGGCTGTTTTGCATCAGCTTCCAGTCGCCGCGGATCAGCGCTTCGTAGCTCTTGCCACCGTAGGCCGGCCCGCCTTCGCGCCGGACGAAATAGAGCTCCCGCGGCTTGGGATCGGGTGTGCCGCCCCGCAGGATCGGGAGCAGGCTGACGGCGTCGAGGCCGGCGGGCCGAGCCACGCCGGCCGCCTCGAGAAACGTCGCGCCGGCGTCGAAGGCCAGGCCGGCGTAGTCGCTGCGGGAGCCGGCGGCGATGACGCCGGGCCAGCGGGCGATGAACGGCACGCGGAGGCCGCCATCGTAGTGGCTCTGTTTGCCGTCGCGCCAGGGGTCGTTGCTCTGCCCGTGGGGCAGCGAGCCGCCGTTGTCGGCGGAGAAGACGACGAGCGTGTTGCGGTCGAGTCCGGTCTCTTGCAGCGCGGCGAGCACGCGGCCGATGGCGTCATCGAGGTGTTCGACAAACGCGACGTTGAGCGCGCGTTTTTCCGGGAGGTCGGGGGCGCGCTGCTTCACTCTCGCCAGCCAGGCCGCGGGCGGCTCGATGGGAAAGTGCGGGGCGTTGTAGGCGAGGTAGAGGAAAAAGGGCCGCCGGTCCCGCGCGCGTTCGCGGAGGTAGGCGACTGACCAGTCGGTGAACAGTTCGGTGGCGTGGCCCGTGGGCGAAATGACCTCGCGGTTGCGGCGCATGTAATTCTGCCCGTGCCGCAGGTGCGTGGTGAAACTGTCCATCATGTCGCCGAGGAAGCCGTGGAAGAACTCGAAGCCGCGTTCCGTGGGTGTATTCGGACTTTCGAGACCGAGATGCCACTTGCCGATGATCGCGGTGGCGTAGCCGGCCGGGCGCAGGTGGTCGGCGAGCGTCGGGACGCCGGGCGCGAGGTATCCCCAGGAGTTGGCCGGCTGCGTGCGGATGACGCCGGGAACACCAACCCGGTCGGCATAGCGTCCGGTCATGAGCGCCGCCCGGCTCGGGGAGCACACCGTGCAGTTGGCGCGCATCCGGGTGAAGAGCATGCCCTCGGCGGCGAGCCGGTCGAGGTGGGGCGTGAGCACGTCGCGGCTCCCGTAGGCCGAGACGTCCCCGACGCCATGGTCGTCGGTGAAAATCAGCAGGAAGTTCGGCGCCGCCGCCGGCGCGGCAGCGGCCAGGAGGAGCGGAAGCGCGAAGGCGAGGGCGAGTCGGCGCGAGACGTGCATGGCGGTGGAGGGCGGGCGAAGGAAAAATCCCGGACGGGGGTGAAGACGGTGCCGCCCACTTCGGGCGCAGCGTTCGGGTGACGCAAGCCGGGTTTCACACGCCGCCACGGCCGGTCGCTGCGCGGACCTGCGCGAAGTGCGCGAATGCGGCGCGGAGGCTCGACCGGGAAGGCAGGATTGACACAGGGTGGAGACACGGCGTCGGTGGGTGGGCAGTGCGGTTCCCGCGCTCCGATGTCGGGCCCGCCGTTGTCGGTGAGGCACCGCGCGTGGCGCCGAACCGCCCCTTTCCGTCATGAAACTACTCCCCCGTCTGACCGGCCTCGCGTTGTTTTCCGCCCTGCTTCCGCTCGTCGCGCCTGCGGCGGCCCCGGCGACGGCGGCGAGCCCGACGGATCCCGCGGTGATGCTCTCGATCTTCGAGGTCTCCGGCAGCAAGGACGAAGGCTACCGTTCGACCCAGACGATCTCCGGTTCGCGCACGCTCGAGAACCTGCGCGACGTGCCGAACTCCATCTCGATCCTCAATCGCGAGCTGATCGACGACCTCAACGCCACCACAGTGACGGAGCTTTCGGCCTTCGCGATCACCGGTGAGATCGCCGACAACACCGAGTCGACGATCGCGAACTACGTCTTCCGCGGCATCGTCTCCAACTCCCCGCTCCGCAACGGCATCATCTGGCTCTCGCCCATGGACACCTTCAGCGTCGAACGCGTGGAGCTGCTCCGCGGTCCGAGCGCGTTCCTCTACGGCGAAGGCACCGCCGGCGGTTCGATGAACCAGCTGACCAAGCAGGCGCTGACGTACAATTTCCAGAAGGCCGCGTTCACTTTCGGCTCGAACCGCCTGATGCGGGGCGAGGTCGACGTGAACCGGAAGCTCACCGACAAACTCGCGCTGCGGCTGAGCCTCGCGTACCAGGAGTCGGACTCGTTCATCAACCACACGTCCCGGGCCTTCAAGGGCGCCTACCTGGCGGCGGCGTACAATCCGTTCAAGTCGACGAGCCTCACGCTCAACCTCGAGACCGGCATCATCAACGAGGTGCGCGCGGACACGATCCTGGTCGACGCGTTTTCGACGTCGCAGCGCACCGGCGCGACCACCCCGTACACCGCCACGACCGGCGGCTTCACGTTCGTGGCGGCGACCGGAAAGACGTTCAGCACGGTCGGCAGCCGGCGCACGTCCGGCACCAACATCATCGTGACCGACGAGAGCATCCTGCCGCGCGAGCTGAACTTCTTCGGGCCGAACGCGTATCATGATGTCGACTACCACGCGGTGAACGTGAACCTGGTGCAGAAGATCGGGGAGAACTTCACCCTGCAGGCGAGCTTCGCCAAGCAGATGATCATCCGGAAGACGCTCACGAACTCGGGCTCCTCCTCGGCGGGCATCTATCTCGACCTCAACCCGACCCTGCCCGACGGCACCGCCAATCCGTATCTGAACCAGTACTACACCGAATACTATGTGCGGCGCCGCTGGCTCGAGGAGCCGATCAACGACGCCCGCGTCACGGCCGTGTACGACCTCAAGCTGCCGTTCACCACCCAGCGCATCGTGGCCTCGGGCACGTTTCACGACGACACGCCGGAGGGTTACTGGAACTCCGAGTTCGTGGACTCCGCCAGTCCGCTCTTCTCCGGCAGCCTGGTGAACGCGAACACGCTCGCGGCCTATACCGCGAACGTCACCACGCTGGGCCGGAATTTCTTCTACCGGCGCTACTACCTGCGGGACGGCGACGGGCCGAAATTCACCGACAACCAGCCGATCCCCGGGCGCTCGGTCCTGCAGCGCGACCCGGTGGCGGAGGGCGCGGCGGGCCGGCTGACGCACCGCGAGTTCCAGACGCCCTCGTACGGCATCGGGGCTTCCGGCTCGTTCTGGAAGGGGCGCATCCGGAGCCTCGTGGGCTGGCGGCATGACGCCTTCGTGCAGGAGCCGCAGCGGATTTTCTACAACCCGGTGATCGGCGAGGAATACAAGGTCGACGGGGCGAGTCCGATCGTCGACACGGACATCGGCAAGGAGTCGGTCAACTACGGCGGCGTGGTGCATTTCTCGAATTACGTCAGCGCCTACGTGAACTATGCCGAGAGTGTCGGCCTCTCCTCCGGCGTCGGTGGCAACGGCCTGGTGCCCGGCTCGGTCCGCGGTCCCGCCGCGGGCGACGGCTATGAATACGGGCTGCGCTGGGCGCTGTTTGGCGGACGTCTCGAGACCAACTGGACCTACTACATCACCAACGTGCTGAATCAGACGGCGTCGCCGGGCATCCCGACCGCGGTGCGCACGGAACTGGCCGCGCTCTTTTCCGACATCAACCAGAGCGGCGCGGACACGCAGGCCACGTCGGCCAAGGGCGTGGAACTGGAGACCGTCGCCAACCTGACGCCGAACTGGCGGCTGACATGGAATTTCTCGACCAACAAGCTTGCGACGGCCGACCGCTATCCCGCGTTGAACGCGTACCGCAACCGGGCGAAGGGACAGAACCAGGCCACGCCCGAGACGGATTCCTTCCTCGCGACCGTGCCCGAGGGCACGCCGGTCCCCGGTTTCACCAAGGTGCGCTCGAACCTCATCACCAACTACCGGTTCAGCAGCGGGCCGTTGAAGGGCTTCAGCATCGGCGGAGGTTTCCAGTACCGCGACGAGGCGTACCGCGGGAACTTCGACCTGAATCGCGACGGCGTCGCCGAGAAGCTCTGGTCGCCGGGGTACGTGCTCGCGAACCTGATGGCCGGCTACCGGACGAAGTTCCGCGACCGGCCGGTGAGCGTGACCTTCAACATCAACAATCTCCTCGATAAGGATTATTACCGGTCGTTCGGCCTCGCCTCGGGCGCCTGGGGCGAAGGCCGCAATTTCCGCCTCGCGATCCGCACGGATCTGTAATCTCCCGCGACCCCATGAATTCCCTCTCCCTATCCGTGTGCCGGCTCGGTGCCGCCCTGTGTCTCGCCCTGGCTTCCCTCGCGCCCGCGGCGAGCGTCCGGGATTTTGGCGCGAAGGGTGACGGTGTCGCCGACGACACCGCCGCGATCGAAGCCGCCGTGCGCGGGGCCAAGGACGGCGCGGTGGAGTTTCCCCGCGGCCGCTACCGGCTCACGCGCACCGTCGAGGTGAAGCTCGCGGACGTCGGCACGCTGGGATTGATCGGCCAGGGCGGCAGCGCGACCGTGATCATGGCGGGCCCGGGCCCGGCCTTCCGGGTCGTGGGTTCGCATGACAAGGGGACCGCCGACCCGAAGTCGGTGAAGCCGGTGACGTGGGAACGGGAGCGCATGCCGACACTCGACGGCCTGGAGATCGTCGGGGCGCATCCGGAAGCGGACGGCGTCGAGTTCCGCAACACGATGCAGCCGACTGTACGTGGCGTGCTGATACGTCAGGTGCGGCATGGCCTGCACTTCACCGCGCGGAGCCGCAATGTGCTGATCGACGGCGCGCACGTGTACGACTGCAGCGGCGTCGGCATTTTCCTCGAGGCGGTGAACATCCACCAGATGATCATCAGCGCCAGCCACATCAGCTACTGCAAGCAGGGCGGAATCAAGGTGCTGGGCAGCGAGATTCGGAACTTTCAGATCACCGGCAACGACATCGAGTACAATTTCTCCGAGGACGGTCCGCCGTCGGCCGACATCTGGTTCGATCTCGCCGGCAAGGGCAGTGTCCGCGAGGGCACGATCTCCGGCAACACCATCCAGGCCCTGTACAGCAAGGGCGGCGCGAACATCCGTTTCACCGGCATCCCGGGCAATCCGCTGAAGGTCGGTGTCTGGAGCATCACCGGCAACCACATCGCGAACCAGGAAACCAGTATCCACCTTCGGGATGCGGCCGGAGTCAGCATCACCGGCAACACGTTCATGCGCGGCTTCGAGAGCCAGCTGGTGGTGGAGCGTTCGCGCAACATCATCGTCAGCGGAAACGTGTTTGATCACAACGTGGACTACTTCACCCCGACCACGCGGTCCATCGGCGGCATCATCATCGACCGCAGCACGGCCGTGATCGTGAGCGACAATCTCATCGAAGGCATCGAGGCCGGCACGCCGGAGTCGGGTGGGGCGCTGTCCGTGCTCGACAGCCGCGAGGTCACGCTGAGCGGAAACCAGGTGCGCGCGCCGAAGGTGCGCGGGGTCTACATCGCGCGCAGTTCGAATGTGCGCCTGACCGACACGCTCGTCACCGAGGAACCCGGCCAGGCGCGCATGCTGGCTGCCGTGGAGCTTTCCGGTCCTTGCCCCGGCACCGTCGTCCGCAACAACACCCTCGCCCGCGGCGCGAACGGCACGATCGTCAACCGCGCCACGGAAGCGACCGTAGACGAGCGATAGCAGGCGGACCGGCCTTCTCCGGGGGCAGGATGCCGCCGCCACCTCGGAAGCCGCGCCGCCCCGCCCGCAGCCGAAGTGCGCGGCGTTCTACGTTTCCACCAGCGCCAGCGCCTGGTCGACCGTGAGTCCGTCGTGCACCATGCCCATGAGCGCCTCGGTGATGGCGGCGGGTTTGGCGTGCTGGATGATGTTCCGGCCGTAAACGATGCCCGAGGCGCCTTGCTCCAGCAGCGCGGCGGTGCGCTGCAGGATTTCACGGTCACTGACCTTGCCGCCGCCGCGCACGAGCACCGGTACACCGCCGGCCACCTCGATCACTTTATGGTAGATGCTCACGTCGTCGGTCGGATCGGCCTTGATCACATCCGCGCCGAGCTCCACCGCCTGGCGGACGAGCGGGATGATCTTCTTCTCGTCGCCGTCGACCATGTAGCCGCCGGCCTTTTCGTTGGGCTGGAACACGAGCGGCTCGACCATCATCGGCATGCCGAGCCGGTCGGAGAGCGGCTTGAGCCGGAGAATGTTTTCCACGCACGCCTGGCCGACCTCGGGCTGGCCCGGAATCTGGAAGAGGTTCACGCACATGCACGCGGCATCCAGCTGCACGGCTTGTTCGACCGGATGGTCGATCATCAGGCTGTAAAGCGAGCGCGGCAGCACCTTGCCGTACACGTTCGCGACATCCGTCCGCAGCACCAGCGACGGCTTGAAGCGGCCGGGCAGCTTCTGCAGGTGGCGGGCCTGGCCCACCGTGAGCTGGATCGCATCCGGGCCGGCCTCCGCCACGACCGCGATCGCGCGCTCGAGGTTCTCGATGCCGCCGAGAAAGCTGTGCTCGTTGAAGAAGCCATGGTCGATCGCGACATCGAAGCAGCGGCGGGAGCGGGGATGGAACAGGCGGTTGAGACGAAAGGCTTTCATGGATTTGACGAAGGTAATGGGCCCGGTCCCGGGTGGGATCGGGGGAGTCCGGCACGCCGCCGACACGGTCGTCGACGCCGAGCCGTGACACTCGGGGCGGCGGGCACTAGGTCAAGAAAGGACACAAACGACCACAAATGAACACGGCGATGGCCAGGAGAGAATTGCCCCTCGCGTCGTTTCGTTTGGCTCGGCGATGAACGCCGGGAGGTGTTGGGCGCGAACGACCCTTTGAGGGTGGGCGGGTAGGCGTCACCCCGCGCGTAACCGCCTTCGAAACCGAACACCGCGGGGTGAGGGCACCCCGCCTGCAAGGTCACTCCAAACCGAGGATCTTCCGGTTCGTCGCCACGTCGCCCTTGCCCGCGCTGAAGTCATCGAAGGCCACGGCCGTCGCGTCGATGAGGTGGCGCTTGATAAAGTCGGCGCCTTCGCGGGCGCCCTGGAGTGGATCCTTCACCGCGCATTCCCATTCGATGACGGCCCAGCCGCGATAGCCCGCTTCGGTGAGCAGCGTGAAGACGCGCTTGAAATCCACCTGGCCGTCCCCGGGAGAGCGGAAGCGTCCGGGGCGGCCGGACCACGGCTGGTAGCCACCGTACACGCCACCGCGGCCGTCGGGCCGGAATTCCGCGTCCTTCACGTGAAAGCCGCGGATGAGCGGACCGTAGAGGCGGATGAACTCGAGGTAGTCGAGCTGCTGCAGCAGGAGATGGCTCGGGTCGTAGTTCAAACCCGCGGCCGGATGCTCGTTCACGGCGACCAGGAAGCGCTCGAAGGTGTGGCCGTCGAAGAGGTCGGAGCCGGGGTGGAGTTCAAAGGCGAGCGAGACGCCGAGTTCCTCGCCCAGGTCGAGGATCGGCCGCCACCGGCGGGCGAGTTCGCAGAACGCCTCGTCGATCAGGCCGGCCGGACGCTGGGGCCAGGGGTAGGCGAGGTGCCAGGCGAAGCCGCCCGACATCACGGGCACGCAGGTCACGCCCAGGCGGGCGGCGGCCCGGATCGTCTTCTGCAACTGGTCGGTGGCCCACGCGACGCGGCCGCGATCATCGAGTCCCGCAGGATAGAACGGCTGGAACGCCGTTTCGTAGGCGGGATGCATGGCCAGCGTCTGGCCGGCCAGCGACGCATTGAGCTCCGTCAGCGTGAGACCGTACAGCGAAAGTTTTTCCCGCCAGTCGTCGCAATAGGCCGCGGACTCGGCGGCCTCTTCGATGTCGATGAAGTGCTGTGCCCACACCGGCACCTGCACGCCGCGGTACCCGAGTTCGACCGCCCAGCGGCAGATCCCGCTGAAGGTGTTGAACGGCGGTTCGTCGCGGACGAATTGCGCGAGAAAGATGCCCGGACCCTGCATCGAGCGCGGCGGGGCGGCCGGCTGTTCGGATGGTTTACCGTCTGCCATGGACCCGAGTTGTAGGAACCCGGCCCCGGCGCGTCGAGGCTGCGACGCAGAAAAGGATCAGTGGGGAGCGGAAAGAGACCGATCCGGCGCGCGCACGAAGCAGTATCGCCCCGGCATCGCGGCGTGCGGCTCGGTTTGGCGCTCCCGCCTCAACGCTTCGCTCTCACCTGGCTGATTTCGGATCAGGCGGCCGCGCGCGGGCGCTCGTTCGCCAGATGCCCGTTCAGCATTTCGGTCATTTGCGCGCAGAGCGCCTGGCTGCAATAGCGGCCGCCGAAACGGCTGGAAATCTCGTCGCGGAGCTGGCGTGCGGCGGCGGAGTCGAGGCCGCTGACCACCCCGAGGAAGTAATGCAGCAGGATGTCGGCGCCTTCACGGGGCGACAGGATTGCGATGCGGGACATCGCCTCCTGGAACAGACTTTCGCGATCGGGGTTCACGCGCATGGGGCGAGCCTGTTCAACGGGGGAAAACCCTCAAGGCAGGGTGCTGCGTACGCGGGTGGGTAGTTTCCGAACCATGGGAGCGGGGGCGTGCGGTCCGGGATTGCCGCTTGCGACGCACCGATCGTTCGTGTGAGTAAGGCGCTTCATGGCCCGAGGTGAGAATCGTCCCGTCACGGTCCGCATGATTGCGGAGCACGTCGGGATTTCGCCGGCCGCCGTTTCCACCGTGCTGGCGAATCGCCACGAGGAACGCCGGCTGGCCCCCGCCACCGTCGAACGGATCCGCCAGGCGGTGCGCGAACTCGGCTACGTGCCCAATGTCGCCGCCCGCCGGCTGCGCGCGCACGACCCGGAGGTGCGGCACATGGAGCTGGGCATCCTGACGTCGTTCGAGGCGCCGCTCTTTCTCGTCAGCCGCGCCCTGCGGGAGCTGCAGCGTTCGGTCGACCAACGCACCGCTCCGGACCGGCGCTTCTCGGTCTCGATC
Source organism: Opitutaceae bacterium (assembly GCA_016793535.1). Classification (GTDB taxonomy): domain Bacteria; phylum Verrucomicrobiota; class Verrucomicrobiia; order Opitutales; family Opitutaceae; genus ER46. The sequence goes on along the minus strand of JAEUHA010000687.1, from coordinate 6,990 downwards.
GACATGTTTCACGCCGGGCGGCTGCGCGAGATGCCGGGCCTGCTGAGCGCCAGCCGCTACAACGGTGTCATCATTTCGAATACACTGCCCGCGGACGACGCCTTCCTGACCGCGACCACGCTGCCTTACGCGGTGGTGGTCCAGGGCCGGCGGCTGGCCAACTACAGCTGCGTGCTGGAGACTCCGGGCGTGGGCGGCCGGCGGGCCGCGGAGATGCTGCTCGCCGGCGGGAGGCGTCAGCCGGCGGTGCTGATTCCGGCGCTCCTGACCCAGACTACGGCGGATCGTGCGGAGTCGTTCTGCGCGGCGGTGCGCGAGCTGACGGGGCGCGACGCGGCGCGGATCTCCGCCGCCGACTTCACGCCGGCGAGCGGCGCGGCCGCGCTGCGGTCGCACCTGGAGGCGGAGCCGCGCTGCGACGGGCTTTTCGCCGTCACCGACACCCTCGCGCTCGGCGCGTACCACGCCATCAAGGCGGCGCGGAGAACCGTGCCGGGTGACGTCGCCGTGGTCGGGGTCGGCGATCACGAACACGCCGACTTCTTCGATCCGCCGCTGACCTGCGTGGGTCCGGTCTACGACCAGGTGGTGGCCGAGATCGTCGCGCTCCTCTTCAACCTCATGAGCCGCCGGCGCGTGCATCCCACCGAGGTTTTCGTCCCGCCCACCGTCGCGCGCCGCGCGTCGGCCTGAAACCCGGACGAGCTTTTCGGGTCTGAGATTTGACTTGAGCCTAAATCGATTTAGCTCTTCTGCTGTTTTTCCTGACCCATCCCCTGCCGCCTTCGGTCCCGGCGCTGCCCCAAGTGCCGCCGGAGGTGGCGTAACCCGTAAACCCTGAGCCGTCATGCCTGCTTGCCACACCCTGTTCTCCGCCGGACTTCGGCGTGCACTTCTGGCGCTAATCACGTTCGTTTCCCTGCTGGTTCATCCTGTCGCGGCCGCGGAGGCGGCCGGCGGCGTCACCGGCGCGGTGAGTAACACCGCCACGGGCAATCTGCTCGAGGGCGCGAAGGTGGAAGTGCCGTCGCTGGGCCTTACGGTCCTGACGGACAATACCGGCCGCTACGTGATGGCCGGTCTCCCGGCCGGGACGCACGAGTTGGTCGTGACCTACACGGGCCTCGACACGGTGCGTCAGTCCGTGGTGGTGGCCCCGGGGCAGCGTGCCGTCCGCAACTTCGACCTGACGACCGCGATCTACAAGCTGTCCGAGTTCAAGGTGGTGGGCGAACGCGAGGGCGGTGCCGCGGCGATCACCGCGCAGCGCAACGCCGACAACGTGAAGAACATCGTGGCGATGGACTCGTTCGGCAATCTGCCCAACATGAGCGCGGGCGAGCTCGCGATCCGGTTGCCCGGCGTCGCGGGGAACCTCGACGACGAGGGCAACGTCACCGGCCTCACCGTCCGCGGCATGGGCCCCACGCTCAACCGCATCACCGTCGACGGGGGCCTGATCTCGAACGTCGGTGGCATGAACCGGCAGTTCCAGACCCACTCGCTGACGGGCGCGATGTTCGACCAGCTCGAGGTGATCAAGGGTCACACGCCCGACAAGGGCGCCGATTCGCTCGGCGGCACGATCAACCTCAAGACCCGCTCGCCGCTGTCGCTGCGCGAGAAGCGCCGCGTCACGTACAGCGCGTCGGCGCGCTGGGCGCCGGGCTTCACCGAGCAGATTCCCCTGCGCCAGGCGCACCGGATCCACCCGCTGGTCAATCTGAGTTACATGGAGGTATTCGGTGTCATGGGCGGTGAGCGCAATCTCGGCGTCTCCCTGAACCTGTTCTACAGCGAGAACGTCGCCGGCTATTTCCGCACGATCCGCGATTTCGAGAACACGACGAGCCAGCCGGCGTACCTCTGGGATTATCGCACCCAGGACGCCTACAACAACCGCAAGCAGGCGAGCGTGAACCTGAAGGTCGACTACCGGCTCTCGGCGAACACGAAGCTCACGTTCAACACGATCTACAACGACGCGAACGAGCCGTTCAACCGGCTCTACGAGACGCGAGCGTTCACCAACCAGACCGCGCCCAACGCCACCACGTCCGGGGTCGTGCCGGGCTACACGAGCCGGATCACGACCGTGCGTCCGGTGGCGGCCTCGGTTATCGACGTGACCGAGACGATGTTCAGCTTCTTCAATCGTACGCGGCAGTTCGATCTCGGCGCCGAGCACCAGATGAACCGGCTCTTCCTCGACGGCAACCTGGCGTACAGTCGCACGCACAACAACCTCGGCAGCGGCAAGGGGGGCACGCTGACGAACCGTCTGGCGGGCGTCGGCTGGATCCTCGACCGGACCGAATCCGATCTCTACCCGCGGTTCATCCAGAACGGTGGCGCCGACTTCACCAACCCGTCCCTCTACCGGCCCAACGGCCAGCTCAACACCCGCAACAACGACCGCGACGTCGAGATCCGCGACATCCGGGCCAACGCCCGCTACGACCTGCCGACGGAGTTCTCGGCTTCGCTGAAGACCGGATTCCAGTGGCGCGAGCAGATGGTGCGGGAGGTCAGCCGCCAGCGGCGCTGGAACTACGCCGGCACCACGGCGCTGCCGCACGATCCCACCATCGAAACCTGGGACCTGGTGCGCACGGGACGCCGCATTCCGCAGTGGGAGTCCGCCGCGTTCATCCGCAGCGAAGTGCCGGTGGATCCCGCCCTGTGGCGCGAGGACATCTACTTTGCCCGCCAGTCCGCTTACACCGGCACGCGCTCCGTGACCGAGACCGTGACCGCCGGCTACCTCATGGGCCAGGCGAAGCTCGGCCGGACGGGCTTTCTCACCGGCCTCCGTACCGAGAAGACGGATACGGGCAGCTGGGGCTGGGTGCGTAACCGCGTCGGCAGCACCGCGGCCCAGCAGGCGGCGGATCCCATCGGCGCCGCGGACCGGGACTACGCCAACTTCCGGCGTTCGCTCACGGGCGAGTATACCAAGTCCTTCCCGAGCGCCCACCTGACCCACGACATCACGCCCAACTTCAAGGCGCGCCTGAGCTGGTCGACGAGCTTCGGCCGTCCGGCGCTCACGAACTACCTGCCCAACGAGACCGTGAACGAGGCCAACCAGACCCTCGCGATCAACAACCCCAGCCTCGAGCCGCAGACGTCGAAGAACTGGGACGCCACGCTCGAGTATTACTTCGAGCCAGTCGGCAACCTGTCGGTCGGCTGGTTCCACAAGACGATCAAGGACTACCTCGTGAGCGGCCAGGAGGTGGGGGTGGTCGGGACCGGCAACGACAACGGCTACAATGGCGAGTACGCGGGTTTCCGCCTGCTCAGCACGCTCAACGCCGGCACCGCCTACGTCGAGGGCTGGGAGTTCAGCTACCAGCAGCAGTTCACCTTCCTGCCCGGCCTGCTCCGGGGTCTCGGCTTCGCGGCGAACTACACCTACCTGGAGACCAACGGCAATTTCGGGGGCGCGGCCAATCTCGGCACCGGCCAGGTGGCAGGCTTCATCCCGAAGACCGGCAATGTGAGCCTTTCGTGGCGTCACCGCGGCTTCAGCGCGCGGGTGCTCGTAAACTACACCGGCGCCTACATCAACGCCTACACCGCCGCTTCCGTCGGCCGCAACCAGTACCGCTACGAGCGCACGATCGTGAACCTCGGCCTGAGCTACCAGCTCACGCCGGCCCTCAGCTTCAACTGCGACGTGAGCAACCTGTTCAACGAGCCCGTCGCCTTCTATCGCGGCATCCCCGACCAGATGGAACGCACCCTCATCACCGGCACGACGATCAACTTCGGCGTCAGCGGACGCTTCTGACCTCCATGAACTCCCTCCGTCATCTGGGCGCTGCGGCTGCCCTGTCCGTCGCCGCGCTCGGCCTTTCCGCCGCGACACCCGACGTCCTGCCCCGTCTCGCCCACCACAACCCCGGCACGCTCGTCGATCTCGGCGTCGGCCTCTGGGCCTGGCCGCTGCCGCTCGACTACAATCAGGACGGCCTGATGGACCTCGTCGTCGTCTGCACCGACAAGCCTTACAACGGCACGTGGTATTTCGAGAACTCGGGCGAGGTCGACCCGCAGCTCAAGCTGCCGGTCTTCAAGCCGGCCGTGCTCATCGGCAAGTCGGCGCCTTCGGTCGCAGTCTCGTACGTCACCGGCCAGCCGATCATCACCGCGACCGCCTCGGTCAAGCAGGGCGAGATCTACGCGTATCGGGGTAATCACTACCCGAATTTCCTCCAGTCCCAGTTCAACCAGCCCGCGAAGATCCCCGTGCCGGAGAAGATCCTGACCCAGCCCGGCAACATCCGGCAGAACCAGTGGAAGTTCGTCGACTACGACGGCGACGGCGCGGTCGACGTCTCGCTCGGCATCGACTTCTGGGGCGACTTCGGCGCGCTCAACGGCGGCGAGGGCGCCTTCAACGCCCGGGGCGAATGGACCCGCGGCAAGCTGCGCGGCTACGTCTACATCCTGCGCAACACCGGCACGACCGCCAAGCCCGTCTACGCGGCGCCGCAGCAGGTCATGGCCGGCGGCCAGCCCGTCGATCCCTACGGCATGCCCTCGCCGAGCTGGGGCGACTTCGACGGCGACGGCGACCTCGACCTGCTGTGCGGCGAGTTCCGCGACAGCTTCACCTATTACGAGAACACCGGCACCCGCACCCAGCCGGTCTACGCCGCCGGACGCACGCTCACGCACGCCGGCGTGCCGCTTGTGATGGACCTGTGCATGATCACGCCGACGGCGGTGGATTTCGACCGCGACGGCGACCTCGACCTGATCGTCGGTGACGAAGACGGCCGCGTCGCCTTCATCGAGCACACCGGCAAGGTCGTGAACGGGATGCCGCAGTTCCTGCCGCCGCGCTATTTCCGGCAGCATGCCGCCGACGTGAAGTTCGGCGCCCTCGCGACGCCGTACGCGTTCGACTGGGACGCCGACGGCGACACCGACCTCATCAGCGGCAACACTGCCGGCTACATCGCGTTCATCGAGAATCTCGGCGGCTCGCCCGCCCGCTGGGCCGCGCCGCGTTACCTGAGCGCCGGCGGCAAGCTGGTGCGTGAGATGGCCGGCCCGAACGGCTCGATCCAGGGGCCGGCCGAGGCCAAGTGGGGTTATTCGATCCTGAGCGTGGCAGACTGGGATGGTGACGGGCTGCCGGACATCATGACCAACGGCATCTGGGGCCGCGTGGTCTGGTACAAGAACGTCGGCACCCGCCAGGCCCCGAAGCTCGCCGCCGGCCAGTCCGTCGAACTCGCCCCCGGCGTGACGCCGCAGAAGCCGGCGTGGAACTGGTGGAATCCCAAGGGACAGGAACTGGTGTCGCAGTGGCGCACGACGCCGCAGATGGTCGACTGGAACGGCGACGGCCTGATGGACCTCGTGATGTCCGACGCCGAGGGCTACCTCGCGCTCTACGAGCGGAAGAAGGGCGCCGACGGCAAACTCGTCCTCGGCGCGCCGCAGCGCGTTTTCTGGAGCGAGGGCGCCAGCGTCTTCAACAGCAACGGCCAGCCGCAGAACAAGGAGTCGGGCCTGCTGCGACTCAACGATGGCGTCTTCGGCCGCGGCGGGCGGCGGACGTTCTGCGTCGCGGACTGGGATGGTGACGGCAAGATGGACCTCCTGCTCAACAGCAACCCCAACGTGAACTTCTTCCGCGCGCTCGGCCGCGACGCGCAGGGCCGGTGGCGGTTCAAGGATGAAGGCCCGGTCAGCACGCACGTGCTCGCCGGTCACGCGACCAAGCCGACGGTGGCCGACTGGGACCGCGACGGCGTCCCCGACCTGCTCATCGGCGCCGAGGATGGGTTCTTCTACCAGGTGAAGAACCCGCGCGCGAAGCGGTGACGCCCTGACGATTGCCCACGGAACACACGGAGCACACGGAAACCCGGCTCTTCCTTGTGCTCCGTGTGTTCCGTGGGCCCAGAACTTTCCATGCATTCGTATCCGCTGCCGCAAGGCATCTTCTCCGCCCAATGGATTCCGACCGACGCCAATGGCCAGGTCGACCGCGCCAGCCTCGCGACGCACCTCGCCTTCGAGAAGCGCGCGGGCATCAACGGCGTGCTCGCCCTTGGCAGCACGGGTGAGTTTCCGCAGTTCTCGCTCGAGGAGCGGAAAAAGGTCCTTGCCACCGTGGTGGAGCTCGCGGCGCCGCTCACGGTCTACGCCAACATCACGGACATCCGGCCGAAGGCCGCGGTGGAACTCGGGCGATTCGCGAAGTCGCTCGGGGTTTCCGCGGTCGCGCTGATGCCGCCGGTCTTCTTCCCCGTTTCGCAGGCGGACATGCTCGCGTACTTCCTGCACGTCGCGGAGCACGTGGACCTGCCGGTGATGCTCTACAATTTCCCCGAGCTGACGGGCAAACGCATCGACCTCCCGACCGTGACCGCGTTCGCCGACCGCGCGCCGATGGTCGCGATCAAGCAGAGCGGCGGCGAGTTCGAGTATCACAAGCAGCTCATCCCGCTCGGCCGCGAGAAAGGGTTCGCCGTGATGTCAGGCGCGGACACGCGTCTGCCCGAGGTCTTCAAGCTCGGCGGCGCGGGCTGCACGGGCGGGCTCGTCAATCTCGTGCCGGAACTGATGGTCGCCATCGATCGCATCTGCCGCCAGGGAAAACCGGGCGACCACACCGCGGCGGCGGCCGCGATGGTGGAACTCGGGCGGATCATCGATCAGCTCACGTTTCCGCTCAATGTCGCCGCCGGCCTCGAAGCCCGGGGTTTCAAGCCCGGCGTGCCGAAGGCGGTCGTCTCCGGCGAGTCGCGCGCCATCTACGCCAAGATCGTGCGCGAACTTTCCGCGCTGTACGCCAAGTGTGGACTGGCGCCCGGTGGCGCGGCGTGAATTCTGGGAGCGCGGCCGTCCCCGGCTGCCTTGATTGACTGAGCAGACGAGGGCGTCTGCGCTCCCAGGAAGACCCAACCCCATGGAAAATCCCACTCCTCCGTCTCCGCTGCGCTACGCCTGGTTCGTCGTCGCGCG
>JAEUHA010000664.1 GCA_016793535.1 Opitutaceae bacterium | reverse complement strand
CCTTGAATGCTTCGTCGCGCACACTGAAGACCCACTTCCGACGAAACGGATTGTAGAAGAAAGTGGTCCGGTCGGCGCAATAACCCGTCCAAACCGGCTCGGACCAATGGATGCCGTCGGGCGACGTATGTACCGAGCCCATGTAGCTGTCGCGGTTGAACTGAAAAAACTTCCATCGCTGCGCCGGGTCGGCGGCCTCGTGATCGAGCCATACGGTCGTCGAGTCACGCTGCGTCGAAAGGAGGACGATGTTGGTCCGCGGTCTCACGCCGAGGACGGGCTTCTCCCACTGCAGGCCGTCTTTCGAAGTGGCATAGGCGGTGCAGCCGTAGGCGGCGGCCATGTACCACATCTTGAACACCTGATCGGCGGGGTCCCACCAGACGCCGTCCGAAAACGCCATCGCTGTCTTCGGATTCTGGTAGATCCGCTCCCAGCGCTTGTCGGGGCGCAACACCGGGTTTCCGGACCAGGCCTGAGTCTGATGAAACCGCCGTGTCAGCGAGGTCTGCTCGATCAGAAAATCATCCACGAACAGCTGCCGCCCGACATCAATCGGGATCACCGCCGGCGGCGCCTGCAGGTAGGGCACGGCCATCACGTCCCCGCGCCGCAACTCTTCGATCGAGCGCCGCGGCGGCCAGGTCGGCGGCAGAACGATTCCATTGTAGAGAGTCTCGGCGGCGCTCGCGAGGGACCCACCGGCGCCAAGGAGCAGCGCGAGGCAAACTCGTTTCATCAAGGCGGAAACGCTACCGGCCGGATCCGCTCCCTCAACCGGGGACCGCCTGTCTTTTTCACAGACAAGTGGTGCAACCTTGCCCGTGCCGACGGTCTCGCGTTCGCTGCGCCCATGCGTGCACTCCGTCCGCGACTCCTGCTCGCCGAGCCGGCCGGCTTCACCCCGGAGGTGCTTCGCACGCTCCGGCAATGGGCGGAGGTTGAGCTGGGGCCGGTGCCGGACGGCGGCATCGGACCGGCCCTGCGCGACCATGACATCGTGTGGATACGGTTGGGCCACCGGGTGAGGGCGACCGATCTGGCCGGGCCCATCCGCTGCCGGATCCTCGCCGTCCCCGCGACCGGACTTGATCACCTCGACGTGGAGGCCTGCGCGCAGGCCGGCGTGCAGATCGCCGCGCTGCGGGGCGAGGTGGAGTTCCTCCGCGGTGTACGGGCCACCGCCGAACATGCGCTCGGGCTGGCGCTCGCGCTCCTGCGCCGAATTCCGGCGGCGCACGCATCGGTGCTGGCGGGACGCTGGGACCGCGAGGCGTTTCGCGGACGCGAACTTTTCGGGCGGGTGGCCGGCATCGTCGGCATGGGACGGCTGGGTTCAATCATGGCCGGGTACTTCCGGGCGCTCGGCATGACGGTGGCGGGCTACGATCCCCGCGAAGATTTTCCGGAGGGGCTGGCCCGGCGTTGCGCCTCGCTCGAAGAGTTGTTCTCCGTCGCCGACGTCATTTCGGTGCACGTAGCCTATACTCCCGCGACCCGTTCCCTGATCGGCGAGGCGCACTTTGCCCGGGCGCGTCCCGGATGCATCGTGATCAACACGTCGCGCGGCGGCATCATCGACCAGGCCGCCTTGCTTGCAGCGCTCGAGGAAGGCCGGGTGGCCGGTGCGGCGCTCGATGTGATCGACGGCGAGCCGAACGTCGGCCGCGATCACCCTCTCGCCGTCTACGCGCGTACGCACGACACGCTGCTGCTCACTCCCCATCTGGGCGGGAATACTTCCGATTCCCTCGCCAAGGCCGAGGGCTTCATCGCCGAGAAGACACGCCGGATGTGGGAGGAACTGACGGCGAGATCACCGGCTCCTTGCCGTTGAGCGATCGTTGCGGCCGACCATCACTCGACTCGTCGAGACACCCGCCTCACTTCAGCCAGAACGAAAACAACCGTCCGTTCTGCAGCGAGAATTCGAGCCGCACGGGCTGTCCGGCCAGTTCGGCGAGCGCCGACAGCCCGTCCACGGGAATATCGACGGAGTCCTGCGCCGGCACATTCACCGTCTGCCGAATCCGGCCGTCGGAATCGATCAGGCTCACGGACAGGGCGCCAAACGGCATCGCCGCATTGACGTGCAACGTCCGTCCCTCGACGACGAAAGGCCTGGTGCGCACCGTGCCCGGGCGCAGGCTCGCCTCCAGGGCGACAAAGCGATCCCGCTTGAGGGTTGCCAGACCGATGGCCCCGCGATGGGGCGGAAGGTCGGCCAGTTCGCGCGCGTCGTCCTCGAGTTTCCAGCGCGTGGGATGGATGATGTTCCGGCCGCTGTAGTAGATCCAGATCTCATCACCGACAAGGAGCGGATCCGACGAGCCCGGCATGTGCGTGGAACGGTCCCATGTGCCCAAACCACCGAGTGGCAGGAAAGGCGACCGATCGCTGAGCCGCTGCCAGGTCCGGCCATCGCGACTCACGCCGAGTTGGAAATAGAGGCGGACATCGCCCGGCTCGTTGTGAAAAAAGTGCACGAGCCCGATCTGGATTCCTTCATAGGGAATGCCGCGCAGGCTGTAGATTTCAGAGAGCGGGGAGTCGTGCTCGTCGCTCGCCATGACCAGATCACCCCGCTCCGGGCTCCAGTGAATGAAATCCTCGCTCTCGAGCCGCACGACCGCGCGGCCGGCATTGTATTTGAAATTCTCCTCCGCCGAATACTTCGCGCGCTTCTCAGGCGTCGTAACCCCGAACACCCGGGCCAGCAGCACCCAGCGCCGGCGGCTTTCGTCATAGGTCGTATGCAGCGGACTGTCGTGGACCGCCCGGGATACCGGCGCATTGACCGGCGACCAGTGAATGCCATCCGGGCTGAAGGCGACTCCGAGTCCCGTCATTTTTCCCGCCTTGGTGCTGCCGGGCGCCACATGGTTCCGGTCCAGCCAGAGGTACGTCATCTTGTAGCGCTGCTGCGGATCCGGATCGCGGCGGTCTTTCACCACTCCGCCGAGATTGCAGAAGTAGATCCAGCCCGGCTCCCGTGACCGCAGGTACTCGACCCGGTCGGGCGGTGCATCCTTGATCGCGAACTCGTAGCCGCTGAGGACCACGCGATGATTGGGCTCAGGGTCGAACTTCGGGAACAGCCCGAGCGGGGGCCGTTCCCAGCGGATGCCATCCCTGCTCGTCAGGTAGTAAACGCCCCGTCCCATGCCATCGACCCACGCCTTGAAGATGCCTTCGTCAGCATCGTAAATCACCGACGGGAACGTCACGCCCAGGCCCTCGAACTCGCTGCCCCGCCCGATGAGCGGATTGGCGGGATGCTTCACCACGGGCTGCACGCGTCGCTCCAGGAACTGCCGGTGCTCAATCAGGTGATCGTCGAGGAACAACTGCCGGTGCCCTCCCAGCCGGTACGGTCCGGCCTCAGCGGCCGGCAGCACCGCTCCGGCGGCCGTCGCGGCGATCGCGCCCAGCGTTCTTACGACGGGAAGCACGCGGGCGCAGAGCAGTGCGGCGGCGGACGAAGGCATGGCCGGCAGCATGCCCGCGATGCCATTGCGCTCAAGGCGTTCCCCCTTGTCTAATGGCGAGACAGGCACGGCACTTCAGCCCGGCGGCCATGGGCTCGCCGCGAGGCTATTCCCCCGCCGGCCGTTCGGGGCTTGTCTAGCGAAAAGACAGGCGCAAGGGGCTTGTCGGCCCTCAGCCCGCCGCGACATGAGAAGGGACGGCTCCCCAACGCCTCCCGTCCCCATGAACGCTTTCCTCCTTCACGGCCTAGGCCGCTGCCTCCGGACCCGTCTGCACACCGCCGCCGGCCTTGGTGCCGGCGTACTCTTTTCCGCCGCCAGCCAGGCCTTCGCGGCCGCCGCGCCCGCTCCGACGACCCCGGCGAACGACGCGACCGTGCTTTCCATTTTCGAGGTCCGCGAAGACAAGGACGAAGGGTATCGCACCTCGCAGACGACGTCGGGCTTCAACAGCCTGACCTTCATTCGCAACACGCCCGGCTCGATCTCGGTGTATAACCGGGAGCTGATGGACGACCTCAACGTCGTGAGTGTCGCGGAGCTGTCCAAGTACGCCGTAACCGGGGAAGTCGGCACCGCCACCGAGGGCCAGAGCGGAACGATGGCAGGAGGTGGCGCCCATGTGTTTCGCGGCATCGTGGGGAACATCCAGTTGCGGAACGGCGCCCAGTGGCAGGCCCCGGTGGATTCGTACAACCTCGAGCGCGTCGAGATGCTGCGGGGCCCCAGCGCCTTCCTTTACGGCGAGGGGGCGGCCGGCGGCATGATGAACCAGGTGACCAAGCAGGCCCAGTTCCAGAACTTCCAACGGGCCGCCCTCTACGTGGGATCCTATAACTTCTACCGGCTGGAACTGGACTATAACCAGCGGGTGAGCGACAAGGTCGCCGGCCGCACGGTGCTCGCCATGCACCAGCAGGACTCGTTTCGGAACCACGCAGACCGGGACTTCCGGGCGGCGTACTTCGCCTTCGCGTACCGGCCGTTCCAGACGACCATTGTCCGGCTCGACCTCGAGTATCAGCGCAACATCAGCACGACGCTCGGCGCGATCCCGTCGGACGGTTACTCGACCACCGATCGCACCGGTACGACCACGGCCCTCACCGCCACCACCGGCGGCACCACGTTTGTGCCGGCGACGGGCCAGGTCTACGACACCGCGGGCCTGCGCCGCGGCTCGGGCACCAACATTGTGATGCCGTTCCTCACCGGCGAAAGCGTGCTGCGGCGCGAGCAGAACTTCTCCGGTCCCGACACCTACTTCAATTTCCAGGTGCGCGCGCTTTCCTTCAGTGCGGACCAGAAGGTCGGGGAAAACTTCAACGCCATGCTCCGGGTCGGAATGAGCGATACGCACCGCCAGCTCCGGTCGCGCGGCGGTTCGTCCTCCACGGCCGTGGTGCGCGACCTCAACCCCACCCTGCCCGGTGGCGCAACGAACCCGTACTTCAATCAACTCTACACGGAACACTACTTCCAGGTGATCAAGTCCGACGAGCCCCGCGTGAACATCAAGGCGGCGGCGATCTACGACCTGAAGTTTCCGTTCATGACCCAGCGCATGCTCGCGAGCGGCAGCTGGTTCGTTTTCAATCCTTCGCCAAACAACGTCTTCACCGAGATGGTCGACCCGGCGAGCGCGCGGTGGAAGGGCGGCGCGTTCAATCCCGCCAACACTCAGGCGGCCTACAACGCGAACAACAACATCATCGCCCAGAATTACTTTTACCGGCGGTTCTACTATCGCGATGGCGACGGCGCCAACCTCACCGGCGCCACCCCGGCGCCCGGGTCGGTCTACATGCGCACCGCGGTCGACGGCACCGGCGGACGGCTCGGTAACCGCATCGCCCGGATCCGGAGCTTCGGCGGTGGCCTCGCGGGAACCTACTGGAAAGAGCGAATCCACACGATGGTGGGCTGGCGGCGGGACGGCGTGGAGCAGTCGATCGCGCGCGACTTCTTCAATTACGCAACGCAGAGCTACTTTTTCGACCCGAACCTGGTGCAGCCCTCGACCGACTTCGCCCGTTTCAGCGTCAACACCGCCGACTCCCTCAACTACGGTGCGGTCGCGAACCTGCTTCCTTTCCTGGGCATGTACTACAATTACTCCGAAAGCGTCGCGATCTCGAGCGGCATCGGCGCCGGCACGAAGCTCGACAATACGCTTCGCGGAGTTCCCACCGGCGATGGCAACGAGTACGGCCTCCGCTGGCTCTTCTTCGGCGGAAAGCTGGAATCGAACTGGACGCGCTACGCCACCAAGTCGCTGCGCCAATCGGTCACGCCGACCGCGCAGGTCAGGACCGAACTGTACACGCTTTTTCCCGAAATCAATCAGGCCGGCAGCGACACCCAGGCCACCAAGTCGGTCGGCTACGAGTTCGAGACGACTGCCAACCTGACCAAGACATGGCGGCTGATCTGGAACTACTCGACGAACAAGCTGGAGACGTCGGACCGCTATGTGCTGACCAAGAGCTATCGGGACGCCGCCAAGGCCAAGGGCCAGGCCACGCCGGATACGGATGCTTTTCTACAGACGGTACCGGAAGGGACCCCCGTCACCGGCTACACCAAGGTCCGGTCCAATCTGGTCACGAACTACCGGTTCGATCGCGGCCCGCTGAAAGGCGTGTCGATCGGCGGCGGCGCCCAGTACCGGCGGCCGACCTACCTGGGCAATTTCGACCTGAATCGCGACGGCGTGGCCGAGCAGCTCTTCACTCCGAGCTACACCCTGGTCAACCTCAGCCTCGGCTATCGCACTCAGCTGTGGAACCGCCGCACCGACTTCGGCCTCGTGATCAACAATCTGCTCGGCAAGGAATACTACCGTGCACTCGCGTTGGGATCCGGAGCGTGGGGCGAGCCGCGTGACTTTCGTCTCACCATTCGCGTGGAACTGTAACCGGCAGTCCCGCGTGCCTGTCACCGCTCCGCCTCAGCCCCACCACCGCATCGCGCGGGCTGCCCTTGCCCTGCTGGCCGGCGCCGCACTTCCCGGAGCGGAGCCTTCGCGGCCCGACTGGATCGAGCCGGAGTTTCCCTATTTCTCCTCCGTGCTGGAAGTCCGGCCCGACGCCGGCCGCGGCCTCCCGGGCAGCATCACGCCGCGCGGGCTGATCCTCAACCTCGGGGCGGAACTTTGGGCTGGCATCGACGTCGACCTGCTCCGGGTCGCCGCAATCTGGCAGGGGCCGGGGCTCACGCCCGTCGCGCTCGCGCCCGGTTCGCACCGCGAGCCGACCCGAACGACACCGGGCGGCCAGAAGCCCCTGCCCGAGCCGATCGGCTCGATCTGGGCGGCCAACGGGGTGTACCCCGGCTGGCAGGTCGGAAGCCGTCCCACGGTGACGGATCCCCGCTCCCC
>JAEUHA010000643.1 GCA_016793535.1 Opitutaceae bacterium | reverse complement strand
GGATCGCGTCGCAGGATTTCCGCGAGGACATCCGCGTGTCGGACCTCGACAAGGACCTCAAGAATCCGAGCAGCATCCTCAACGTGGTGGCGGAAAGCTACCGGCTGATCCGAAACACGTTTCGCTACCAGCTCTCGAACCTCTTCGACTTCGACGTCGCGCGGGACGCGGTCGCGGTCGAACGGCTGGACACGCTGGATCGCTGGGCGCTGCACCAGACGGCGGGGCTGATCCGCGACTGCACCGCGGCATACGAGGCGTACGAGTTCCACCGCGTTTACCAACTCTGCAACCAGTTCTGCTCGGTGACGCTCTCGGCGACGTACCACGACATCCTGAAGGATCGCCTCTACACGCATGGCACGCATTCGCCGCTGCGGCGCTCCTCGCAGACGGCGATCCACCACATCTTCCACAGCCTGGTGCGGCTGCTGGCGCCGGTCATGACGTTCACCTGCGACGAGGCGTACGCGTTTGCGACGGCCCGGACCGAGTACACGGACGATTCGATTCACCTGCAGGACTGGCCCGTCGCGCCAGCCGGCTGGACCGACGCGGCGCTCGAACAGGACGTGGCCGCCCTGCTGCGGGTCCGCACGCAGGTCAACGAGGCGATCGAGCCGCTGCGCGCCGCGGGCCGGCTGGGCAAGTCACTCGACGCGGCGGTCACCCTCGCCGCGGCGCCGGCGGATCCGATCGCGAAGTTGCTCGAGAAGCACCGTGATTCGCTGCCGGAGCTCTTCATCGTTTCCCACGTCGCCCTGGCGGCGGCACCGGCGGGCGGCCCACTGCAGATCACGATCCAGCCCTGCAGCGAGCTCGGCTACGTGCGCTGCCCGCGCTGCTGGCGCTGGGTGCCGGCGCTTTCGACCACGCCCCAGGGCGAGGTCTGCCCGCGTTGCGTTGAAGCCTTAAAGCCTTAGTCTAGCTTTCCCCCAAACTCCCCCATGGCAAAGAACCAAAAGTCCAAAGCCAAGAAAGCCGCCCCGAAACCCGCTGCGAAGAAGGTCGTGCCGCCTCCGGCCCGGCCCGCGCCCGCCAAGAGCGCGCCGGCGAAGCCCGTGGCGGCCAAGCCCGCGCCAGCCAAGGCCCCTCCGGCCAAGCCCGCGGCGAATGGCACGTCCGCCAAGAACTCAAACACCATGGAAAAACCGTCCAAGAAAACCGCGTTGCGCGACAGTATCCTCAAGCGGAAGGCGGCCTCGAAGCCGATCGCCTTCAGCCTCGATGAGGTCCGCGCGATCGCCCAGACCGTCTCCAGCAAGACCACCACGCCCTTCCCGAAGGCCGCCGGAAAAGCGAACGCGGCCAAGGCGGTTGCCGCCGGCGTCGAGAAGGTCAAGCCGCAGCACGTCAAGGCCGCCTCCCTGGCCGACATCCTCGGCTTCAATCCGAAGAAGGGCAAACCGGCCGAGGGCATCGGCGAGAAGGAGGTGCCCGAGAAATTCAAGCGCTACTACAAGCTGCTGCTCGATCTCCGCACCCACCTGACGGAGGGCATCGAACGCCACTCGGAGGAGACGCTGAAGCGCTCGGCCAAGGACGACGCCGGCGACCTGTCCGCCTACGGCCAGCACATGGCGGATGCCGGCACCGACACCTTCGATCGCGACTTCGCGCTCAGCATGGTTGCGAGCGAACAGGAGGCGCTTTCCGAGATCGACGCCGCGATCAAGCGGATCCACGACGGCTCCTACGGGGTCTGCGAAATCACCCAAAAGCCGATCGCCAAGGAGCGCCTCCTGGCCGTCCCCTTCACCCGTTACTCCGCCGAGGCCCAGAAGGACCTCGAGCGGAACCGGCACCGCACCCGCACCCAGGCTGGACTCTTCGGCGAGCTGGGCGAGGAAGGCGGCGGCAAGATCATGGACGAGGACGGCGGCGACGAATGAGCGCGCGCGGATCACCGGTGACGGACGGCGAAGCGGTGACGTGATTCGCACCCCGCCGCGTGAGTTCGACCGATCCAGCCCCGTTCACGCCTCCTCCCGCCGCCCCCGGGCCCGAGCCGGCGTCGGCCGATCCCGGCCATCCGTCCGCACCGCCCACCCGCGGTTCGCGTATCCGCGCCTATCGTACGCTGTGGACGCTGGGCCTTGCGGTGTTCGGCCTCGATCAGCTGACGAAGCTCTGGATCGTCGCCCACGTCCCGTTCGACCCGCTCCACTCGCACGGCGCGGGCGGCGACATCGAGGTCATCCGCGGCTTTTTCTACATCATTCACGTCGGCAACACGGGTGCGGCCTGGAGCATGTTTTCCGGCCGCAGCATCACGCTCGCCATGCTCGCCGTGGCCACCCTGGTCGCGATCTACTTCTGGCGGCATTCCCTGGGACTGAAACACCGGCTGTCCCAGGTCTGCTTCGGCCTGCTCTGCGGCGGGATCGCCGGCAACCTCGTCGACCGCCTCGTGCACAAGCACGTGATCGACTTCATCGACCTGCACTTCGGCAGCTACATCTACCCGACCTTCAACGTGGCGGATTCCGGGATCTGCGTCGGGGTGTTGCTGTACCTGTGGCAATCGCTCCGCGCGCCGGACGGCGCGCGGAAGTAGGAAGTATCAAGTGATGCAAGTACCAGGGGGCAGGTGCCAGGTCGCAAGAGCCAGATGCCAGGTGCCAGGTATCAAGTAGTCATGTACCGCGGGTAAGTCATGCCGAGGTCGTGGTTCCAGTGCGCACGTTCTGGTCCGGATCCCTGATACTTGTTCCTTGTCCCTTGCTCCTTGGCGCGACCACCGCGCGCCTACTCCACGTTGGCCATCTGCTCCCGCACGCGCTCGAGTTCGTTTTTCAGGTCGATGACGGCGCGGGCGATCGTGACGTCGTTGGCCTTGCTGCCGATTGTGTTCACTTCGCGACCGATCTCCTGGAGGATGAACTCCGCCTTGCGGCCGATTTCGCCCTGGGACTTCAGGAGGGCGGCGAACTGTTCGAGATGACTGCGGAGGCGGGTGATCTCCTCGGTCACGTCGCAACGGTCCGCAAACAGCGCGATCTCGCGCAGCACGCGCTCGTCGTCGAGATCGAGTTCGAGTCCGGCCTCGCGCAACCGTTTCATGAGCTGTTCGCGATAATGGGCGGGCACCTGCGGTGCACGCGCGGCGATGCCCTCGACGAGCCGGTGGAGGGTCTCGGCGCGGCGGATGAAATCGACGAGCAGCGCCTCACCCTCACGCGCCCGCATCGCCGCAAAGCTGCGCAGCGCGGTCTCGACCGCCTCGGTCACGACCGGCTGGGCGGCATCCGTCGTGGGGAAGCCATCCGACCGGCGCTGGGAGTTGACGACCTGCCAGAGCAGTTCGGGCGTCGGCCGGAAAGGCACGCCGGACTTCTCCGCGAACGCCTTCAGCCGTTCGAGCACCGCGGTCGCCGCGGTCTCGTCCCAGGTGGACTCGGTGCCGGCGCGCGCGCCGGTGACTTCGATGTCGACGTGCACCTTGCCCCGCGTCGCATAGCGCCGCACCTGTTCCCCGATCGCCGGCTCGAGACTCTCCCCCTCCTCCGGCAGCCCGATGGTGAGGTCGAGGGTCTTGCGATTGACGGAGCTGACTTGGACGGTGAGGGAAAGAGTCTCGATGGCGGACGTGGAGCGGCCGTAGCCCGTCATGCTGCGCATGACGGAAGTAACAAGGATCAAGGGCCAAGTGGCAAGGGGCTTGGCGTCACTGGGTGTCGTCTTTCGCGGCGATCGCAGAAAAGATCCGCGTCAGCTCGTCCGCTTCGATGAGGAGTGTCTGCCGCTCTTTCGTCCGTAGTTCGCCCGAGCCGACATCAAGTAGGCGCAGCCAAAGGGCGGATTCGCGCGCTTCTTTCCGACAGATCTTCACCCGATAGAAGAAATCCTTCCGGCTGAGACCTTCCTGCGCCTCGAGATAATTGGCTGCTACTGAACCGGAGGATCGGATCAGTTGCCGCGTATCCTCGAGATTAGCCGGGCTGCGGGGTACATCGTTCACGAATCTCCGAACCCGCAACGCGAATTCGAACGTCCGTTCCGTCAGGGCGATCGCTCCAGCTTTTCCTCTTGGCACCTGTCCCTTGTCACTTGGTACCTGGGGTACCCGCAAGGATCGCCTGTACCTGATTCACATCCTTGTCCCCGCGCCCCGAGAGATTGATCACGAGGATCTCATCCGGCCGCATTTCCCTGGCGCGCTTCAGGCCGTGGACGAGAGCGTGCGTGCTCTCGAGCGCCGGGATGATGCCTTCGAGGCGCGAACAGAGCTGGAACACTTCCATCACTTCGTCGTCGCACGCGTACGCGAACTCGATCCGGTTCCGGTCGCGATAAAACGCGTGCTCGGGTCCGATGGCGGCATAGTCGAGTCCGGCGCTGACGGAATGCGTCAGCTCGATCTGGCCGTCGTCGTTCTGGAGAATGTACGTCTTGCAGCCCTGCAGCACCCCGAGCTTGCCGCCCTCGAACCGCGCCGCGTGATCGCCGCGCCGGATGCCGCGGCCGCCCGCCTCGACGCCGACGAGCCGCACCTTCGTGTCCTCGAGGAACTCGAAGAAGAACCCGATCGCGTTCGAGCCGCCCCCCACGCAGGCGATCATTTCATCAGGCAGCCGGCCCTCGCGTTCGAGAATCTGCGCCCGCACTTCCTGCCCGATCACGCGGTGAAAATCGCGCACCATCATCGGATACGGGTGCGAACCCAGCGCCGAACCGAGAATGTAGTGCGTGCCGCGCACGTTGGTCACCCAGTCGCGCATCGCCTCGTTGATCGCCTCCTTGAGGGTCTTCTGCCCGGCCTCGACCCCGCGCACCTCCGCGCCCATGAGCCGCATCCGAAAAACGTTCAGCGCCTGCCGCTCCATGTCGACCGCGCCCATGTACACGACGCATGCGAGGCCGAACTTCGCACACACCGCCGCCGTCGCCACGCCGTGCTGGCCGGCTCCGGTCTCCGCAATCACGCGCTTCTTGCCCATCCGCCGCGCCAGGATCGCCTGGCCGAGGGCGTTGTTGATCTTGTGCGCGCCGGTGTGCAGCAGGTCCTCGCGCTTCAGGTAAATTTTCGCGCCGCCGCAGTGCTTGGTCAGCCGCTCGGCGAAATACAACTGCGTCGGCCGGCCGGCGAACTCCTTCAGGTGATGGCGCAGTTCGCGGTGAAATTCCGGATCCTGCTTCGCCGCCTCGTATGCCGCGCCCAGTTCCTGCAGCGCCGTCATCAGGGTCTCGGGCACGAAGACCCCGCCATAACGGCCAAAGTGCCCGCCCGCATCGGGCAGGGACAGGCGGTCGAGCGGAGCGGTGGCGGCGGAGGGAGCGGACATGACCGGCGAAAATGAGCCACGACCGGCGGGCGAGGCAAGTGCGATGGGAATTCTCCGCGGCGGGCGCGGCCATGCGACTTCCAGCTGGGAGCGCGGCCGTCCCCGGCCGCCTTCCGACCAAATGCGGACGGGGACGTCCGCGCTCCCACGTGCGAATGCCCTACTTCTGCGCCACGCGATTCCGCAGGAAAGAAAGGACGTCCTCGAACTTGCCCCGATTGGTCTCGTCCGCGGCCACGAGGTTCTCGTGCGCCTCGAGCACGATCCGTGCGCTCTCCACTTCGCTGGCGCGCTTCGTCTCGAGCGCCGTGTCGCACTGCGGCAGGTTCGCCGCCGCCTCGCCGGCATCGATCGTCAGCAGCCGGTGCAACCCGAGGTTGCGCATCAGCTCCAGGTTGCGCGGCGCCGCGCGCGTCACGACGATGCTGCCCACCGGCTTCCGTTTGCGCAGTTCGATGGCCGCCCCGGCGAGCACGCCCAGGAACGTGCTGTCCATGCTCGCGCACTGCTGGAAATCGAGCACGAACCGCGTTTTGCCCCGGGAGAGCATTTCCGTCACAAAATCCCTCAGGCAGCCGCAGTTTTGGAAACTCGCCCGGCCGTCGACGCGCACCACCACCGGGTCGGACGATGCGTCGACCAGGAAGACGGGCTTGTTGGGACTTTCGCTCATGCAAGAGGAGGACACGGCGTCCTCACGCTTAAGGGATGACGCTTTCGAAGACGGGCAAGCGGACGAGGGAGAGGTGAGACACAACACCCACGGGACGAGGAAGAACAGCAGCCGAAAGACTGCCGCCCTTCCGCTCGTGGAACGATTCGTCAGCTGCGGGCGACGATCTGCCGCAGCACGTAGGGCAGGATGCCGCCGTGCTGGTAGTAATCGATCTCGATCGGCGTATCGATGCGGCACCGGACCGGCACCATCTCGACCATGCCGTCCTTCCGCGTGATGCGCAGGGTCAGATCCTGCTGCGGCTTCAGCGCGGGGCTCAGGCCGATCACATCGTAGGTTTCCGTGCCGTCGAGCCGCAGCGTCTGCGCCGTGGTGCCTTCCTTGAACTGGAGCGGCAGCACGCCCATGCCGACGAGGTTCGAGCGGTGGATGCGCTCAAAGCTCTGCGCCACGACCACCTTCACGCCGAGCAGGTTGGTGCCCTTGGCCGCCCAGTCGCGCGACGAGCCGGTGCCGTATTCCTGGCCGGCGACAACGATGAGCGGCGTCTTGTTCGCGATGTGCTTCGCGGCCGCGTCGTAGATCGACAGCTCCTCGCCCGTCGGCTGGTAGATCGTGTTGCCACCCTCCTTGCCGCCGAGCATGAGGTTCTTGATCCGCACGTTGGCGAACGTGCCGCGCACCATGATGCGGTCGTTGCCACGGCGGGAGCCATAGGAGTTGAACTCCTCGAAGGGCACGCCGTTCTCGATCAGATAGCGGCCCGCGGGCGAGGACTTCTTGATCGCACCGGCCGGCGAGATGTGGTCGGTCGTGACCGAGTCACCGAAGATGCCCAGCGCCTTCGCGCCCGTGATTTCCGCGATCGTGCCCGGCGCCATCGAGAACCCGGCGAAGAACGGCGGCTCCTGGATGTAGGTCGACGTGGCGTCGAACGAGTAGACATTGCCCGTGCTCGACGGAATCTCGTTCCACTTCGGGTTCTGCGCGGCGAAATCCGCGTAGAGCTTGCGGAACACCTCGGGCTTCAAAGCCGCCTGCATCTGATCGCGCACTTCCTGCAGCGTCGGCCAGATCTCCTTGAGCAGCACGTCCCGGCCGTTGCGATCCTGCCCCAGCGGCTCGGTCGAGAGATCGATGTCGACCCGGCCCGCGAGCGCAAACGCGACCACGAGCGGCGGCGACATGAGGAAGTTCGCCTTGATGTTCTGGTGCACGCGCGCCTCGAAGTTGCGGTTGCCCGACAACACCGACGCCGCGACGAGATCGTTCTTCGTCACCGCTTCCTCGATCGCCGGATGCAGCGGGCCGGAGTTGCCGATGCAGGTCGTGCAGCCGTAGCCGACCGTCTGGAAGCCGAGCATATCCAGATAGGGCTGAAGGCCGGTCTTCTCGAGATAGTCGGTCACGACGCGCGAACCGGGCGCGAGGGACGACTTCACCACGGGGTTCACCCGGAGTCCGCGTTCCACCGCCTTCTTCGCCAGCAGTCCGGCCGCGAGCATCACGCTCGGGTTCGACGTGTTGGTGCAGCTCGTGATGGCTGCGATGAGCACGGAGCCGTGCCCCACTTCGCCGTCGATCCGCCGCGCCTTCACGGACGTCGTGGTCGAGGTCGGGTGGTTGTTGGCCATCTCGCGCTCGGTCGTCACGCTGGTGTCGCGCGCGGCCGACGCCTCCGCCGAGACCGGCTTCTGGCTGCCGCCGCCATGACCCGGCTTGGTCCAGCCGGCACCTTCGACGTGCACCGTCTTGCCGAGGTCGGCCGCGGCCTTGCCGAAGCCATTTTCCGTAACCGGCTTGGAGAAGGCCGACACGAACTCCCGGCCGAGCTTCGGCAGCTCGATGCGGTCCTGCGGCCGCTTGGGACCGGCGACGCTCGGCACCACGGATGCGAGGTCGAGTTCGAGGTCCTGCGAATAGTCGATGCTGCCTCGGGTGGGCATGCCCCAGAGCTTCTGCGCCTTGTAGTACGCCTCGTAGAGCGCGACGTGCTTCTCGTCACGGCCCGTGGCGCGGAGATACGCGGTGCACTCCTCGTCGATCGGGAAGAAACCCATCGTCGCACCGTATTCCGGCGCCATGTTGGCGATCGTCGCGCGGTCGACCACGGGCAGCGCCTTCGCACCGGGACCGTAAAACTCGACGAATTTTCCGACCACCTTCGCCTTGCGCAGCATCTGCGTCACGGTCAGGGCAAGATCGGTCGCGGTGACGCCTTCGCGCAGCGCGCCGGTCAGGTGCACGCCGACGACGTCCGGCGTCAGGAAGTACACCGGCTGCCCGAGCATGCCGGCCTCGGCCTCGATGCCGCCGACGCCCCAGCCCACGATGCCGATGCCGTTGATCATCGTCGTGTGCGAGTCGGTGCCGACCAGCGTATCCGGATAACAAACACCGTTCGCGTCCCGGAGCACGCCCTTGGCCAGGAACTCGAGGTTGACCTGGTGGACGATGCCGATGCCCGGCGGCACGACCTTGAAGGTGTCGAAGGCCTGCATGCCCCACTTCAGGAACTGGTAGCGTTCGCGGTTGCGCGAGAACTCGAGCTCGAGGTTCTTCTTCAGGGCGTCCGCGGAGCCGGCGAAGTCCACCTGCACCGAGTGGTCGACGACCAGATCCACCGGCACGAGCGGCTCGATGATCTTCGGGTTCTTGCCCATCCGCGCGACCGCGGACCGCATGGCCGCGAGGTCGACCAGCAGCGGCACCCCGGTGAAGTCCTGCAGCACGATGCGCGCGACGACGAACGGGATCTCTTCCGTGCGCGGCGCGGTCGCACCCCAGCTCGCCAGCTCGCGGATGGCGCCGTCGGCCACGCGCTTCCCGTCGCAGTTGCGCAGGAGCGACTCGAGCACGAGCCGGATCGAGACCGGCAGGCGCGAGACCTTGAAGCCGGACGACTCGAGCGCGGGCAGCGAGTAGAAAGGATGCGCGGCACCGTTCGCCTGGAACGTCTGCAGCGTGTTGAAGGGATTCGGGAGGTTGGCGGACATGCGAAAGGCGGATTGGGACGTAGGAACGGCTTTATGCCGCGACTCTTCGCGGGATCAACCCGCTCCTACAGGAAAACATCAGGAAGCCAGCGCCGCCTTGATCGCGGCGAAGTTGGGCAGGTCCTTCATCGTGGGAGTTTGCTCGGCGTAGGTCACGAGCCCGTCCCGGTTGATCACGAAGGCGGCGCGCGCGGCGACATCGCCCGCCGATCCGGCAACCAGGACGCCGTACGCCTTCGCCACCGTCTTGTTGAGGTCGGAGAGCAGCGTCACGCCGATCTTGTGCTGCTTCGCCCACGCCTCCTGGGCGGCGGGACCATCGACGCTGACCCCGTACACGGCCGCGCCCAGTTTTTCGTAGTCCCCGAGCCCGCTCGTCTGGTCGCACATTTCCTGCGTGCACACGCCGGTGAACACCGCGGGAAAGAACAGCAGCACCGTCTGCTTCCGGCCGAAGTGGTCGCTCAACCGGACGTCTTTCAAACCCTCGGCGGTCCGGGTTTTCAGGGTAAAGTCGGGGGCTTTCGTGCCAACAGCAATGGGCATGGTGATGAGTGCGGTGGTCGTGGGATCCCGGGGCGCCAGCCACCCCGGGAAAAGACCTGCGACGTTGAGCCGCCACCCGCATCGCCGCAATGGGTTTTTCCGGGTAGCAGGCGCGATTCTAGTTTGGCATCGCGGGCCATTAGCGCGGGTTGAGCCAGGTCCAGAAGGGGAGAACCACGGAATACACAAAAAACAGGAGAGGAGCACACGTAACAAACGGAACACACGGAATCGAGCCGGCGTTCTTCCGTGTGCTCCGTGTGTTACGGGGGCCAACAGCTCCGACACTTTTCGTGTGTTTCGTGTATTTCGTGGTTCCTCCCTCCGAGCGTCCCCGAATCGCTCTTGCACGCTCGCCGCCGCCCCGCGTTTACTGCCCGCTTCCGCAATGACGCTCCTCGACGAACTCAAGTGGCGCGGCCTGTACGCCGACTGCACCGACTCCGACGCGCTCGCGCAGCGCCTGGCCACGGGACCGATCACGCTTTATTGTGGCTTCGATCCGACCGCCGATTCGCTGCACGTCGGCAACCTGGTGCCGCTGTTCGCCCTCCGCCGGTTCCAGCTCGCCGGCCACCATCCCATCGCCCTCGCCGGCGGCGCCACCGGCATGGTCGGTGATCCGTCCGGGAAATCCGCCGAACGCAATCTCCAGTCGCCCGAGCAGGTCGCGCACAACATCGAAAGCGTGAAGCGACAGCTCGGGAAGTTCCTCGAGTTCGA
Source organism: Opitutaceae bacterium (assembly GCA_016793535.1). Taxonomy (GTDB): domain Bacteria; phylum Verrucomicrobiota; class Verrucomicrobiia; order Opitutales; family Opitutaceae; genus ER46. The sequence goes on along the minus strand of JAEUHA010000643.1, from coordinate 7,001 downwards.
CCCCGCCAAGACTCCCGCCCACAACCCGGCCCGGCTGGTCAACAACGCCGACTGGACGGCGCCGATGTCGTACCTGGAGTTTCTCCGCGAGGTCGGAAAGTTTTTCACCGTCAACTGGATGGTCGCCAAGGAATCCGTCCGCGCCCGCATGGAGGACCGCGAGAACGGCATCAGTTACACAGAGTTCAGCTATATGCTGCTTCAGGCGTACGATTTTTACCATCTGCGCCGCACGCTCGACTGCGAGTTGCAGGTCGGCGCCACCGACCAGTGGGGCAACATCACCGCGGGCACGGAACTGATCCGGAAAAAGCACGGCTCGACCGGCTACGGACTCGTGTTTCCGCTGCTCACGAAAGCCGACGGCACGAAGTACGGCAAGACGGCGACCGGCACGGTGTGGCTCGATCCGAAGCGCACGTCGCCGTACCGGTTCTACCAGTTCTTCATGCAGACGGAGGATGCCGACGTCGTGAAGCTCCTCAAGGTCCTGACGTTCCTTTCGCCGGCGGAGATCGACGCGCTCGAAGCCGAACTCAAGGCGAACCCGGGCGCTCGCGCCGCGCAGAAAGCCCTCGCCCGCGCCATGACAACGGTCGTGCATGGCGACTCCGCCTTCGCCGACGCGCAGCGGGCCAGCGAGATCATGTTCGGCGGCGGCCTCGATGGGGTCAGCGAAACCGTCTTCCAGGACGTCGTGGGCGAGATCCCCACCAAGGATCTCGAGCGCGCCCGGCTCGACGGCGCCGGCCTTTCACTCGTCGACGTGATCGTGCACAGCGGGCTCACCCCTTCGAAGGGCCAGGCCCGCAAGGACGTCGAGGGCGGCGGCATCTATCTCAACAATGTCCGCGCCGCGGAGGTGACGCGAAACGTCACGACGGCCGACCTGCTGTTCGGGAAATACCTGCTGCTCCGCAAGGGCAAGCGCACCTACACGGTGCTGCGGGCGCTCTAGGCGATCCGGCCCCCGCACACGTCACGGCTGCCCCGCGATGCGCGCGTAGTGCGCACGACCGCGGCTGAATATTTCCAGCACTTCCTGGCGGCGCGCCTCCGTGGAGAAACGCGGGGATTTCTTCACATCGTCGATGAGGCGGTCGACCCAGCCGAGAACGATCGTCGCATCCTTGGCCAGGGCGACCATCTTGCCGTCGCGCAGGCAATAGACGGGGCTTGTGTGGGCGAACAGCTTCGAGTCGTTCATCACGCGGCGATGACCGGCACCACTCACGCGCGCCGCCACCCAGGCGCTGGCGTCCAGTTCGAGCCCATGGGTCAGCTTGGCGGTCGTCCCGCCGGCGTCGGGTTCAGCCTTGGCGACGACCTCCCCGTTTACCACGAGCTCGAGCACCTGCATCGGCACCAGTGAGACCGCTTCGGCCGACACGTTCAGCCGTCGCCGTCCCGTCAGCGGGATTTCGTCGCCCGGCCCCTTGCCCTCGACGTCGAGCGACAGCAGCGGGCCGTTGGAAACAAAGGTCCGACCCGCCCGATAGCCTGCGATCCATTTCTCGTACGTGAGCGGCGGATCGAGTTTCACGTAGACCTTGCCGCCGCCGGAAATGGAGGTGCTCTCGTTGTTGTCCATCTGCGTGTCCGTGCCCGCCGACGCCGTGCACTTCAGCCCGGAATTGAGCACGCGGTAGTAGAGGTAGGTCGACGCCTCCTCATCCATGTTGCTGAGGATATCGAGGCCGTCGACCACACCGAGCGCCAGGTCGATCGGAAACTCGCGGGCCTGGTGAGGCCCCAACAAAATGCCGAGCCGGCTCGCCGGGTGCGCGTAGCTGACGACGCCGCCCTGATCCTTCGCCTGCTTCGCGATGAGATAGTTGGGCGGATAGTCTTCCCAGTACGGCCGCTCGCCGGTGAAGAAGGGCTCGACGAGACGCTTGATGCTCAGCAGCGGCATGTGCCCATACATGTCGGACGTGTTCCGAAATTCCTCCTGCACCACCATGAGGCTCTCCGGACTCGACGCGGGATCGGGCACGCCGTCGCGAAAGAACTCCGTGTCGAATACGCGAGTCGTGTACTGCCGGTTCGAGATGAGCAGATTGGCGACCCGAATGTCCTCGCCCGCGGCGACGAGCAGACAGTCCTCGGGCATCATGTACAGTCCGCCCTCGCGATGATTCGGGTGCATGTGCACATCGCCCGAGAACCAGCCGCGCGCCGGCAGGTCGATGAGGCGTTTGAGGACGAGCGTCTCCGCCGTGGTGCGGTCGCGCAGCTCGATATAGTTGAGGTTCACCTCGCGCGTGACCGGCACGTACTCGAAGCCCTTGACCGCTTCGATCGAGTAGCGGCCCACCGGCAGCGAGAGCTGAAAATGGCCGTGTGCGTGAAAGAACCGCTCCTTGCGGCCGCGGGCGATGCTGCCGTCCGGCACGTGGAACTTGCCGTCCTCGCCGCGCAAATACACGCGGGCGGTGACGGGCTGGCCGCGTTCGTCCTGGAGGCGGACCCAAAGCCGGCCGTGCGTTTCCTCGGCGAGGGCGGGAAGCGCGGCGGCGAGAGCCGCAAGCGGGAGCAGAAAAAGTGCGGGTCTCATGAGATTCTGAAGGTCGGGACAAAGAAAGCGCTGCCCCACTCGCCGGTCTGATCGCCACCGTCGAACCAGCCGCGACAGGTCGCATTCGACTCCGTGATCCGGACCCGGAGGTGATGTACGGCAAGGTGATGGTAAACATCCGGGCTCCCCTTCTTGCTGGGCCCCCCGATGAAATGCACGCGCAGCTTCGGCCGGATATCGGGCGCGTCGTGCAACGCCTGCGCCAGATTCTCGAGGCCGCCCCATCTGAGCACGTGCAACGGGCGCGGGTCGTCGCGACGGACACAGCGGACGATCCAGGCGAAACCTTCGGTCGATCGGCGCACGCCGGCATACGTCGCCACCTCGGTCTCACCCTGCTTTGTCAGCGCGCGCACGGAATCGGGCGGCGGACAACGGTCGGAATGGGTCCTGAGGTTCGCGAACTCACGCTCGTAACGGTCAATCACCTCCAGGATCTGCTGCCGGCGGCCCGGGCCGTACGGCGACGATACCAGCCCCTCGAGGTCGAACACGTCCGCGTAAACGAGCAGATGCACCGTCGACTGAAAGTCGTCGGGATCGGAGCCCCCGATGTCGGTGGACACGAGCACGCGGTGCCGATGACCGGCCAGCGCACCCGTGTCGGCGCGGCCGGTGAGCGCCGCCCACCCGGAGCAGGCGAGAAAGGCCAGCAGCACGCGGATCCTGGTCATCGGCCAGATTGTCGGCGCAGGCATCCTTCGGCGAGCGCCGCGCGCCAGCCCGGCCAGGCTCGAGGCTGCTGGACTGGAGCGCGGCGATCCCAGGCGATGTGGAGAGCTGCGATCACGGCCTTCCCGGATCGACCCTAGCGTCCCCCGCCGGCGAGAAACGCGATCAGGTCCGCCATCGCCTGTTCGTCGATCGCGCCTTCGAGCCCCTCGGGCATCAGCGAGCGGCCGCTGCTGACGAGCGAGCGAATCTCGTTGCGCAGGATCGTTTGTTCCGCGCCGTCGAGCCCGACGAGGCTGATGCTGTTGCCGGCTTCTCCGGTCACCATGCCGGCCACGGCCCGGCCATCGAGCGTCGACGCGGTGTAGAAGACATAGCGGTCCTCGACCGCGCGGTTGGGGTCGAGGATGTGCGCCAGCAGGTACGGTGCACTGCGGTCCTTCACGACGGCGAGGTCGGGGCCGACCGGCCGACCGGGCACCTTGCCGAACGCGTGGCAGGCGCTGCAGGCGTTCGCGAAGACCGTCGCGCCCTTCGCCGGATCGCCACGCAGCTTTGTCACCGCCGTCTGGTAGCGGTCGATCACCTTCTGCCGGTTCGCATCCATGCCGGCGTGCAGGATCGACGCGGCGCGCTCGGCGAGCTTCGGGTTGCTGCCCTGGGTGAGCGCCGCGCGGCGGCCCGCGTCGATTTGCGCGAGGATCGAACGATCCTGCTCGATCCGGTCGAGCAGCACGTGCGCCCAGGCCGGACGGCTCAGGAGGAGGTCGAGCACCGCCGTCCGCACCGCGCCGCTGTAGCCGCTCCAACTGGCGAGCAGTTTCTCCGGGACCGCCGGACGATTGACCCGGCCGAGCGACGTGACGGCCGCGAGCTGCAGGTCCACGGGCGTCGCCGCGGTGAGCAAACCGGCCAGCGCCTCGATGTCCTCGTTCTGCTGTGCGCGGCCGCGGCCGAGCACGTTGACTGCCGCGAGCCGATCGGGGCGCGGCGCCGCCGGATCGATCGCAACCCGCCGGGCCGCGACAAACACGCGGTCCGTCGCCCCCAGCGCCGCCGCCATGGCGTCGCCGCCGGTCGCCTGCAGTTGCGCGAGGGTCTTGTTGTTCCGCTGCAGCCAGTCGAGGAGCAGGGCGAGGGTCGCAAACTGCGAGCGCACGCCGCTTGCTTCGCGCGGCGCCGCGATGCCGTTCAGCAGCGTCGCGAGTGCCTTCGCATTCTCGGTCACGGTCGCGATCTCGATGAACAGCGGATCGTCGCTGCGTCCGCCGGCGCCGAGCTCCGTCAGCAGGGTCTCCGCATGGGTCAGGGCGGAGCTCATGGCCGCCGCCCGCAGGAATCGGTCATCGCTGTGACGCAGCAGCCGCGCGAGGGCCACGCCCGCGGCCGGCGTCTTCCACTCGCCCAGGGTGTAGCCGACCTGCATTCGCACGGTCGCGTCGGGATCGTCCACGAGGCCCGCGACGCGCGTCAGCAGCGCGCCGTCGCCGCCGGCGGAAAACTCCTCGCTCAGCCGCACCGCCTGCCGGCGCACGCCGGGGTGCGCGTCCGCCAGCGCGCGTTCGACGACCGCCGGCGTCAGCGCGCCGATGGTCTGCAGCGTCCACAGCGCCTGCGCGCGGGTCTGCGGCCGGGCCGCACCCGTCACCGCGCGCTCGAGCGCCGGGGCCGCGGACTTCTCCTGGCGCCAGGTGAGCTGCTGCTGCGCGAGGTCGCGCACGTGGCCGCTCGGATGATCGAGGGCCGCGACCAGGCCGGCCGCGTCCGCCCGGTCGAGCCGCGGCACCGGCCGCAGCGTGGCGCCCTTCGGCTTCACCCGGTAGATCCGACCGGCGTTCTCGCCCGCCCGCACGTCACCGAGTTCTTTCTGCCAGGCGTCGGGAATCCACTTCGGGTGCTCGATCACGAGCCGGTACATGTCGACGACGTAAAGCGCGCCGTCCGGCCCCGCGCGCACCGCCACGAAGCGCGACCAGAGATCCTTCGAGGCGAGAAACTCCGACGCCTGCTCGCCCGCCGCGCGCTCGCTCTTGAACGTGGTGCCCGCGGGCCGCATGACCTCGCGGTGGACGAGATTGTGCACGGGTTCGCAGACGAAGACATTGCCCGCATACGCGGCGCCGAGCCAGTCATCGCGGTAGATCATCACGCCGCAGGCCGACGTGATGTGATTGAAACCATGCGGATCATTGAAGCGCGCGAACGTCTCGCTGCGCGGGTAGATGCGGGCCGCGCCCGGCACCGCGGCGACCGAGACGGTGCCGTTCGGCGGCGCGAGATGGGGATTGCGGCGGAGGTAGCGTTCCTCGAGCGCGTAGTGCCAGATTGGATTCGAATTGTTGCACCCGAACCAATTGCCCCAGTCATCGCGGTTGCGGCCGACCTGCGACTGCCCGGCCAGCAGCTCCACCCGGCCGGTGTCGGGCCAGATGCGGAAGTCGCGGCGGCCGAGCTCCAGCGGGGTCGGCGACTGGGGCGAGGTGACCTTGCCGCCGCTGTCGCCGTTCGCCATGTGCAGCGAGCCGTCAAGGCTCCACTGGAACCCGTTCACCAGGTGCTGCTGGTTGCCTTCGCCGAAGCCGGAATAGAGCACCGTGCGCTTGTCCGCCCGGCCGTCGCCGTCGGTATCCTCGAGGTAAAGAAGGTGCGGTATCGACGTTACCAGTACGCCATTGCGCCAGGGCTTCACGGAGTTCGGGAAACTGAGGCCGTCGGCAAAGAGGGTCATCTTGTCGTAGCGACCGTCGCCGCGCGTCGACTCCAGCACGCGAATCCGCCCGCCCGGCCGGCCCTTGCCGTCCATGCCGTTCGGGTAGTCGGCCATCTCGACAACCCACATCCGGCCATCGGCACCCCACGTGACGTCGACGGGATCCAGGACCTGCGGTTCGGAGACGACGAGCTCGATCTCGAGCCCGGCCGGCACGGCGATCGCGGCGAGCGACGCGGCCGGCGGGAGGGCCTTGGGCAGCACGACCTTCGCCGGGGGCGGCACTTCCTTGTAGGCATGCGCGCACACGGCGGTGGCGAGGAGCAGGGCAATCAGGCGCTGGGGGCGGGTCACCGTCGACATGGGTAAATTCGGATTGGGAGAGCGTGCGGAGAAATGAACCGGCGGCAAATCCACCGCGGCATCAGCGGCCGGTGCGGGCCCGGAAGCCCGCGGGCACGAGTTCGTGCACGGTGCCGATCACCGTGTCTTCGGTGCCGATCGCCAGCCGCGTCGGCCAGCCGTAGTAGTCCATCGAACCGTCCACTTCGTATCCGCCCTCGGCGAACATCGCCCGCGACGGCACGTAGCAGGGCACGCTGTGGGCGTAGGCGTTGACCCACAGGCGGGCGCCGTCGAGTTCGCGGCGCAGTCGCAGCGAGTACCCGGACACCACCTCGCCGGCCAGGAACACCATCGCGAGATTGTGGCCGAACATCCAGGTCGACATCGGGTACGGCACCGCCACCGGCAACGCACGCCCGGCGTCGAGCTGGGCCATGAACTTCCTCGCGGGGTAACTCACCTGCTGGCGCGCTCCGGGCGCCAGCCGCGCCTGCACTTCCTCGCGGGTCACCGCGTGATCGAGGTCGAGTTGGATGCGCCGGAAGTTCGCCGCGGTCACCGGCCCGAGCGGCCGCATCGGGCCGGCGAGCAGCCGCGCCACCTCGCGCGCGATCGCCTCACCGTGGGCCGTGACGTGGGCGAGGCCACGCGGATTCGGGTTCGCATCGGCGCCGCAACCCACGGCCACGAGCGCGA
>JAEUHA010000535.1 GCA_016793535.1 Opitutaceae bacterium | reverse complement strand
ATCCTCTTCAGTGCGAGTGCCTGGTTCAAGCAGGGGCCTTATTACTACCTGAACAAGCAGGTCATCGGCGTCGTCGCCGCGGGCGTGCTTTGTTTCGTGGTGAGCCGGCTCAACCTCGATTACCTCCGGCGCTACGCGTGGTGGATCGCCGGAGCGTGCCTGCTCGGGCTGCTGCTCGTGCTCGTCGTCGGCATCAACGTCAACGGCAGCCGCCGCTGGCTCGGCTACGGCTCGATCCGGCTGCAGGTGTCGGAGTTCGCCAAGCTCGGCCTCGTCTTCTGCCTCGCCCACTACCTGGCGCTGAACCAGACGCGCATCGGTGAGTTCAAGCGCGGCTTTTTCTATCCGCTCGCGCTCATCGGCGGGTTCGCGGGGCTCACGCTGCTCGAGCCCGACTTCGGGGTCGCGGCCCTGATGGTCGCGGTCGGACTCGTGCTGCTCTTCCTCGCGGGCGCCCGGTGGCGCTACATCCTGCCGACGGTCGCGATCGTCGGCGGGCTCTTCACCGTCGCGGTCCTGCACAATCCGAACCGGCTGCGGCGCATGACCGAGTTCCTGAGCGAGGAGAAATCCTACCAGCTCCGCCAGGGCCTCGCGGCGTTCGCGGCGGGCGGCGTCGAGGGCGCCGGTCTCGGCCAGGGCCGCCAGCAGCTCAGCTACCTGCCCGAGGCCCACACCGACTACATTTTCTCCGTCGTCGGGGAGGAACTCGGGCTGGTTTTCACGATGGCCGTCGTGCTCACCTTCAGCGTGATCCTGATCGCCGGGCTGGTCCACCTGCGGCGGGCGCCCAATCTCTTCCACTTCCTTCTCGTGCTCGGCTGCGTGCTGCTGATCAGCGTGCAGGCGATCATCAACCTCGGGGTCGTGACCGCGATCCTGCCGACCAAGGGCATGTCGCTGCCCTTCATCAGCGCGGGTCTCTCCAATCTGCTGCTGATGGGCCTGCTGCTCGGCGTCATCCTCAACACCCAGCGCACCTGGGGCCGCGCCGCGCTGCCGGACCGGGTGCGGACCCTGCGCGAGGTGATGGCGTGAGTCATGGAGTAACAAGTACCAAGGGGGCAGGGATCAAGAATCCCTCGGCCCGATTCCTGGTACTTGAAACCTTGATACCTGGCACCTCCCTCCGATGAGTCGCTTCCTCATCTCCTGCGGCGGCACCGGCGGACATCTTTCGCCCGGGATCGCGCTGGCCGAGGGGCTGCGGGCCCGCGGGCATGAGTCGCGGCTGCTCATCAGCCGGAAGCAGGTCGATGCCCGGCTGAGCGGGAAGTATCCGGACCTTGGATTCGAACGGATGCCGGGGACGGGTTTCAGCTGGCGGCCGTTGGCGCTCGTGCGCTGCGTGGCCAGCCAGGCGCAGGCCCTGTGGTTCTGCGCGCGCCTGATCCGGCGGTTCCGGCCGCAGGCCGTCATCGGCTTCGGCGGCTTCACCTCGGCTCCGCTCGTCCTGGCCGCGTGGATCCTCGGCGTGCCGGCGGCCCTGCATGAATCCAATCGCGTGCCCGGCCTCGCGGTGCGGACGCTCGGGCGGCTGGCCCGCCGCGTCTACCTGCCGCCCGGCGTCCGGATTCCGGGCCTCGGTGCCGCGGTGACGCGGCACGCCGGCCAGCCGGTGCGGCGGGAGATTGCCCGCCGGCCGCAGACGGACGCCCGCGCGGCCCTTGGCCTCGACCCGGGGCAGCGGCTGCTCGTGGTGCTGGGCGGCAGCCAGGGCGCGGGACCGCTCAACGCGTGGGTCCGGGCCCACCAGGCGGCGCTCACGGCGGAGGGCGTGCAGGTGTACGTTGTCACCGGGCTGGGCAAGGGCGAGGAGACCGTCATCGACGCGCCGTCGCAGACCGGCGCCCGGGTGCGCGCCGTGTACGTTGCCTTCAGCGACCGGATGGCCGACCTGATGTCGGCGGCCGACCTGGTGCTCTCGCGCG
>JAEUHA010000508.1 GCA_016793535.1 Opitutaceae bacterium | reverse complement strand
CCTCCTTGGGCGGGGTGGCGCGGCGGACGAAGACGATGAGCAGGTCCGCGTCCTTCATCGCCGCGCGGAAGCCGTCGAAACGGGTCGGCAGGATTTTCTCGCCGGCGATGATCGTCACCTTGTGTCCGAGCGGACGCAGTTCGCGTTCGGCAAAGCCACGCAGAAAATTCGGGGAGTCGTAGTTGTCGGGATCCTCGACGGTGAGGCAGACGATATGAGCGGCGAAGCCGCTCGCGGTGGCGAAGGCGCAGGCCAGGACGAGCAGGGTGAGGCGGAGGCGTTTCATGGCGGAGTTGATTGGCGCACGACGCGGCGTGGGGTCAACGCGCTTTCGCCGCGTGCCGGTCGATCACCTGGTTGCGGAGGTTGATGGCCTCGAAGGTCGCGTCACGCCCCTTCAGTTTCACGAGGTAAAAGTGATTGATCGGCATCGTGCGCGCGTGGAACCAGCGCTCGTCTTTGGCCACGCCGACCACGAAGACGCCCCAGGCGCCGTCGCCGAGATAGGTGACGCCCAGCGGATCGATCATCCCGTCCTTGATGGGATGCGTGCGCTTGAAATTGTGATCGTGGTTTTCGAACACCACCGGCAGCCGGTGTTTCTCGAAGAGCGGCACCCAGTGCTCCCGGACGCCGGCGCTCTGCTTGTCCGTCTGGGGGCGGAACGTGGGGAATGCCGGCACATGGTAGGAGGGAAAAACGAACGGCACCCTCGCGCGCGCAGTCAGCGTCTGATCGAGCCACTCGGCTTGGAGTCCACCGATCGGATTCAGGTGCCCGCTGTCGAGCAGCACGATGCTCAGGTAGTCACCAAAATCGACCACGCCGTAGCCGGGCTGCCCCGGCGTCGCGAAGAAGCTGAAGAAATACGGCGCCACCTGGGCGCGCAGGGCGTCATCCTCGCGGGCGTACGGCTTCTTCGCCGCCTTGGCGACGGCGTCGACGTAACCGCCGGCGACCTCGTGGTTGCCGGTGGTGACGAGGACCGGAATCAGGCGACGGTCCGCCGCGACGAGCGATTTCTTCATCGAGTCGAAGAACTCATACCAGCGGCCGAGCCGCGCCTGCGCCCCGTCGCAGTAGGCGAGATCGCCGCCCCAGAGGACGAAGTCGGGATCGTGCGACGCCGCGACGCGGTTCATCGTTTCCGTCCACGTCCCGGAGCCGATGTCGCCGCCCGAGGCGAACCGCACCTCGCGCGTCAGCGTCCGCGGCAGGGTGCGAAACCGGTAAACGGGGCCCGCGGGATCGAAGCGCAACTCGTAGTTGGAATCCGGAGACAGGGCGGTCAGTTCGACGCGATGGACGGTGCGGCCCGATGGCGGGAACGAGTGGCTGTAGCCGTCGCGATGCAGCGCCCCGGCGCGGTCCTCGACGTAGGGAAACGGCTGGTTGCGTCCGCGGGCACGGACCCAGGCCGGGTCGCCTGCCTTGCGATACTCGAGCACCGGTTCGCGCACGCCGGTGACGACGGGTTCGATCACGGGCAGCTGGTGACCGGGCGATTTCTTTTCCACGAGCTCGAAGCCCGTGCCGTCGATCGAATGCCAGTCGATCGTCATGGTCGTGGTGGGGTCGCGCTGCCACGTCAGCACGATGCCGCTGGGATCAAAGGGCTCGGCGCCGGCGGCGCAGGCCGCAAACAGGAGAAGGCCGACCGTGCGCCGGCAGGCCCGGTGGAGCCGCCGCCCCAACCAACCGCGGGAACTGGAAGACGGGGCGGATCGGGCAGTGCCCGACCCCGCCTCGTCCCGCTCTCCTCTTCCTTCCTGTTCAAAGGCCCTTGGCTTGGATCCGGGGTGGGACATGGCAGCGCAGCGTCGCCGAGATCACGGCCGTCGGTGAAGGCGGTGTCCATGACAAGTCCCTGACAACCCGCTGACGCGGCACTGACAACCCGCGGCGCCGTTTGTGGTTAACTCACGGCGTCAAAACCAAGGATCAATCATGAAACGTCTCGCTCTCTCCCTCTGCGCGGTCGCCCTC
>JAEUHA010000451.1 GCA_016793535.1 Opitutaceae bacterium | reverse complement strand
GCATGACGACGAATGTCGGTCAGGCGGCCGCGCTGCTCGCGGGGCTGCGGGCGGCCCAGGGCGACTACCTCCTTATGATGGACGGGGACGGACAGAACGACCCCCGCGATTTTCCCGCCCTGCTGGCGCTGGTCGAGTCGGGCCAGGTCGACCTGGCCTGCGGCTGGCGCGTCGACCGGCCCGCTTCCACCCAGCGCAAGCTCATGTCGCGCGTGGCGAACGTTGTCCGGGGCGCGATCCTGAAAGACGGCGTGCACGACGCCGGCTGCCAGCTGCGCGTGATGCGACGCGAAGTGCGGGATGCGTTTTTCCCGATGGAGCTGATGCAGAGTTTCATCCCCGCGCTCGCAGTCGCCGCCGGCTTTCGCGTCGGCGAGACACCCGTCCGCCATCACGCCCGCGTCACCGGCGAGTCGAAGTACGGTTTCCGGCGCCTGCTGTGGCGACCCGCCGTGGCAATGCTCGGCCTGCGCTGGAAAATCTGGCGCGGGCGGACACCGCGGCGCCGAGCAGGATAAAGGCCGGGAGCGATTTTCATCCGTGTCTTCGGTGCCATCCGTGATCACGTTGCTGGCGTCATGACCCACCCCACGTTCTCCCACGAGGCGATGGCCACGCACTTCGAGGTCACCATTGCGGGACAGGAACACGACTACGCGCGGCACGCGGCGACAGCGGCGTTCCAGGTGCTCGACCGGCTGGAGAACATCCTGAGCCGCTACATCGAATCGAGTGACATCGGCCGGGCCAACCGCCTCGCCCGCGGGGAATCCCTGGTCGTCAACGACGAGACGCTCGACTGCCTGCTGATCGCCGCCGACCTGGCCATCGCGACGCACCGGGCGTTCGATCCGGCGTACGCGTCGCAGCGTCCGAGCGACCTGGACCCGGCCCTTCCGCCGTACACGCTCGATCCCGACACGCACACGCTCACGTCGCAGGCGGACGCGCTGCACCTCGACCTCGGGGCCGTGGGCAAGGGATTCGCGCTGGACCGGATGGCCGACACGCTCGGCGAATGGGGCATCACCGCGGCCCGCCTCAACGCCGGCGGCAGCAGCCTGCTCGCGCTCGGCGGCGCGCCGGCCGGGAATGAACCCGGCTGGACCGTCGGCCTCGGAGAAGGCGCGGGACATCGCACCTTCCCGCTGCGCGGTGCTTCGCTCAGCGGTTCGGGCATCGCCGTGAAAGGTTCCCACCTGATCGACCCGCGCACCGGCGCCCCCGCCTCGCGGCTTACGCGCGTCTGGGCCTACGCCGCGAGCGCGGCGCAGGCGGACGCGCTCGCGACCGCGTTCTTCGTCATGAACGAAGCCGAGATCGCCGCCCTGTGTGCGGCGCACCCGCAGATCGGCGCCGCGCTCGTCGCGCCAGGCGACGACCTCATCGTGCACGGCGCGCTGCGCGAAGTCCTGGTGCCCGCGGCCGAAGGGCGAAACGCCTGAAGGTCTTCTCTGGCCGGAGCCGCTTCACCGATAAGTTCTGCTCTCGCCGTCGTCGGCGCGGGATAAGCGAAAAGCGTTTGAAATGAATCGCCCCGACTGTTGATTGAGTTTCGTCGGATCCCCTTCCTTCATTCGCTCAACCCCTTGTCCGTTCACCCCTACCCTATGGTGATCTCCACCTTCGTGCTGCAATCGATGCACTGTCTTGGGCAGAAAATGGGCAGTGTTGAACATTGTGCGGCGCCCGCGGCGCCGGAAGATTTTCCCCACGGTCGGCGATGAACTCCCATCCATACGCGTTCCTGGCGCTCTTTATCGCGGTGGCAGTGACCTTTCCGGTGGTCCTGCTCACGGTGGCGCGGTTGTGGTTCCGCTTCTTCCAGCCGCCGAAGCCGAGTCCGGTCAAGAACGACGTCTACGAGTGCGGCGTGGCCCCGACCGGCGACTCCTGGATTCAGTTCAAGGCGCACTACTATCTCTACGCGATTCTCTTCCTGATCTTCGACGTCGAAGTGCTGTTCCTCCTGCCGTTCGCCGTCGCGTTCACCGGGCTGCCCGCGGGCGCTCTCTTCGCCATGCTGGTGTTTATTCTGCTCCTCGCCGAGGGCCTCGTCTGGGCCTGGCAGCGCGGGCACCTCGAGTGGAAGTAACCCCATGAGCGACGTCCCTTCCGCCCACCCCGACTCCGCCTCCGGTTCCGCCGCCCCCGCGCTCGTCTCCGATCAGGAACGCGAAGAACTCCGCCGCCAGGGCATCCTGCTCACCAAGATGGAGGACCTCTACAACTGGGGTCGCTCCAACTCCGTCTGGCCCCTGAATTTCGGCCTCGCCTGCTGTGCGATCGAGATGATCGCCGCGTCGATGGCCCGCTTCGACATCTCGCGCTTCGGCTCCGAGGTATACCGTCCGTCCCCTCGGCAGGCGGATCTGCTGATCGTGTCCGGCACCGTGACCAAGAAGATGGCGCCGCAGGTCATCCGGCTCTGGAATCAGATGCCCGAGCCGAAGTATTGCATCGCAATGGGCGCGTGCGCGATTTCGGGCGGCCCGTTCAAGCAGGGTTACAATGTGCTGAAAGGCATCGATCGCTTCATTCCGGTCGACATCTACATCCCCGGCTGCCCGCCCCGGCCCGAGGCCCTGCTCAACGGCCTGATCGCGTTGCAGGAAAAGATCCGCGGCCAGCACCTCACCGGACCCAACGCCCCGCGCCACCTCCGCGCGGATGATCGCTGCGAGTATCCCGTGCCGGAGTTCGGCGCCCACGACCTCGAGCCACCGGCGAACCCGGAGGTGTTTCAACCGCCCACGATTGTGCGCACGGAGAAATGAACATGCGCCCCACTCACCTTTCACGCCTCCCTGGGAGCGCGGCCGCCCCCGGCCGCATCGTACCACAGCGGCCGAGGGCGGCCGCGCTCCCAGGGAAATCTCAAAGGTGATGGAAACCCTCGAACAGCTCCGCGACCGCCTGCTCGCCCGGTTTCCCGGGGCCGAGGTGACCCTCGTCACCAACCCGGGCGCCGCCGCCCAGCATTCGCTGCTGCTCGGCGCGAGCCAGGCCCGGGAGATCGCCTGCTTTCTCCGGGACGATCCGGCTCTCCAGCTCGACTACTGCTCGAACGTCACCGGCATCGACTGGCCCGACAAGGAGATCGTCGAAACCACGAAGACAACCGTCCCCGATCCGGCCGGCGGCCCGGCAAAGGTGGTGGAACAGAAAACGAAACGCCTCCAGCCCGGTTACCTCGAGGCGGTGTACCATCTCTACTCGATGGCGCTGAAGCACGGCCCGGTCATCCTGCGCCTGCGCACGGCCAATCGCACGGATCAGGCGAACGTACCGTCGCTGACCCCGGTGTGGCGCGGCTGCGAGTTCCAGGAGCGCGAGGCGTTTGACCTGTTCGGAATCGTGTTCACCGGCCACCCCGACCTGCGGCGGATCCTGATGTGGGACGAGTTCAAGGACTTTCCCATGCGCAAGGACTACGTCGAACCCGACGACTACGAGTGGGAGCCGACGCCGCACGGGGGCGTGCTCGAGAAGGCCGCGAAACATTACCCGGTCGCGGCGACCCCGCCGGCCGACACGCCGCCCGCTCCGCCGGCGCCGGAGGGCAAGCAGCCATGAGCCTCTTTCCCGCCCCGTCCCCGTCCGGCGTCTCCGTCCGCCCGGTGAACGATGAATTTCACGGCGACCTGCTCGAGATCTCGATGGGGCCGCACCACCCCTCGACGCACGGCGTGTTCCGCATGCAGGTCACGCTCGACGGCGAGACGATCGTGAAGCTGAAGCCGGTCTTCGGCTACCTGCACCGCAATCACGAGAAACTGGGCGAGAACACGACGTATCTCGCGTCGATGCCGTACACTGACCGGCTCGACTACCTGAACTCGATGACGAACAACTGGGCCTACGCCATCGCCGTCGAGAAGCTGGCCGGCCAGCCCGTGCCGGAGCGGGCCGAGTACCTGCGCATCATCCTCGCCGAGCTCACGCGCCTGCTGAACCACACCTGCCTCGCGGGCTTCCTGCTCCAGGATTCCGGCGCGATGGGCACGCCGCTGATGTACGCGTTTCGCGAGCGTGAGAAGATCCTCGAGCTGTTCGAGGCGCTCAGCGGCTCGCGGATGATGTGCAACTTCCAGCGCTTCGGCGGCTGCCGGGTCGACGCCTCGCCGGCCTGGCTGGCGGCGGCCCAGGGCGTGGTCGACGCGTACGGCTCCTTCCTCGACGAGTTCGAGGCGCTGCTCACGGGCAACGAAATCCTGATGGCCCGCACCCAGGGCACGGGCGTGCTGACGCCGCAACTCGCGATCAACGCGAGCGTCACCGGTCCGCTGCTGCGCGCCACCGGCGTCGACTACGATATCCGGAAAGTGGATGCGTACGGCCTCTACTCGCGTTTCAACTTCCGCGTTCCGCTCGGCGCGCACGGCGACACCTACGACCGCTACATGATCCGCATCCTGGAGATGCGCGAATCGATCAAGATCCTGCAGCAGGCGCTGCGCGAGTTGCCCGCCGGCCCCGTGATGGACCCGAAGGCAAAGCTGCGCGGCTTCCGCCCCAAGGCCGGCGAGGCGTACGGCCGGATCGAAGGACCCAAGGGCGAGATCGGTTTCTATCTCATCAGCGATGGCAGCCCGAACCCCTACCGGTACCGCGTGCGCCCGCCGTCGTTCGTCAACCTCACCATCCTCGAGGACATGTGCCTCGGCCAGACCATCGCCGATGCGGTGATCATCCTCGGCAGCGTCGACATCGTGCTCGGCGAAGTCGACCGCTGACGCGGCAGAACCCTTTAACCACGGATCACGCGGATGACACGGACCAAAGCCCCAACGACGGCAAACCATCCCATGGTGATATCCGCAGGACGACGACTGAGGACCTTGGTTCGCCGCGAGCGTCTTTGGTTCAAGGACTGCCAAACCCAGCGATCCTTTGGCCCACGGAACACACGGAGCACACGGACGAGCTTTGGGTTTCCGTGTGTTCCGTGGGCAGTCTCTCCGCTTCTGGGGATGAAAATCCACCACGCCACCTAACCGCGTTCACCCATGCTCGGCACCGGCTTACTGCAAGGACTCGCTGTCACCGCGAAGAATTTCGCGGGCAGCTTCCACGATCCCAAGCGGCTCGTGACGATCGAGTATCCGGAACAGAAGGCGGACATCCCGGAGGCGTACCGGAACTTCCCGTTCCTCGTGACGGAAAACGCCACCGACCCGATGGGCACGCTGCGCTGCGTGGCCTGCCAGATCTGCGAGAAGGAATGTCCGCCGCAGTGCATCTACATCGAGAAGAGCAAGGACAAGAAGCCCGACGCCACCGGCAAGCTGCAGCTCTACCCGGCGGTGTTCGCGATCGACACGTCGGTGTGCATGAGCTGCCAGATCTGCGTCGAGGTCTGTCCCTTTGACGCCATCAAGATGGACCAGGAGTACGAGATCGCGACCACCGACCGTTTCACCGCGCTGCTCCTGAACCGCGAGCAACTGGCCAAACCGAACGAGTACTTTCACTCGATCCGCCCGACCGAGGCCGCCGAAGTCGACGCGCGCCTCGCGGCCGAGCGCAAGGCCGCGGAAGAAAAGGCCAAGGCCGCCGCTGCCGCCGCCGCCGCCAAGGCTGCCGCTGCCGCCGCCGCGAAAGCCGCTCCGGCGGCGCCTCCGGCCCCGCCCACCCCACCGGCCCAACCGCCGCCTCCCGCCGCATGACCTGGCCCGGCCTCTCCCTCTTCAGTCTCCCCCTGGCGGCCGCGAACCCGGCGGACTCATTTCTGGAACGCGCCCCGCTGTTGCTCCGCGACCTGCTGACGGGCGCGCTGCCGGACCCGTGGCGCTGGCTGGCCAACAGCCTCATCGCGATCGTCGCGACGGTCGTGGTGTTCGCCAGTTTGTTCGCGGTCATGACGCTCGCGGAGCGAAAGGTGCTCGGCCGGATGCAGAACCGGCCCGGGCCGAACCGCACCGGTCCCTTCGGCGTGCTGCAGCCGCTCGCGGACGGCATCAAGATGCTCACCAAGGAGGATATCGTGCCGCGGAGCGCCGACCAGGTGCTGCACCTGCTCGCGCCCATCACGCTGCTCGCGTTCTCCATCCTCACCCTCGCCGTCATCCCGTACGGCCGGAATCTGGTCGGGCTCGATCTGGACGCGTCGGTCCTATACTTCTTCGCGGCGGGCGCCGCCACCGAACTTTCGGTCTTCATGGCCGGCTGGGCGAGCCGCAACAAGTACGCGCTGCTCGCCGCCATGCGCGCGCTCGCGCAGTTGATCAGCTACGAACTGCCGCTGCTGCTGGCCGTGGTGCCCGTCGTCATGCTCGCGAGTTCGCTCCGGTTCACCGAGATCGTCGCCGCCCAGGGTTCCTGGGCCTGGGGCTTCTTTCCGCAGTGGTTCGTCTTCACGCCCTGGGGTTTCGCCGGCTTCCTGCTCTTCTTTACCGCGTCGTTTGCCGAGGCGAACCGCGCGCCCTTCGACCTGCCCGAGGCCGAGAGTGAACTGATCGCGGGCCACCTCACGGAGTACAGCGGCT
The DNA here is from genome assembly GCA_016793535.1 of Opitutaceae bacterium. Taxonomy (GTDB): domain Bacteria; phylum Verrucomicrobiota; class Verrucomicrobiia; order Opitutales; family Opitutaceae; genus ER46. The sequence goes on along the minus strand of JAEUHA010000451.1, from coordinate 1,842 downwards.
TCAAGTACGCGCTGTTCTTCATGGCGGAGTACTTCGGCATGTTCGCGCTGAGCGGCGTCGCGGTGACCCTGTTTCTCGGTGGCTGGAACGCCCCGCTGCCGTTCCTCACGATGGTGCCGTCGTACGTCTGGTTCGCGCTGAAGCTGTTCCCGCTGCTCTTCTTCTTCATCTGGGTCCGCGCGACCTTCCCGCGGCTGCGCATGGATCAGCTCACGCGCTTCGCGTGGAAATTCCTCGTGCCGCTCGCGCTGATCAATCTCGGCACCGCTGCCTTCTGGTCGCTGACGACCGGCTGGTCCGGCCCGCTCCAGCTCGTCCGCTGGGCGATCGCCGTGACCCTCGTCGTCGGACCGTTCGTCGTGATGGGGCGCCGGCTCAGCGCCGGTGTCCGCCCCCGCCAGTACCGTTACGCCTGACCCGACCTCCCGCCTCGCTCCCTTCGCCGTGCTCCCCCTCGTCGTCATCGCCCTCCTCACCCTCGCGACCGCCGCCGTCGCCATGGCGCTGCGCAACCTGATTCACAGCGCGCTGCTGCTGATCGGCAGCTGGGGCGGCATCGCGGCGTTCTACCTCTGGGCCGGCGCGGAGTTCGTGGCCTTCGCGCAGGTGCTGGTCTACGTCGGCGCGATTTCGATGGTGGTGCTTTTCGCGGTGCTGCTCACGCGCCGGTCGCGGACCGACATCGCGCTCGCGCCGGATTCAGTCGGCCGGGCGTTCGCGGCGATCGTTACCGGCGGTGCCGTGGTCGGCGTGCTGGCCGGCGCGATCCTCAGCTCTCCGCTGGGCGCCGGCACCGTGGCCGGGAACGCGCCTGCCATTTCGGTCCGCGACCTCGGGCTGCAACTCATGGGTTCGCACGCGGCCGCGCTGCTGGTCGTGGGCGGCCTGCTCACGGTCGCGTTGCTCGGTGCCGTCGTGATCGCCTCGGCCGACCGGGCGGAGAAGGAGGACGATCGGTCATGAGCATTTCACCGCTGCAACTCTGCCTGCTGTTCTCCAGCGCGTTGTTCTGCATCGGCCTGATCGGGGCGCTTTCGCGCAGCAACACGATCCTCGTCCTGCTCGGCGTCGAGCTGATGCTCAACGCGGCAAACCTGAACTTCATCGCGTTCTGGCGTTATGGTCCGGCGACCTCGCCCGCGACCGGCGTGATCTTCGTGATCTTCTCCATCGCCGTCGCCGCCGCCGAGGCGGCGGTCGGGCTCGCGCTCGTGATCGCGATTTACCGCCACCAGAAAAACATCCGGCTCCAGGAGGCGGATCGACTGAAGGGATGAAGCGAGCCCTTCCAGCCGCCACCCTCGCCCACCCTCCATGTCTCCCGCTCTCCTCTGGCTCATTCCCGCCCTCCCGCTCGTGGCCGCGGGGATCGGCGCGCTGACGCCCCGCAGCGGTCGCTCACTCGCCGCGGGCGCGGCCATCGGCGCGATGGGCGGGGCATTCGTCGTGTCGTGCCTGGCGCTGCTCGCCGCGCTCCGGGACCCGGCGGCCCATCAGGTCCACAATTTCACCTGGTTCGAACTCGGCAGCGGCACGCTCCGGCTCGGCTGGCTGCTCGATCCGCTCACCGCGCTGATGTGCGTGATGGTGACGTTCGTCGGGCTGCTGATCTTCATCTTCAGCACCGGCTACATGAAGGAGGACGCGAACTTCACGCGCTTCTTCTGCTTTCTCAGCCTGTTCGCCGCGGCGATGCTCGGGCTGCTCGTCGCGAACAGCCTGCTCCTGCTGTTCATCTGCTGGGAGCTGGTCGGCCTCGCCTCGTATCTGCTGATTGGATTCTGGTTCCACAAGCCCGAGGCGGCCGCGGCCGCGAAGAAGGCCTTCATCACGACCCGTATC
>JAEUHA010000440.1 GCA_016793535.1 Opitutaceae bacterium | reverse complement strand
AAGCGCGACACCATCACCGACACGAACGAGGTGAGCGCGAACGTCAACGCCACCTACAGTTTCGGCACCGAAATGCCGATCGTGTTCAAGGCCGGCCTCGACACCATTAACCGGCGCGTCAACAACCGGCAGCCGTATCCGCAGCGTTGGTACGGTGTCGCGGGTACGACCCTGACGGGCAACCCGTTCATGCGCCTGACCGAGTTCGAACGTGAGCATGCTCCCGCGCCCCGGCTGCCGGTCTTCGACCCAACCGTCATCTCCACGACGCTCGGCGACCGCTCCCTCTGGTACGAGGATGTCAACTTCACCGCCACTTCCCAGTACACCAACCGGCGCATCATGGAGGAAGGGGTGGACGCGGCCTACATCCAGGGCCAGCTCCGGTTCCGCGGCCTGACGGCCCTGGCCGGGGTGCGCGGCGAATGGGTGACCACCGACACCTTCACCTATTTCCGCGCCCGGACGACGCCGATTGCCGCCGAACCGGACCACTTCAAGCGGGCGGCCCTCGACTACGCCCGGCTTTCGCGTGACGGCGAGTATCACAAGTATTTCCCGAGCGTTCATCTTTCCTACGACATCACGGCGAATCTCAAGGCCCGCGGCAGCTACTCGACGAGCTACGGACGTCCCTTCCTCGCCCAGCTGATCGCCGGCGCGACGCCCAACGACACCGCCCGCACCGTATCAATGGGTAATCCCGACCTTCGGCCGCAGATGGCCAAGAACTTCGACCTAAAGCTGGAGTACTATTTCAAGAATTCCGGCATGATCTCCGTGACGGGTTACCGGAAGAAGATCGCCGACTACATTGGCTCTTCGGCCCGCTCCGGGATCATCATCCCTGACGGACCGGACAACGGCTTCGACGGTCTCTACAACGGCTACGAGATCGTCCAGGCGAGCAACCTCGGCAGCGCGACGCTCCGGGGGATCGAGTTCGATGTCCGGCAGCGGCTCGCGTTCCTGCCCGGTGCACTCAAGGGCCTGACGGCCCGGGCCAATTACACCTATCTCGAAACCGAAGGACGGTTCGCGGGCACGGTCGAACTCAAGTCCGGCCAGGTCGCCGGCTTCGTGCCGCGCGCCTACAACTTCGGGCTGCTTTACAACTACCGGAAGTTCGGCGCGTCGTTCGATGTCAACTACACGGGGCGCTATCCCACCGGTTACAGCCTCACCTCGCCCGGCAGTGGCAACATCTACCGCGACAAGATCCTCCGCATGAACGCGGGCATCACCTACAAGGTCCGGCCGAATGCGACCGCGTTCCTGAACATCAACAACCTCGATGAGGAGGATACGAACATCTACACGTACACGCCGAGCCGGCCACGGACGACGCTGATCGCGTCGCGTTCGCTGAAGTTTGGCATCAGCGGCCAGTTCTGATCCGCCGGTTCTCCGCGTCACTTCAAGGCGGGCCCTCTCCCGGGCCTGCCTTTTTTATTGCCGGCCGAGGATGCGGCGGGCGTCCGCATCGGCGTCTGCTTCCCGGCGCCGGAGCAGCGTGTACGTATTCGTTTGGCGGATGCGCTGCCCGGGCGCGAGGGTCGCGAGCGGGCCAAGCGTCTCCAGTTCCACGTACGTCTTGGGATCCGGGTTCGTGTAGACTTCCGCGCTGGCGCCCCGGTCCGGATACTCCGCGCCTGCGACCCGCGTCGTGGCGACGAGGCACATCTCTTTCGCTCCGACCCACAGCATCCGGTCCGCGTCCGAGCCCAGCTTGTGGCTAGCCGCCGGGTCGCGCGTAACCTTGATCAGTCCCTGCATGGTCGTGAGCTGCGGCCAGGGCGTGTCGCGGAAACGAAAATACCCCCCTTCAAAACGCGAAGTTTCCGGGGCCGGCACATAAACCGCCATCGGATCGCGGAACTGCGTGATCACCCAGATGCCCACCGGCAGCGCGGCGCCCGAAACTTTCTCATACTCGGTTTCGATTTCCATGACCGGGTCGTCGCCGCGCAGCGTGATCCGCCGCGACGTGCGGATGCCGTAGAACGGATCTACCAGCGAGGTGAGCACGATGGCGCTGCCATCGCGACGTGCCCGGCCCGGCATCCCGTCGAACCCGGGTGGCGGCATCCACTTCTCCCGCTTCGTGTGCGTCTTCCACTCTGCCTCTGGCGCCGGCCAGGTCTTGTCGCCGCCGAAGTTGATCCATTCGCGCCCGGCGGGATCACCACGCTTGCCACGCAACGACACATCCTCCCAGAGCACGTTCTGACCGTCATGAAAACGAAAACTCATCACGCGTCCGATCTCCGGTACGACGATCACTTCCGCCTGCTCGTTGCGCATTCGCAGCGCTCCGGTCCAGCCGTGATACGACAACGGGCCGACCGCCGCTCCCGGTTGGGCGCGCCCGTCCGGCCCGGTTGTTTCCGCCGCGGGCAGACTACCGAAAACCGCGAACCCGAGGAGCAGCAGCGAGAGGCGAGCCATCCGGCATGTTTTTGCTCGCGGCAACGGAGTGTCAAACTTCGGTGGCGCAGCGAAGGCCGGTCTTGGGCGGGGCTTTGCGGCCCGATCCGACCGCCGTCCCCGCGTTCAGTCGCAGTGTGCAGCCGCTCCCACCAAGGTGTCACGACCGTACGCTTGACCGCGTGGCGTTGAAGGAAACGCTCGCGTCATGAGCAACCGCCCCTCGTCTCCTCTCACGCGCCGCCGCTTTCTCGAACGCACCGCCCTCGCCGGTGCCGCGCTCACGTTTCCGGCGGTGCTGCGGTCGGCGAGTCCCAACGGTCGCGTGCAGGTGGCCGCCATCGGCGTCGACGGCCAGGGCTACAGCGACCTCCACAACGTCTCGAGCCATGCGAAGGCGAAGTTCGTCGGCTTCTGCGACGTGGATCTGAACCGGTTTGCCCGCGCCGACAAGGCCGTGCCCGGCGTGCCGCACTTCCAGGACTTCCGCGTCATGCTGGAGAAGCTGGGCAACACGGTCGACGCCGTCATCGTGTCGACGCCCGACCACATGCACGCGTTGATCGCGATCGAGGCGATGAAGCGCGGCAAACACGTCTACTGCCAGAAGCCGCTTGCGCACAATGTCTGGGAATCGCGCCAGATGCGTCTCTGGGCCGAGAAGAAGAATGTCGTCACCCAGATGGGCAACCACATCCACTCGGCGGTCGAGTACCGGATGTCCACCCGGCTTATCCGCGAGGGCGTGATCGGGAAGGTGAAGGAGGTCTTTTCCTGGGTGGGCGTGACGGGCAATGAGCGCACCCGCCTGCTCGAGCCGCCGGCGCCGGGGCCGGTGCCCGCGGGCTTCGACTGGGATCTCTGGATCGGCGGCGCGCCGATGCGGCCGTATTCACCGATTGTATACCACCCGTTCGCCTGGCGCGACTGGCAGGACTTCGGCGGCGGCGCGATTGGCGACTTCGGCTGCCATATTCTCGACCCGGTCTTCACCGCCCTCGGCATTCGGGCACCGCTCAGCGTCGGCGCCGACAACACCGGCATCAACCGGCACGTCTGGCCCACGTCGGAGGCGGTGCGGTATGTGTTTCCCGGGACGGAATTCACCGCGGGGCCGACGATCAATGTGACGTGGACCGACGGCGGCCTGCGGCCCAATCGGAAGCTCGCCCAGATGCCCGACAACGTCGACCTGCCGGGCAGCGGTTCACTGTTCATCGGCGAGAAGGGCAATATGGTGCTGCCGCACGTCGGCGGACCGCGCCTGTATCCCGCGGAGAACTTCCCGGGCTTCGCGTACCCGAAGGACATCAAGGGCCTCAACCACTACCACCGCTGGGTCGACGCCATCCTCGACGGCGCCAAGACGACCGACGGTTTCGACTACGCCGGCTGGCTCAGCGAGGCGGCCCAGCTGGGCAACGTCGCCACCCGGCTGCCCAAGCGCCCGGTCAACTCCCGGGGCAAGCTGAGCGTGACCCCGGAGGAGCTGAACGTGCTCGAGTGGGATGCGGCGAAGCTGCAGTTCAAGAACAGTCCCGAAGGAAACGCGCTGCTGACCCGCACGTATCGCAAAGGCTGGGAAGTCACGCCAGCGTAGGGTGGAGCAGCCAGTCCCCGGGCTGCTCTTCACGCGCGTTCCACCTACGCCAGCAGACCGGTGATGACCTTGCCGTGCACGTCCGTCAGCCGGAAGTCGCGGCCCTGATAGCGGTACGTCAGCCGTTCGTGGTCGAGACCGAGCAGGTGCAGGATCGTCGCGTTCAGGTCGTGCACGTGCACGGGTCGCTCCGCGATGTGGTAGCCCAGTTCGTCGGTGCTGCCAAAGGTCTGACCGGCCTTCACACCGCCGCCGGCCAGCCACATCGTGAAGGCATCCTTGTGGTGATCGCGGCCCGGCTTGGTGGCCACGCCGGCGCCGGAATCGACCTGCGCCATGGGCGTGCGGCCGAATTCGCCGCCCCAGATCACGAGTGTGTCGTCGAGCAATCCGCGCTGCTGCAGGTCCCGCACCAGGGCGGCCATGCCCTGGTCGACATCCTGGCATTTGCGCGGCAGACGCCCGGCGAGGTCGCCGTGATGGTCCCAGTCCGCGTCGTAGAGCTGCACCATGCGCACGCCGCGCTCGATCAGCCGCCGGGCCAGCAGGCAGTTGTTGGCGAACGACGCCTTGCCGGGCTGGGCCCCATACTGCTCGAGCACCGCCTTCGGTTCCCGCGCGATGTCCATCAATTCCGGCACGGAGGTCTGCATGCGAAACGCCATCTCGTACTGGCTGATGCGCGTGGCGATCTCCGGGTCGCCGACGTCCGCGAGCTGCGCCTGGTTGAGCCGCTGGACCGTATCCAAGACACGGCGACGGTCGGCCGCGGAGTGTCCGTCGGGATTGTTGAGGAAGAGCACCGGCTCGCCGCTGGAGCGGAACTGCACGCCCTGGTGCACGCTGGGCAGGAAGCCCGTCGACCACAGGCTGGTGCCCGCGCCGGCGAGCGGACCCGAGAGCAGCACGACATACGCGGGCAGGTCCTGGTTTTCCGATCCCAGGCCGTAGGTCACCCACGACCCGAAGCTGGGCCGGCCGAGGCGACCGAAGCCGGTGTGGAGAAAGAGCTGGGCGGGCGCGTGGTTGAACTCGTCGGTGTGCACCGATTTCACGATCGCCAGCTCGTCGGCGACCCGCGCCAGGTTCGGCAGGAGCTCGGAGATCTCTGCGCCGCTCTTTCCGTGGCGCTGAAACTGATACCGCGACGCCGCGATGGTCGGGTGGCCGCGCAGGAAGGCGAACCGTTTGCCGCGGATGAACTCGTCGGGGCACGGTTTGCCGTCGTGCTTTGCCAGGGCCGGCTTGTGGTCGAAAAGGTCGAGCTGCGAGGGCGCGCCGACCATGTGCAGGTAGATGACCCGTTTGGCCCGGGGCGCGAAGTGCGGCGGGCGGACCGCGTGCGACGAGGCGCCCGGCGCGGGCACGGCGCCCGCGAGCAGCGACTGCAGGGCGATCGCGCCGAAGCCGAGGCCCGAGCGGCGCAGGAAGGTGCGGCGGGTGACGTTTCGCCAGTGCTCGTCGAACAGGTGCATGCGTCAGCCTTTGGTGATCGTCTCGTCGAGATTGAGCAATGCCGTCGCCACGGCGTGCCACGCGGCCAGCTCCGCCACGGATGAGCCCGGCGGCGGCGGACGCGCTCCGCTCACGCGGGCGGCGGCACCCGGATCCGCCGCGGCTGCGTCCGCCTGCTGCGCGAGCAGCCCGGCCAGCGCGGCCAGCTCGACCGCGCTGGGTTCCCGCGCGAGGCACAGCCGGAACGCATGACGGAGCCGCTCGGCGGTGCCGGCCGCAGGTCGCTCCGTGAGCACGCGGTGCGCGAGCCCCCGCGCGGCTGCAACGTAGACCGGGTCGTTCAGCAGGGTAAGCGCCTGCAACGGTGTATTCGAACGGGAACGACGCACGGTGCACGCGGTCCGGGCGGTGGCGTCGAAATTCATGAAGCTCGGATAAGGCGAGCTGCGTTTCCACACCGTGTAGAGGCCGCGCCGCCAGGCGTCCTCGCCGGGGCTCACCTCGTAGGTGACGCGGTCGCCGCCGACCTTGTTTTCCCAGAGCCCGGGCGGCTGATAGGGACGGACGGGCGGGCCGCCCTGCTTCAGGCTGAGCAGTCCGGCGAGGGCGAGCGCATTGTCGCGGATGGTCTCCGCGTCGAGGCGGAAGCGCGGGCCACGGGCGAGCCACTTGTTCTGGTCGTCGGCCGCAAGCAGTTCCGGTGTGAGGCGCGAACTCTGTCCGTACGTGGCCGAGAGCACGATCAGGCGATGAACGTGCTTCATGCTCCAGCCGCGCTCCATGAATTCGACCGCCAGCCAGTCGAGCAGTTCGGGGTGCGTGGGGGCGTCGCCCTTCAGCCCGAAATCCTCGAGCGTGCCCACGATGCCGCGGCCGAAGAATTCCGCCCACCAGCGGTTCACCGTGACGCGGGCCACGAGCGGGTTCTCGCGGTCGACGAGCCAGCGGGCGAGATCGAGCCGCGTGGCGCGAGGGCCGGCGGGTGGGGGAGCGGCGTGGAGTGCGGCCGGCGTGCCCGGTTGCACCGGTTCTCCGGGCTCGAGGAAGTTGCCCCGGCTCAACACCGCGGTGGGGCGCGGCTCGTCGAGCTCGCGCATGACGAGCGTCTGCGGCGGTTTCAGCGCCTCGAGCTCGCGCATGAGGGCCTGGCGTTGGGTGCGCAGCTCCGCGAGCGCCTTGTCCCCGGCGAGGAGCTGGGTGCGTTGCTTGCCGGTCGGCGCCTTCGCCTCCGGCGTCGAGGCGCCCGCCAGCACTTCGGCCGACCGGGCGGCGATCTGGGCGTCGAGCTCCTTGCGCCGAACCTCGAGTCGGCCGCGTGCGGCGTCGTTGGCCGGATCCGGCAGCTCGAGGTAGGGCCCCGTGAATTTCAGCGCCGCCATCGCCTTGGGCGTCGTGAAGTCCGTCTCGCGCGGCGTGTGGTTGAAGTAGGCGAAGAGCCGGTAGTAGTCCTGCTGCGAAAACGGATCGTATTTGTGGCTGTGGCACTGCGCACACTCCAGCGTGGTGCCCAGCCACACGGCCGCGGTGGTGTTGACCCGGTCGAAGACCTGGTTGACGCGCCCCTCCTCCTGGTCGGTGCCGGCTTCGACGTTCGTCGGCGCCGCGCGATGGAAGCCGGTGGCGATCAGCGGATCGAGGTTGCGCGGCCGGCCCGCGGCATCCCGCACTTCCGGCAGGAGGTCTCCGGCGATCTGCCAGACCGTGAACTGGTCGAAGGGGAGGTCCGCGTTCATCGCTCGGACGACCCAGTCGCGATAGGGCCAGAGGTCTCGCAGGTCGTCGCGCTGGAACCCGTGCGAGTCCGCGTAACGCGCGAGATCGAGCCAGGGCCGCGCCCAGCGTTCCCCGTAGTGGGGCGAGGCGAGCAACCGGTCGACGACGCGTTCGTGCGCGCCGTCGCTGGTATCGGCGATGAAGGCGTCGACGTCCGCCGGAGTGGGAGGCAGCCCGATCAGGTCGAGCGAAACGCGGCGCAGCCACCGGGGTTTGTCTGCCGGCGGGGAGGCCTTGAGTCCGGCCTGTTCGAGGCGCGCCAGGACGAACGCGTCAATGGGATTGCGGACGCGACTCCGGTCCGGGACGGGCGGTACCGCCGGGCGGACCGGCTTCACGTAAGCCCAGTGGCGCAGGTCATCCGGCCAGTGCGCGCCCTCGTCGATCCAGCGGCGGACCAGTGCCACCTCGGCCGGCGACAGCGGCGCGCCTTTCTGGGGCATGACGTCGTTCTCGTCCGTGGTGGTGATCCGCTGGATGAGCTGGCTCCGGGCGCTGGCGCCGGCAACGAACGCCGGCTCGCCTGATTCGCCGCCGCGCAACGCACTCGCGCGGCTCGTGAGCCGCAGGCCGCCCTTCGGCTTCTCGGCGCCGTGGCAGTCGTAGCACTTGCCGGCCAGGATCGGCTGGATCTCGCGGGCGAAATCGACGACGGGAGCCGCCGGCTGCGTCCAACCGCACGGGGCCAGGACCGCGCCGGGCAGGAGCGTGGCGAAGAGCCGGAGGAAGGGGGACGGCCGGGGCATGGGGTGGGTCCGAGCGAGCGAAGCTGAAACGGGCCGCGCGATCCTGCCAAGGCGCAACTCGCACCCTCGGCGCCGGAGCCCGGGCTTGACCTCGCGGGTTCGCGCGGGACGCTGACCTTACCCCGTTTTGCCCATGAATACCGCCCCGACGACGTCCCGCCGTGCCTTCCTCAAACGTTCCCTGGTGGCCAGCGCCGCGGTGGGAGTCCCGCTGCTCGTGCGGGGCGCCAACCTCAACAGCCGGGTGCAAATCGCCACCGTGGGCGTCAACGGCAAGGGCTACGGCGACCTGCACAACTTCTTCCAGCACGAGAAGGTGAAGTACGTCGGCTTCTGCGACATCGACACCCGCGCCTTCGAGAAGGCGGACAAGCTGATCCCGGGCGTGCCGCATTTCTCGGATTTCCGCGAGATGTATTCAAAACTCGGCGACACGCTCGATGCGGTCGACGTCGCCACGCCGGATCACATGCATGCCCTCGCCTCGATCGAAGCGATGAAGCGCGGCAAGCACGTGTACTGCCAGAAGCCGCTCGCGCACACCGTGTGGGAGTGCCGGCAGATGCAGTTGTGGGCCGCGAAGAAGGGCCTCGTGACGCAGATGGGCAACCAGATCCACTCGGCGGT
>JAEUHA010000403.1 GCA_016793535.1 Opitutaceae bacterium | reverse complement strand
GTCCGCGTCACGCTCTTTCTCACTTGCAGCGCGTTCGGTTCACTGGACGCGCAGACCGCCGCGACCGACCCGAGTGCGCCGCCGCCGCGACCGGACGCCGCGATCGTCCTCTCGCCCTTCATGGTCGAGGCCGGGACGGAGAAGGGCTACCTCGCCACGCAGACGCTCAGCGGCACGCGGCTGAAGACGGACCTGAAGGATATCGGTTCGGCGATGACGGTGTTCACCGAGCAACTGATGGACGACCTCGGCGCGAACAGCATCTACGACCTCATGGCCTTCGCGCCGAACACCGACCCGTTCATCATGTCGACCTCGGACATCACGGGCAACGGGAACGATTTCATCAACATCCCGACCAAGTTCGTGAGCCGCGGCGGCGCGTCCACCGTCGTCGGCCAGGATTTTTTCACCAACAACATCCCGAACGATCGGTTCAACTCGGAGGCGCTGACCTTCACGCGGGGCCCGAACGCGATCCTCTTCGGCCTCGGCAATGCCGCCGGCGCCTTCATTTCGTCCACCAAGCGGGCGAAGAACCGGACCGCCACCACGATCGAGTATCAAGTCGACGACCGCGGCTCCTACCGCGCGACCCTCGACCACAACCACGTGCTCAAAAAAGACCTCCTGGCGATCCGCTACTCGGGCCTCTACGAGAACCTCAACAGCTTCCGGATTCCGACCGAGAGTTTCCAGCGGCGGCACTTCGTGACGCTGAATCTGACGCCGCTGAAGACGACCACGCTGCGGCTGAACTACGAACGGGGATTGATCAACGCGCCCGCCGTCCGCCCCTGGCCGGACTACGACGCGGTGTCACCGTGGCTCGCCGCCGGCTCCCCGATCATCGAGACCTTCACCAACACAGCTGCGGGCAAACCGCGCGGCACGCAAAACTACGGGCAGGCCGGACTGGTCTCCACGGCACACTCCGCGGGCGGCACGCCGGTCCCGACGCAGAGCTTCACGAACCAGGGCCAGTCCGCGCCCACGACGTTTGCCAATGGCTTTGCCGTCAACGGCGCCAGTTTTCGCTCGCTCGTCAACGCGTCCATCTACCCGACCTTCGCCAGCAACTTCGGCAACTCGGCGTTTCGCCTCACCGACTACGACATCGCCTCGCTCTTCATCGAGCAGCAGATCACCCGCGATTTCTTCGTGGAGGCCGCCTACAATCGCGTCGACAGCGATCTGAAGGCGGTGAACGGCTTCGTCGGGCAGCTGACCTACATCTACGTCGACCCCAACCGTCGGCTGCCGAACGGCCAGCTGAATCCCAACGTCGGCCTGCTCTACAGCGAATCGCAGAGCACGCTCATCGACGCGCCGAACGAGGCGGAGAACTACCGCGTGATGGCGTCCTATAATCTCGATTTCACCCGCCGGCCGTCGGGCTGGCTGCGCCACCTGGGCCGGCACCAGGCGGCGGTCTTCATGGAGGACAGCAACACGAGCGGCTGGTCGAGCAACAATGGCCTGTTCAACAGCACGCCGCTCGCCACCACGGGCGCCGCGGCGCAGATCAACAACGGCAACAACGCGATTCGCTTCCGCTATTACATGGAGCCCGCGCGGGGCAAGATCGGCACGAACGTCGGCGACTACATCAAGAGCCTGCCCGTCCTCTACGCCAACGACCCGCTGCCGGCCCGCGATCCGAGCGGCATCACGCCCGCGTTCTTTTCGTTCCAGGGTCCGACGATGACCGAGTCCGTCGTCCGGACCTACGCCCTCGCCACGCAGAGTTTCTTCTGGAAGGACCGGATCGTCGTCACCAACGGCCTGCGCGAGGACAAGCAGACGTCCTGGCTGGCCGTGCCCAACGATTTCGCCGCCCTGCGGGACGCTCGCGGCGTCGCCCCGCGGCCGAGCGGGATCGACCTGCGCCGCTTCAAGGGCGACAGCCGGACCTCGCGCGGCGGCAACACGTACTCGCGCGGCCTCGTGTTTCACGCGCTGCCCTGGCTGAGCCTGAGCTACAACACGTCGAACAATTTCCAGGTCAACGCCGGCACCCGCAATGTCTACGGCGACCTGCTGCCCAATCCCGAGGGCGAAGGCACCGACTACGGCGTGAAGCTCTCGTTCCTCAACCGCCGCGTGTTTCTCGAGCTCATCCACTATACGAACAGCAACAAGAACAGCGGCGACAGCATCTCCAACAACTCCGCGGGCAACTTCAAGCAGTTCGACCAGCTCTGGATCGGCGTGAGCGAGTTCACCGGCGACGTGAAGTACCTGACGTCACCGTACTCCACGATCAACACGGTCTGGCAGGATGTGGTGTCGACGACCTCGAAGGGCTACGAGTTCTCCCTCACCGCCAATCCCACGGTCCGGTGGCGGATCACCCTCAACGGCAGCCGGCGCGGCGACAACACGACGAGCGCACGCGGCGTGTACATCAACCAGTACATGGCCGAGTATATTCCGATCATCAAATCGCACCCAGAATGGCTGCCGGTGGTCACGGCCAACAATCTCACCGTCGCCCAGCGCGTCGCCGAGCTCGAGGAAATCCTGGTCAACTTCAACGCCATCCGGAACAGCCCCTCGGCGAACTTCGCCTCCCGATGGACGCTCAATCTGATCCAGAGCTACGACTTTGCCCGCACCGGGCCGCTGGGCGGCTTCTCCATCGGCGGCAGCATGAACGCGCGCGGCAAGGCGATCAGCGGCTTCGCCGTCGATGCGCGCAACGTCCTTGATCCGACGATCCCGTACTACGCGCCGGCCTACGCGAACTTCGGCGCCTGGGTCACGTACCGG
>JAEUHA010000385.1 GCA_016793535.1 Opitutaceae bacterium | reverse complement strand
AGGCGAATGTGATGTCCGTGAGCCTGGTCCGCACGCGGACGGGCGACGTGTTGTTCTTCTACCTGCAGAAGAACTCGCTCACCGACCTGAAGGCCTACGTGCGCCGGTCGAGCGACGACACGAAGACGTGGAGCGCGCCCGTGCTCGTCACGCCCGAGGAGGGTTATCACGTGATGAACAACGCGCGCGTCATCGCGCTGCGGTCCGGACGGCTGCTGGCGCCCGTTGCCTCGAGCAAGCAGGTGTGGACCAAGAACGACGACTTCCGGACCGTCGTGTATTTTTCCGACGACGACGGCCGCTCGTGGAAACGCGGCCGCACCCTGCTGTCCGCGCCGAAGCGGGGCGCCATGGAGCCGGGCTTGATCGAGTTGAAGGACGGACGGGTCATGCAGATCATCCGCACGCAGACCGGCTACATCTGGCGGTCGTTTTCGAGCGACGGCGGCGACACCTGGACGGAAGCGGTGCCGTGGAACATCGAGGCGCCCGAGGCGCCCTCGACGCTCGTCGCCCTGCCCGGAACCGGGGACTGGCTCCTGGTGTGGAATCCGAAGGTGGAGTGGAGCAATCCCGAGAAGACCGTCCTCGGCGCCAATCACGGCGGCGCCCGCACGCCGCTGGCGGCGATGATCTCGCGCGATGAAGGCAAAACGTGGAGCCGGCCGCGCAACCTCGAAGCCGATCCGACCTTCACCTACGCCTACACGAGCATCACCTTTCACCAGGGACGGGCGCTCCTGAGCTACTATCACTTTCCCAAGGGCGGGAAGATGCTTTCGTTGAAGTTCAAGAGTGTCCCGCTCGACTGGTTCTACGCGCAACCATGACGCTCCGCCTCCTGCAGCGGTCGATCGCGTGGTGGCTGTGGGTCGCAGCGGCCGTCGCGGCGCAGCCGGAACGCGCCGCCACGATCACGTTCGTCGCGAACGCCGAGAATCAGACGGCGCCGCGCGTGCGTTACAGCGGACGCGCCTGGACCGTCGACCAGGGTGGTTTTCTCGTCGGGGCGGGCCGGGGACATCGCCTGCTCGCGACGGCGGCGCCCGAGGCGGGCGATTTCCGGGTCGAACTCGACCTCGCGCTGCCCCGCGCCGGCCGCGAGAGCCTGCTGGTCGTCGGTGCCGGCAGTGAACTCGCGATTGCGAGTGGCAGCCGGAGCTGGAAGCTGCGGGGGCGGTTCTTTCGTGCCGGCGATGCTCCGATCGAAGTGGCGGCTCCGGACGTGAAACCGGGCAGGAGTTTCAATCTCGTGCTCGAGCGCCGCGGCGTTGTCGCGGTGCTATCCGTGGACGGACGGGAGGTGTTCAGGGGACCGTGCAGTCCGGCCGCCGTGAGCGAGCTGGGGCTCGATCCGGACCTCGGTCTGGTCCACCTCTACACGATGGCGGCGACGGGACGCTTCGGCCCGGCGAGCGCCGGGGCGAAGCCGTTTGGCAATCCATTTGGAATGCAACTGCGGCCGGCGCCGCGCGACCTCGCGTCCGTGTGGGCTCCGGCCATCGTGCGGGAGGCGCCGACCAACGAGGCCTCGATCGTGGCGCGCCGCGACGGTTCCCTGGAACTCTACGCCATCACCAAGCCGGAGAGCGATTCCGTGAGCGTGCTCCGGTCGCGCGACGGAGGGCTGACGTGGAGCGAGCCGGCGATTGCATTCCGCCTGCCGGGCCGGGCGTACTATGCCCTCGTGGTGCTGGAGGCGGCGGATGGCGGGCTGCACGCGGTGTATCATATTCTTGGCGACGGCCCCGGGGGCTATCGCGGGCGCCTTTACGAGGTGTATCACACGCGGCGGCCGGCCGGCGCGAGCGCCTGGTCGGAACCCCAGAAGGTGGTGCCGGGCTATGTCGGGTCGATCAACGGCTTCATCCAACTGTCTGGATCAGGCCGCCTGGTGCTGGCGGTGGCGCGGGCGGTTCCGGAGCGGGAGCAGCCGCCGGCGAGCGGTCCCGACCAGGGCTGGAACGACACCTTCGTCTACCTTTCGGACGATCAGGGGGCGACGTGGCGCCAGTCGCCCGACCAGCTCAGCCTCGTCCTGGGCGCGCCGAACGTGACGCGCTATGGCGCGATCGAACCGGTGCTGCTGGAATTGCGCGACGGCCGCATCTGGATGCTCGTGCGCGATCGCGGCGGCCGGCTCTGGCAGTCGTTCTCCCGCGGTGGCGAACGATGGACGGCGCTGGAACGGACCGGTTTCATCTCCTCCGATTCGCCGGCCGACCTGCTCCGGCTGCGCGACGGCCGGATCGTGCTGCTCACCAATCCCTGCCAGAATTGGACGGATCCGCGGAGTTACGCGATGGGCGGACGAGAGGTCCTGCAGGCCGCGATCAGCGCGGATGACGGGCGCACCTGGCGCGGATTCCGGGAGATCCTGCACGAGACCGATGTCGTCAGCGGCGGCGACCGCGGCACCTCGTACGCCTCGCTGGCGGAAAATACCGCGGGGAAGGTGGTCGTCGTCAGCGGGCAGGGGGAGGGCAAGCGCGCCGTGCTGCTGTTTGATCCGGGTTGGCTGGAGGAGGCAGGGGCGACCAACGACCTGGCGTTCGGGCCGGTCGAGTGGACGCAGTACGGCGACGATGGCCTGAAGGTGGAGAAGCTCCCGGACGGGCGGGCCGCCGTCGCGATCCCGTTGAAGTCAACCGGCCTCTGCGGGGCCCAATGGAACTTTCCGCTCGCGGCCGCCGGCGAGATCACGATCCGGATCGAAGTGCCGGCGGAGGTGCGCGGGCTGCGCCTGGTGTTGAATGATCACTTTACGCGGAACGACGACGGGAAGGCGGCGGCGCATGCCGTCTACTCTGTTCCGTTGGACCCAGCCGCCGCCGGCGCGGCGCCCCGGGCGCGGGAGCTGCGGTTGCGCTGGACGGACGCCACTCGCGGCGGCCAGCTGACCCTCGAGGTCGACGGCCGGCCGGCCGGCACCTTCGCGGCCCAGCGGCCGGCGGAGTTCGGGGTGAATTACCTCCGGGTGGAATTCCGCAGCAGTGCGGATCAGGGCAGCGTGCGGCTGGCCGGGCTGACATCGCGGAGGACTCCATGAGCGGAGTACGGTCCACTGTGGGCGGGGTGCCCTCACCCCGCGAGCTTCCGGAAACGAAGCCGATATCCCGCGTGGTGAGGGCACCCCGCCTACAGTGGGGACTGGGTGATGGGACGCTTGGACTCGTCCTGCTCGTAGTTCTTGGTTTTGGCTCCCCGTCTGCCGCCCACGCCCAGGCCCCACGGCCGCTACCGGCGTTCGGCCTC
>JAEUHA010000301.1 GCA_016793535.1 Opitutaceae bacterium | reverse complement strand
TAGGCGCTGCGGGCGTGCAGGTCGAAGTAATGCCAGCCTCCGCCGCGGACCATCCGGTTGGTGCCGGTTGCGGGACCGACCGGATCTTCGCGCGGTCCGGCGCCATAGCCGTCGGGATTGAAGAAATCCTCGCACCGCTCCCAGGCGTTCCCGTGCAGGTCGAAAAGTCCAAAGGGATTGGGCCGCTTCGTCGCGACGGGGCGGGTACCGCGCTCGGTTTTCGTCTCGGCCGTGCGGTTGAACCAGGCGTGGTCGTCCAAGGCGCGGACGTCGTCACCAAACGAGAAGTGCGTGGTGGTGCCGGCCCGGCAGGCGAATTCCCATTCCGCCTCGGTCGGCATGCGATAGCCCCTGGCTTCGGGCACGCGACGCCAGCCGCCATGGTCGTCGCGCTGATAGCACGCCGCGCGCCCTTCCTTTGCGTTCAGCCAATTGCAGAACGCGATCATGTCGTTCCAGGTGAGTTGCGTGACCGGTGACTGGTCAGTGGTCGGGTAGCCCGGGGAGTGCCAGAGGACGTTCTTTTTCCGCGGATCGGATTCGTCGGTCTTGCCGGAGTTGCCCCCGCCAAAGCGTTCCACCTCGGTGACGTAGTGCGTGGCGGCGACGAACTGCCGGTAGTGGCCCACCGTGATCTCCGTGCGGCCGATGCGGTACGGGCGGGTCAGGACGACGCGGTGCTGCGGCGCCTCCTGTTCACGAATGCGCCGGTCCTCTCCCGGGGCGGGGCGGGGCACCGTCTTCAGCCATTCCAGGGCGAACGCCACCTGTTCGGGCGTGCTGCCCATGTCGAACTCGCCGGCGGGAATCAGCACCAGCGCCAGGCCGATCGAATTGGTCTCCTGCACCGGTCCTCCCACGTACCGTGCCCAGGCTTGCTGGTGTACCTGCGCTTGGTTGGCGTCGAACGGCGAGACGGCCCGGGGCGGAGTGGTCCCACCGGGTTCGGCCGCCGGGGCCGAAGTCCGCCCGAGGGCAAGAAGTGCGATCAGGATGATCGTGGGACGTGGCGGCGCGAAACCCATTCGGTGACGCAGGCTGTTTCCAACGCACCAGCGAGGAGGCGAGGGTGGGAGGCGATGGCTCATGGTCGGAGTCGGGCGTGGGTCGGCCGGGGTTTGCCCTAGAGCGGCCGGGACCGCCGCAGGTAGGCGAAGAGGTCCCGGATCTGCTGGTCGTCGAGGTCATCCAGCAGCCCTTCCGGCATCAGGCTGCGACCCACCGGCTCGAGGCGGGCGATGTCGGCCTGGCGGATCGTGAGATCTTCGCCTTCCCAGCCCCGGAGGACCACGATCTGCGCGTCCCGCCGCACCAGAAAGCCGCTGAGACTGCGCCCGTCGTGGGTGGCGACCTGGTAGTGCTGGAAGCCCTCCCGGATCTCGGCGCTGGGCTGCACGATGCTCGGAATCATCGTGCCAAGATTCTCGCGTTGGTAGCTGGTGAGGTCCGGACCCAGCCGGCCACCTTTGTCGAAGAGCGTGTGACAGCTCGCGCATCGTTGCGTGTACACCACTTCGCCGCGGTGCGGATTGCCGGTTCCGGTCCGCAGGGCCGTCTCCACACCCAGGATACGCTGGCGCAGGGCCGCGGTGCTGCCGTCCGCGTCTGCCTGGAATACCCGCGCCAGCCGGGTGGCCAGCGTCCCGTCGGCATGCGCCCGCATGCGGTCCACCAAGTCGCGGGGGACGGCGTGGGCCGGAAGCTGGCCGGTCTCCACGGCATTCAGGAGGTGCCCGCTCCAGCCGGCCCGGCTGGCCAGCAGCGCGAGCAGCGACGGGCGGATCTCTTCGGGCACGCGGGGCAGCAGGCCGGCGGCCCACGGTCCGACCTCGGGCCGATCGTAGGGCAGCAGCGATCCCAGCGCGGCCCGACGCAGCGGCGGCAGCTCGTTGGCCGCGGCGACCTCGAGCAGGGCCGGAAACGCGGCGTCGTGTCTCACCTCTCCGAATACGCGCAGGTAAAGCAGCCGCTCGTCGACGGGCGCCCGGCGGTTTCGGATCACCGTCAGTGCCTCCTGGATGGCGAGGTTGTCACCCTGGCGCACGCGGAGGATCAGCGGCATCTGGCCCGAGGCCCGCATCGCCTGCACGAGTTCGTCGGGCAGATCGACCAGCTCGCGCCCGCGGTACGCCTCGACGAAGCCCTTCATCAGAACAGCGGCGTCCGCGGCACGCGGAGCGAGGCGGAGCAGTTGCGTGCAAGCGTCGAGGTCCTCCCGTCTGCCTTCCAGGGCGAAACGGCGCATGAGGCGCGGCGCGAGGTGCTCCTGCACGAGCGGAAGCTGCCATCCTTCGCGGGCCCGGAACAGCGCGATCACCTGGTCGCGGGCGATGCGCTCGTGCGCCTCGAGGACCCACCAAAGCAGCAGGGGAATGTACGGATCGCCCTCGTCCTCGCGGTGCGTCGCCAGTGCGCGTACGAGTTCGAGAGCCTGCCCGGTGGCGAGGCGCCGGGCCGATGCTGCCATCTGGGCGCGCACCTCGGCGGCCGCCTCGCGGCCGGCCTGCTCGAGCAGGCTCGAAAAGACCGCCGGCGGCAACGCGCCCGACTTCACGTTGCGCGGGTTCGTGAGCCCCGGTCCACGATGGAGCCCGTGGGTGTCGCCGAGGAAGCGCACGGTCCAGAGGCGCACGGCAGGAATGGGATGGCGGAGCGCCGCTTGCGCCGTGGCGTCATCAAGCGCCCCCATCTGGTGCAGCGCCCAGAGCGCGGGGAGGGCGGGAAACTCCCGCGGTTGCCCGAGGAGGGCGTTCAGTTCCGGGACCAGCGCGCGCTCGTTGCGCTCGCCGAGGAGCTGCGCGGCCATGTGCCGGTGCCATTTGTTCGGGTGATCGAGCATCGTCAGCAGTTCACGGGATGATCTCCGCTCCAGATTGGTGTCGGCTTCGAGGCGCGCGTCGCGGCCACGCAGCCGGTAGACGCGTCCCGTGCCCGGATCGATCTGACTCTGATAGTGATTCCGATGGGCCGTGTAGTACTCGTACATGTCCGACACGAGCAGCGAGCCGTCGGGAGCATTGACGATGTTCAGTGGGCGAAACGCGACGTCGCTCGTCCAGAGCGCCCGGCCGACATCCCGGGTTTCAAACGTGGAACCCAGCGGGTGCCGCTCGCTGACGATCACCTCGTTGTGCAGCGGGTCGATGGCGAACAGTTGACCCTGGTACCTCGCCGGGATCGCCGTGCCCTCGGCAAACGCGCCGAAGTGCGAGAAGCGCCGGACGGGCGTGAGCGTCTTCATCGCCGGCAACTGGCCGAACGCGTACATTTCCTCCGGACCCGGACGCTGAAGGGTGAAATATCCCCCCTGCACGTAGTGAAAACCGCGGGTCTGCCCGCCGTTGTGGCCGGAATACAGCCGGCCGTGCCCGTCGAACTCGAGGCCGAACGTGTTGCCTCCGCCCTTGGCGAAGATCTCGTAGTCGCCCGTCTTCGGGTGGTACCGCCACACCATGCTGCCGTCGAAGAAGACCCCCTTCGTATCGGAAGGATCGATACCCGGCCGGACAATCCGGCTTGTCGTCGTGCTGCCCTGGCCGCCGTAAAGCCAGCCGTCGGGTCCCCACGTCAGGGCGTTGGCGACCGCATGCGTGTCCTCGAGGCCGAAGCCCTGGAGTTTCACCTCGGGCGGGCCGTCTGGGATGTCGTCGAAGTCCCGGTCCGGATAGAAGAGGAGATACGGGGCGTGTGTCACCCAGACGCCGCCCCAGCCGCGCACGGCCGAGTTGGCCAGGTTGAGCCCGTCCTGGAAAACCGAGTGGCGGTCGAACGTCCCGTCGCCGTCCGTGTCCTCGTGGATCGAGATGACGTCCGCGCCCCGGTCATGATGCGGCGGCGGTGGCGGCACGCGGTCAAAGATCGCCTCCTGCAGGGCGGAGCGGCCGATGACGTTCAGGCCGGCGGGATAGGGGTACTGCCGATATTGGGAGACCCACAGCCGTCCGCGGGCATCGAAGCTCAGGTGTGTCGGCTGCGTCACGCGGGGTTCGCTGAGGACGAGTTCCACCTGGAGGTCGCCGGCGGTGTGCATCGCGGCGAGGGCCTCGGCCGGCGACAGCTTCGGCCCCGGATCGAGCTCCGCGAGGCGGCCGAGCACGAAGTTCGAGGGCTGGAACTGATCGAAGGCGCTGGTTTCGGGCCGCTGCGGTCGCGCCTTGCCGGGTTGGTAGCCGTCCGCGGCCAGGAACTCCCAGGTTCCCTGCAGCACACACTCGACCATGATGTTCATCAGCCGCGGCGGCGTGCGCAGGAACCCGCCGGGGCCGGTGTGATTGTAGATGCGGACCGCCAACTCGTTCCACCCACCTTGGACGAGCACTCCCAGCGGTACCTTGTGCCGATGCAGCCGGTCGCGGGTGCCTTCGAAGGCGGGAGGAAACCGGCCGCCGGCGCCGATCTTCACCCCGTTCACGAACACTTCGTGTGCATCCGCCACGTCCCGGAGGACCACGCCCACGGTGTCGGCGTGACGAACCTCGTCGCGCTTGTCCCCGCGCCGGACGAAATTATCGGGCACCTTGATCCAGGTGCGGTACCAGGCGATGCCGTCGTAGGTGCGGGCCTCCGCCGGGCCCTTTTCCTCCCAGGCTCCCGGGACCAGAATCGGTTTCCACTCTGCGCCCCGGGCCCCGAGTGCCGCGGCGCCAAAGGCGGCAGCGAACATGAGGGCGCGTCCGGGTCGATGACGTCGGGCAATCATGCCGCAGGGAGCCGGAGGTGGGGAAGCCGCGAGGTTATTTCGCCGGGGCGCCGCCCGCCCGAGGCATGACCTCCGCGATGTCCACGGGCTGCCCGCCGCGGGCCTTGCTGAGGATGTCGGCTTCCATGAAGGCCATGATCTCGATCGTCTCCCGTTCCGGCACGGGTGAGACCCCGGTTTGGAAAAACGTGATGATCGCCTGCACCAGCGGATGGTAGCCGTCCCAGCGGCCGACGGTTGTCGACTCGCCCCGGTCGCCCACCGCCCGGCCCAGGTTGCGATTGCCTTCGCGAAAGATCCCCACGCGTCCGTCGGCCCAGCGGCCCTCGGTCACGATCTTGCCCGGTTCGCTGCTGCGGCGGGTGACGCTCTGCAGTCCCGGCCCCAATACCGTGAACAGCGACTCCACGCCGTGCACGCCATACCAGAACAGCTCGGGATTCGTGGGCTCGAGATTCACGTTGCTGTACATCTCGGCTCGCTGCACGCGGCCGATCTTGCCGTTGCGCACGGCCTGCATCTCCTGACCGAAGCGGGCGCCGGATGCGCTCATCACGCCCGCGTTGTGCTGCCGGGCGAAGGCGAAGAGCTCGATCGCGTCCCGGGCGGAGAGGGTCATCGGCTTCTCGATGTAGAGACGTTTGCCGGCCCGGAGGACCACCTTGGCCTGCGCCACGTGGCGGCGCGCGTCGTTGTCCTCCATCAGGACGGCGTCGACGTGTCGCACCATTTCCTCGATCGAGTCGTAGAATTTCACCCCGTAGTCCTTGCGCAGGCGTTCGGCGTGACCGTCGACGCGCGACCAGGAGCTCTTGATGTCGGGGCTGCTGACCTTGAAGGCCGCCACGACCCGGGCGCCGGGGATGTGGCCCTTCGCGTTCGGGTTGTTGAGCAGTTCGGTGAAGTCGATCGAGTGGCCGGTATCCATGCCGATCATGCCGAGGCGGAGTTCCGCGGCGGCGGCGGCCAGCGTGGAAAGGACGAACAGGGCGAGGGTGCGGCGGAGTCTGCGCATGGTCGTTGGAGAGAGCATAAGCGGGGTGGGGAAGCTATTGCAGCGACTTGATGAATTGTATGAGGGAGTCGATCTGGGGATCGGTGAGCACGCCGGCGTAACTGGGCATGGCATACTCGCTCTTCTGGTAGCCGGCAATGACATGCGCGGATGGGTCGAGAATGGAGGTGCGCAGGTACGCCTCGTCCGCGACGATGAACTGGCTCCGCGGCAGCGGGCGGCGGGACCCGTAGAGGCCCTTCCACGACGGCCCGATCGAGGCGTGCGCCGAGCCGTCGAGCGAGTGGCAGGCGGCGCAACCAAAAAGCTGATACAGGCGGCGGCCCTCGGCGGCGCTGACGGGACCGGCGGCCGCGGGAGGTGCGAGGACGGGCGCCTGGTCGAGCTGCAGGGGTTCGAATCCCTCCGCCGCGGCGTCGAGTTTCGCCAGTGCGGCGGGCGAGAGATGGGCGGAGTCCTCGAACTCGGTCCCATCCGCGGTGGTGAGCGCCCAGCCGACGCGCAGTTGCTGGGCCGGCCGCAGGTCCGGCACGCTGATGAACACGCTCCGACCGTCCCGGGAAACATGCGCGCTGCCCACGCCGAGCCAGTCGATCCCCGCGGTGCCGTCGGCCTTCAACTGGGGCGAACCGTACCGGTAGGTGCGCTGGTAGCGCCAGCTCGCGAGCCGGAAGTTCTCGCGGCGGGTTGCGCGGATGCGATCCAACGGCACGTCGAAGCGCAGCAGGACACCGTGCTCCATCGCCATGATCTCGCGCGGCAAGGTGGAACTCCGCCCGGTGAAGCGCAGCCGGGCCAGGCCCGCAACGCGGGTGGCCGTGGTGCCCCAGCCGAGAATCTGAAAACCGGATACGTAGAGCTGGCCGTCGGCGGGATTCACCGCCCCATACAGGGGCGGGAACGCGAAATCCTGGGTCACGCTCACGACTGCCGCGTGGCGGATCGCGCCGCGGGAGGTCAGGAGGACGCGAAACAGCTCCGGGCGGTTGAAGCCAATGTGAAGCAGCGAGTCGTTCAAGCCGCCCAGGCGGGCGTCCCGCGTCCAGACCTGTGCGGCCCCCGAAGCGTTCACGGCGTGCGGAATCCAGGTCAGCGGCTCCGCGATCGGGGCGGGATAGCGTTCGCGCGGCTCGAGGCTGCTGAGGAAGCCGTGGAAGCGGCCGTCCCGCACTTCGTGCAGCGGAGTGGTGGGAATGTACTGTCCCTGCTGGTCGCTGGCGGTCACGAGTCCGGTGACCGGGTCGACTCCGATGAACGGCTGGCGGAAACCATAGCCAAGCACGGTCGCCCGCCGGCCGTCGGCGGAGATCCGGAGCACGCTGCCGTTGTGCTTGCCGAGCGTGGCCGCCTGCTGTCCCCCCTTGGCGATCACGAACTCGCCGCCGGGCGCGAGCCGGATGCCATTGGGAAACTCACGGTAATCGGCCGTCTGGGCGAAGGCATTGGAGAACAGCTCGTGTTCGTCGGCCTCGCCGTCCGCATTGCGGTCAGGCAGCCGCCAGATTCCGTTGCGATCGAAAACGAAGATCTCGTCGTCCCGGAGCGCGAGACTCATGGGTTCGTGCAAACCGGACGTGAAGCGTCGCCACCGGACCACGCCGTCGGCCGACGCCAGCCCGTGGATCAGCCATACGTCGCCGTCAAGGGTGACACCGACGCCGGTGCCGTCGCGCCGAAACTGCACGTCCCCGAGCCGGACGTCGCGTCGCCACGGATTGGCCAGGGGCAGGGGCACGTCGTCGACGACATAGGCACCGGTCGCAGTCGACCGCTGGATGCGGGTGCTGACCTCCTCCCGCCAGCGCGGCGGGGAAAGCGTCGTCGGCACGGCGCGCGGGGCCCGCCGGGGCGCGTCCCCCTCGGCGACGAGCGTGGTGCACCAGCGGACGGGATTTGAACGAGGTTCGATCCGGACGTAGTGAATCGCATCCTCGACGGAGAGCTGAACCGCGGCGGCGCCGGACGCAGGGCCGGCGACTTCGAGCGCCACCGGCCTGGATCCGGCCGACGCAGGTATCCGTCCCACCATGACAACGACGGGATGCTCCGCCGGTCCGAGTTCACCGTGGCGCTCCAGCACGGGGCGGCCCTGCTCGTGGCTGACCCGGAACCACTCGCGCGCGGTGGCGAGTCCGACGCGGTATTCGATGACGACACCGTCGGAGGTGGATCGTACGGCCAGCAAACGTCCGGCATGCTCCGGCAGCGGGCCCCGCCCGACTTCCTCGGGCGATGGCGCGGGGGAGCGGGGATCCGTCAACGTGGGACGGC
>JAEUHA010000290.1 GCA_016793535.1 Opitutaceae bacterium | reverse complement strand
GCCGGAGGCGAAGCTGTCGCCGCCGCCGACGCGGTCGAGGATCTCGAGCTCCGGGTACTTGCGGCTCTCGTAGAACTTGCCGTCGTGCCAGAGGATCGCGCTCCAGTCGTTCTTCGTCGCGGTGATCACGCGGCGGAGCGTGGTGGCGGCGACCTTGAAGTTTTTGAACTCCTTCACCGCCGTCTCGATCATCGCCTTGAAGGCGTCGGTCTCGATGTGGCTGATGTTGTGGTCGACGCCCTTGACCTCGAATCCGAGCGAGGCGGTGAAGTCCTCTTCATTGCCGATCATCACGTCGACGTACTTCGCGATCTCACGATTGACCTCCTGGGCCTTCTTCAGGCCGCCGATGGTCTTCCAGAGCGAGGGCCGGTAGTTGAGGTCGTAGCTGACGACGGTGCCGTACTTGTTGGCGGCCTTCACGGCCTCGACGGTCAGTTCCGCGGTCGAGGCGGAGAGGGCGGCGAAGATGCCGCCGGTGTGGAACCAGCGAACACCGAGCTTGCCGAAGATGTGATCCCAGTCGAAGTCACCGGGCTTGAGCTGCGAGGCGGCGGTGTTGCCGCGGTCGGGATTGCCGACGGCGCCGCGGATGCCGAAGCCGCGCTCGGTGAAGTTCAGGCCGTTGCGGACGGTGCGGCCGATGCCATCGTCCTCGCGCCATTTGATGAAGTCGGTCGCGACGCCGCCCTGCATGATGAAGTCCTCGACCAGATGGCCGACCTCGTTGTCGACGAAGGCCGTGCAGACGGCGGTCTTGTAGCCAAAGCACTTCCGGAGGCCGCGCGACGTGTTGTATTCGCCGCCGCCCTCCCAGACCTTGAATTCGCGGGCGGTGCGAATGCGGCCTTCACCGGGATCGAGGCGAAGCATCACTTCACCGAGCGAGATCTGATCGAAGGCGACCGAGTGGGCGGGTTTGATGGGTAGGCTCATGGACGGAGGGTGGAAAACGCTGCGACGTGAGGGAAAGGCGGGTGGGACGGTGCGGAAGCCTTAGACGGGCTCCTGGTCGATGGACGGCGCGTGGTTGCGCTTGTCCTTGCGGCGCTCGTGGCGGTCGCGGACCTGCTCGTCGAGCTTCTGCACCAGCCCGTCGATGACGGCGTAGGCATCATCGCCCTTGACCGTGGCCACGAGATCGGGACCGCCGACCTCGATCTGACCGGTGGCGCTGTAGTGATACGTGGTGCCGTGATGCTGATCCCGCTGGAGCCGGACATTGATGCGCACGATGTACGGATTGTGGCGCAACAAGACCGCGAACTTGTCGCGGATGGCGGTTTGCAGGGCGGCCGTCAGTTCGACGTGCACACCTTGCATGATGATCTTGGAGGCGGAATCGGCGGAGTTATTCATTAGGGCAGGAACGTATAGCCGTGGCGCGAATTTGCGGCGGCGTCGAGCGCAACCTTGGAACGGACTTGCGGAGCGTCCGAAACGCGGGAGCGACTAGCTCGCCCACGGAACACACGGAGCACACCGAAGAGAACGGTTATTCCGTGTGCTCCGTGTGTTCCGTGGGGAATGTTCCGGTATGACCGGTGTTATCCGGTCCAGGGGCGCGACGGGCGGATGAGGATTTCCTCGACGGTGGCGCGGGCGGGGAGGGTGGCGGCGAACCAGACGCAGGCGGCGATGTCGTCGGGCTGCATCATGCGCGCGCGGGCGGCGGCGGCGGGGGGCGTGGGGCGCTTGTCGAGCAGCGGCGTGTCGATGTCGCCGGGAAAAATGCAGCAGGCGCGCAGGCCGTTCGGCCGCTCCTCGGCGTTGATCGACTGGGTCAGGCCGGTCAGGCCGAATTTCGAGATGACATACGCTGCCCCGGCCTTCGGCGAGGCCTGCAGGCCCGCCTCGGAGCCGATGTTGACGATCGTGCCCGCGCCCTGCTGCCGCATCGTGGGCACGAAGGCCTGCACGAGCCGGAGGACACCGTGGATGTTTGCATCCATGACGGCGGTGTAGTCGGCGATCGAGAGTTCACTCAGCGAGCGGCGCGGGATGTTCAGGCCGGCGGCGTTGACGAGCACGTCGATGCGCTTGAACCGCTCGAGCACCGCGCGCACCGCGACGGCCAGGGTGTCGGGCTGGGAGAGATCGCAGGGCAGGGCGGTGAGCCGCTTGCGGGCGGCGGCGGGCGCGAGCGCAATCGTCTGGACGAGCGACTCCGGGCGCCGGCCGAGCAGGGCGACACGCCAGCCTTCGGCGGCGAAGCGGAGAACGGTGGCGCGGCCGACGCCGGAGCCGGCTCCGGTCACGACCGCCACCGGCGGGGGCAGGGTGGTTTTGGGCATGGAAACGTCGAGCGCGCCGCGGCGGGCGGTGAAGTCAAAACAAAAGCCCGTCAGCGGCGCCCTGCGCTTGCCTCGACCGTCCCCGCTCCTACGTTGACCTTCTTCCAACCCCCATGATGCGTCTTCCCTCCGCTCTCCGCCTTTCGTTTCTCGCCGCCGCGTGCGCGTTGTCCCTCGGGGGCTCGCCCGCCGCCGCCGCTCCCGCCAGGGATTCCGGCGTCAAGCTGGGCCTGCAGACCTGGACCTGCCGGAACATGGAGTTCGACCAGGTCGTGGCCTTCGCCCTGAAACACGGCATCACCCACCTGCAGTTCATCGCCAAGCACATGGACCCGCATGCCCCGAAGGAGGAAACCCTGCGGAAGAAGGCGCTCCTCGATGCAAAGGGGCTGGTGGCGTACACCTTCGGGGTCGCCGGCACCTCGATGGACAAGGCGAAGAACCGCCAGCTCTTTGAGTTCGCAAAGCTGATGGGCATCAAGGTCATCATCGTGGAGCCGAAGAACCCGGCCGAATGGGACAATCTCGAGGAGCTGGTGAAGGAGTACGACATCAAGCTCGCGATCCATAACCATAATCTGGATACCGTCTACGGCAGCCCGGAGAAGGTGAAGAAGGTGCTGAACGCCCGCGATCGCCGGATCGGCGTCTGCATGGACGTGGGCTGGATCACCGCCGCCGGCTTCGACGCCGCCGAGGCGTTCCGCGGTTATGATGGCCGGGTGTACGACATGCACTTCAAGGACAAGGTCGTCGAGACCACGCCCGACGGAAAGAAAGTCCCGGTCGACACGGAGATCGGCCAGGGCAAAGCCAACTACCAGGGCCTGTTCGCCGCGATCAAGCAGAGCAAGTGGTCCGGCGTGCTCGCGATCGAGACCGACAGCAAGGCCTTCGCCGAGGACCCGAACAAGCTCGTCGCGGGTGCCAAGGCGTTCTTCCATTCCCAGGTCAAATAGTCCGGTCACCGGACTCCGCCCGTTTCCAAGGTCCGCCGGCTCCCGCCGCGGCAGGTTTTCCCCCGCCATGAAATTCCCCGCTCTCCTTTTCCTGCTGGCTGCGACCATGCAGGCCGCCGCGCCCCGCGCCCCCAACATCATCTTCATCTTCTCCGACGACCACGCCTACCAGGCGATCAGCGCCTACGGTGACGCGCGAAAGCTGCTGCAGACGCCGAACATCGACCGGATCGCGCAGCGGGGCATGCGTTTCGATCGCTGCGTGGTGCCGAATTCGATCTGCGGACCGGCGCGCGCGACGATCCTCACCGGAAAATACAGCCACCTGAACGGTTTTCCGAACAACACCAATTCCACCTTCGACGGCACGCAGGTCACCTTCCCGAAGCTGCTGCAGAAGGCCGGCTATCAGACCGCGATCGTCGGCAAGTGGCACCTCGGCTCCGATCCCACCGGCTTCGACTTCTGGCAGATCCTGCCCGGCCAGGGGGTGTACTACAACCCGCCGATGATCCGGAACGGCGAGCACATCACGGTGCCCGGCTACACGACCGACATCATCACCGACGTGACCCTCGACTGGCTGAAGCGGCGCGACAAGACGAAGCCGTTCATGTTGATGTCGCAGCACAAGGCGCCGCACCGCGAGTGGGCGCCCGCGCTCCGGCACCTCGGCTTCGACAATGACCGCGTCTATCCCGAGCCGCCCACGCTCTTCGACGACTACTCCGGCCGCGGCATCGCGACCCGCGATCAGGACATGACGATCGAGAAGACGATGAACGACCGCGACGTGAAGTTCGTGGCGCCGCCGACGATGACGCCCGAGCAGCGCAAGGTCTGGGACGCCTACTACGACCCGCGCAACGCGAAGTTCCGCGCCGCGAATCCGCAGGGCAAGGATCTCGTCCGCTGGCGGTACCAGCGCTACATGCACGACTACCTCGCGACCGTGAAGGCCGTGGACGAGAGCGTCGGCCGGGTGCTCGAGTACCTGGAGCAGGAGGGACTGGCGGAGAACACCGTCGTGATCTACTCGTCGGACCAGGGCTTCTACCTCGGCGAACATGGCTGGTTCGACAAACGCTGGATCTTCGAGGAATCGCTGCGCACGCCGCTGCTCGTCCGCTGGCCGGGCGTCACCAAGCCCGGCAGCGTCAGCCGCGACATTGTCTCGAACGTCGATTTCGCCGAAACCTTCCTCGAGATCGCCGGCGTGAAAGCTCCCGCCGAGATGCAGGGCCACAGCCTGGTGCCGCTCTTCCGCGGACAGCGTCCGGCGGACTGGCGGACGTCCTTTTATTACCAGTACTTCGAGTGGCCGACGCCCCACCGGGTGCGTCCGCACTACGGCGTCGTGACCGACCGCTACAAGCTGGTGCGCTATTACGGCACCGCCGATGACTATTGGGAACTGTTCGACCGCGAGAAGGATCCGCTCGAATTGAAGAGCTACTACAACGACCCGGCGTACGCGGCGACGAAGACACAGCTCGAACAGGAACTGAATCGCCTGCGCAAGGAGCTGCAGGTGCCCGAGCAGATCCCGGCGCGCTGGATCGGCAATCCGCCCGGCACGGGGAAAAAGAAGAAGGCGAACTAGGATTTATGGAAGCGGCTTTGCGCCGCGACCGAACGTACCGTCGAACGGTCGGTCGCGGCGCGAAGCCGCTCCCACAGCTGGAACGAATGAACCCGCAGGCCCACGTGAAAAGGGCCGCCGCGCCCCGGGTGCTGGCGGGTTTTGTGGCGCTGCTCGTGCTGAGCGCCTGCCAGCGTGATCCGCTCGACCGCAAGGTGTCCGCCGCCACGCCGACGGCATTTTCCGTCTGGCGTTCGAGTGTCGACAGCGACTCGGGGCTCGAGGTGCGGCGCCGCGTGGCGGACGCGTTGCTCGAGATCCGGTTCAAGATCGCCGGTGACCGCGAACTGCAGCGCCTGACCGACGCCGAGACGCGCGCGGCCATCTCGATCGACGACGCCGTGCGGGCGAAGGTCGACGGACGGGTGCTGCGCGAGGTCGTGCAATGGGGCTACGAGCTGCGGGTCGATCGTCTGACGTCCGAGCTGGCCGGCCTCGAAGAGGCCATGCGCAAGAACGCGAATCTCATCACTAGACCCGGTGACATCGAGTCCCGTCACCATCTCGACGGACTCCGCGACCGGCAGGCGGCGCGCGTCGCCCAGTACCGCGCCGACCTCGCCGCCGCCGAACGCGAACTCGCGCCCCTGCTCGCCACGACCGGCCGGCGTTTCCTCGAGGGCGACGCCCGGACCTCTCCCGGGAGCGCAGCCGTCCCCGGCCGCGATTAGTGCTTTCGCAACGATCTCACCTCCCGCCCGCCGTGCCGCCGTTCTCCTGCACCCGTCGTCGCCTGCTCCGGTTGACCGCCTTCGCCGGGGCGGCGGCCCTCGTGCCGGTCCGCTTCCACGCCCAGTCCGCGCCATCGGCTGACGCAGTCCGCCGGATCACGCGCTATCTGGAAACCCTCGCGCGTCCCGCGGGCGGTTACGCGTGGGGCGATCAGGAACGTTCGCACCTGACCCCGACGTTTGGCGTGATCGGCGCCTACCGGGCGCTCGGTGTCATGCCGCCGCGACCGGAAGCACTGGCCGACTACGTGCGTCGCAACCATCCGCGCGAACTCAAGAAACTCGAACAGGAGCGGCGGATCTTCGAGTTCCAGCAGGTGCAGGCGCTGGCCTGGCTCGGGGCCGACCTGGCGGAGTTCCGGCCGCGCATCGCCGCGCTCACGCAGCCGCTCGGCTACCTGAAGCAGTATGAACGGAACGGATACCCCGTCCTCCAGTCGGAACTGGGCGCCGTCCTTTCCCACGCGCTCCTCGGACTGCCCACCGCCGGGATCGCGGACGCCTTTGGGCGCTACATCGGTGAACGCCGGCGGGCGAACGGCAGCTACAACAACACCCCGGCCGCCGACGGCGGCGATGGCCACGTGATGAACACGCTCTGGGCCCTGCAGGCGCGGCGGGTGCTCGGCGCCGCGTCCGGCGAGGATGCCGTCGCGGTGGCGTGGCTGCGCGCCTGCCAGCGCCCCGGGGGCGGCTTCACCTGGCAGCCGGACCCGGAGTTTGCCGGGGTCGACGATGTCGCCTACACGCGGGCGGCGGTCAAGGCGCTGCAACTGCTGGGCGCGGAACCCGCCGACCGGCCGGCGTGCCTGGAGCAGATTTTGTCCCTGGCGAACGACGACGGCGGCTTCGGCGACCGGCCCGGGTGGGCGAGCAACGCCACCGCCACGTACTACGCCCTCGATGCGCTGGCGACGCTCGGGGCCCTCGGCGCGCTGGACCGGCTCAAGCCGCGACCGCGGCCCGCGCGGAGCACGCTGCCGGCCGGACTGCAGGTCTTTTCGCTCCAGCTCCAATCCCACGGCCAGGGCAGCCCGGCGGAGGCGGTCGATCTTGCGCGCAGCCTGCGGATCCACCTCTGGGGCGCCAAGAATGCGAAGCCGGAGTGGATGGCGCGGGTCCGGGCGCTTGCGGCGCAGGACCCGGTGCCGGTCATGTTTTTTCCGGCCAACGAGGAGTACGGCACCTGGGTCGACGTGCCGGGGCTCGGCACCTACAGCCACACCAGTGATCTGTTCGCGCCCGGTGACACCGACATCGGGCCGTCGCTGGCGGGACCGCGGGCGGTCTCGTGGCCGGACTTCCGTGCGCGCCGGCTGGCGCCGCTCGAGCGCGGCCGCGGCCGGTTATTCTGGCAGTTCGGCGAGAACGAGGAACTGGTCCGGCTCTTCCTCGACGATTCGGTGGAGCGTGGCGGCTACGCGGCGATCAGCACGTTTCATTTCGGCAATCCCGATTTCATGAACAGCGAGCCGTTCCTGAACCGCTGGCGCGGCCGGATCCCTTTCGTCTCGATCCAGGACGCCCACGGACCCGAGCCGTGGTGGTTTGCGGACCAGACGACGGGCTATCGCACGCTCTTTCTGGCGCGCGAGCCGACGTGGGACGGCTGGCTCGAGGCGCTGCGGCGCAACTGGGTCGCGGCCGTGCGCCACGATGGCTGGACCAGCGGCGCGACCTGGCTGCACGCCGGCTCGGATAAAGTGAGCGAGTTCGTGCGGTCCCGCGAGTCGGAGTGGCGCTGGTGGGACAGCGCGGCGAGCGCCCGTCCGATGGTGTCGCTGGTCGTGGTGCACGCGCATGACCTGCTCGAACCGGCGCGGCCGGAAACCGGCGCGATGCTGCGGGTGCGCTGCGCCTGGGAGAATACGCCGCAGGGACTGCTGCGGACCCCGCTGGCGGAACTGGTGCGGCTGGAGGTCGACGGACGGGACGTGCAGCCCACGCTCGTTTCGCCGGTCCGACCCAACGGATTGCGGACGGATCACCATCATCGCTGGCCGCTTCAGGACCTCGCGCCCGGCCGGCATCTGGCCAGCGCCGTGGTGCGCGTCCGGGCGACGAATGCGGAGGTGCGCCGTAACCTGGAATTCTCACTTTGAACCGGACCCGGCCGCGTTTGGCCCTGTCTGTCTCCGCGACCACCTCCCTGCCATGACCTCCTCTCGTTTCCTACCCGTCGCGCTGCGGCGTCCCTTGTTCTCCGCGGCGCTCGCGTGGGCGTTGCTTCCGCTGAGCGGAACCGTGGTCCGCGGGCAGACGGCTCCGGCCGCAAGCCCCGCCGCCCGACCCGGAGAGCCGGTCGTGACGCTTTCTCCGTTCGAAGTGCGGGCGGAGGACGACACGGGCTATCAGGCGACGAACACGACGTCCGGGAGCCGGCTCGCGACGAGCCTGAAGGACACGGCGGCGTCGATCTCGCCGTTCACGCCGGAGTTTCTTTCCGACATCGCCGCGACGAACGTGACCGAGATGCTCGCCTACGCGACCAACGCGGAGCTCAACGCCGGCGACGCGGAAGGCGCCGGCTTCAACAATCCGCGCGACTTCAATTCCGCCGGGGGCGAGCCGTTTCGGATCCGCGGCATCCCGGCCAACGTCTCGACCGACTACGTCGAGAACGCCGCGCCGCAGGACCTGTACAACATCGAGCGGGCGGAAGTGGCGAGCGGCGCGAATTCGATTCTCTTCGGTTCCGGCGACGCCGGCGGCCTCGTGTCGCTCGCGACGAAGAAAGCCAACGTCAACCGCGCGCGCTACGTGGGGCAGGTGGTGTTCGGTTCCTGGGCGTACGAACGCTACACGGCCGACCTCAACCAGGTCCTGCTGCCGAAGACCCTGGCCGTGCGGGTGAACGCCCTCTACGCGAAGTCGGAAACCTGGCGCCGCTACGAGTACGACGACCAGAAGCGGTACACGGCCGCAGTCACGTACCGTCCGTTCGCCCGCACCTCCCTGCATGCGTCGTTCGAACAGGGCTACACCGCGAAGAGCCTCGGGCTGCGGTGGAACACGAGCGACCAGTTCACGCTCTGGGATGCGACGGGGCGGACGGTGGCGGACGCGTTGCCGACCCCGGCCGCGACCGCGGCGGCGCTCGGGCTGTCGAGCCTGGGCGCGAACCAGCGGTTCACGTTCTTCACCCAGGACGGCACGGTGCACAACCTGCGGAATGAACTGCGGACCAACACGGCGCCGAAACCGGTCGGCACGCTGCTGCCGGCGGCCGTGTTTCCCTACGACATCAACTGGGCGGGCCCGGCGCCGAAGCTGACCCGCGACCTCGACAGCGCGCAGGTCGCGCTCGAGCACCAGTTCACCGACGATCTCACGGTGCAGGCGGCGTACTTTCGCAACCGGACCGACGCGCGGGCCCGCACCTTCGTCTACAACGGGAACACCATGGATCTGTTCGGTGATCCCAACCTGACGCTGCCCGCCCCGAGCGGCACGGGCACGGTCCCCAACGCGCGCGCGCGGCAGCTCTATCTCGAAACCAACCAGAGCGGGGATCGCACCGAGACCGAGAACGAAGTCATGCGGCTTACCGTGGCGTACGACCTGAAGGCCGGCCGCTGGTTCGGCCGGCACCGGCTCGCCGCCATGGGGGAAAACGCGGTGCAGGACCGCTCCACCCGGTCGCAGCGCGAGATCCTCGTCACGCAGGCGGGCGCGCCGGTGCAGAATGTCGCGGCGCCCGAGAACGCCCAGAACCTCGTCTGGCGCCGCAGCTACCTGACGCCGGGCGACCC
The DNA here is from genome assembly GCA_016793535.1 of Opitutaceae bacterium. GTDB lineage: Bacteria > Verrucomicrobiota > Verrucomicrobiia > Opitutales > Opitutaceae > ER46. Next base: position 8,126 of record JAEUHA010000290.1, on the reverse strand, counting down.
GGACACCTACGCGCTGACCGGCCTGTACACGCCGCTGGCGCCCTTTGCCTACCTGGGCAACACGCTGTCCGCGCGCCAGGTCACGACGGGCGAGCTGCGTTCGCGGAAGGACGTCGACTCCCTCATGCTCGCGGCGCAGAGCACCTGGCTCAACCGCCCCGAGGCCCGGTGGCTCACGCGGTTCAGCACGACCCTCGGTTACCGCCGGGATCGCATCGAGTATCTGGATACGACGTCCGGGCGCGTGGCGGCCGGCGACCCGCGCATCGCGGCGGGCGAGCGGCTGTTGAACGAGGTCGCGGCGCTGCCCGGCGTCAATCGGAACGAGATTGCGGCCACCACCGTGACGGCGGGCGGCGTCCTGCAGGTGCATCCCCGCGTGTCGCTGCTGTACAACCAGTCGACGAACGTCGGCGCGCCGCGGTTTGACCGCCGGATCCTGCCTGACGGGCGGATTCCCCCGACGCCCGAGGGGGAGAACCGGGAGTACGGCCTGATGATCGACCTGCTGGGCGACGACCGGTTTTTCGGTCGGTTCAATTATTTCGACACCGCGCAGATCGGCGACGCGGCGGTTTCGCCCAGCGGCGCCGTCACGAATGCCCAGGCGCTCGGCCGCTCGCAGACCCTGGAGATCCTGGCGGAATTCGTACGCGCCGGGCGGATCACGCAGGCGCAGGCCGACGCGCAGGGCTTCAACTGGAACGCGGCCATCATCGACACGGCCACCCAGGGCTACGAATTCGAGCTGGTCGGCAATCCGACGCGCAACTGGACGTTTCGCGCCAACTACTCCCATTCGACGCGGAACCGGGAGAACTTCTTCGCCGAAGGCCGGGCCTTCTTCACCGCCAAGTTCGCCGAATGGCGGACGCTCGCGGGCAACGATCCGGCGCTGCGCGCGTTCGTGGAGGCGCGGATCACGCAGATCGAGCAGGACGAGATCGACGGCCGGGCGGTGGCCCAGGAGCAGGGCTTCGGCTCGATTCCGCACAAGGCGACGATCACCAGCCGCTACCGGTTCTCTGAAGGGCGTCTCAAGGGTGCGTTCGTCGGCGGCGCGGTGCGGTACTCGAGCAAGGTCTTCGCGCAGCGCGACACCGCCGCGGGCCGCGACTACTGGTCGAATGAGTCCGTCTACGCCGATGCCTTCGCGGGCTACAAGTTCCGGCTGCCCTGGTTCTCCCGCGCCCAGGCCACGCTGCAGCTCAATGTGCGCAACCTCACGAACTCGTATCTCGCCACGACCGCGCGGTGGAATGCCGACTTCAGCGGGGCGCGCCGGATCTATCTGCGCGATCCGCGCAACTACCGGTTGACCGCGACGGTGGAATTTTGAGTCGCTCCTGCAGCGGCAGCCGGATCCACGGTCCTCGCGCATGCTCGCTCGACTGCCGGGTGATCCCCGTCTAACGGTGACGCTCCTCCGATGAGCTCATCCCCGTCACCCCTGGCGCGCTGCACCCGGCGCTCGTTCCTCCATCGCTCCGCCCTGGCCACGGCCGCGGTGGCGCTGCCGCGTTTCAGCATCGGCCAGACCGGGCCTTCCGCGAACGGCAGGATCAACGTCGCCTGCATCGGCATCGGCAACCGCGGCTTTTTCGCCGTCTCCGAACTGATGAAGGACCCGCGGGTGAACCTCGTCGCGATGTGCGATGTCGACCGGGTGCTCGTTGACGCCACCTACAAGCGCGCGGCGGAACTGAAGAAGACATCGGAGTTGAAGTGCGCGGACGTGCACCGCTTGCCGCTCTTCCGCGACTACCGGGAAATGTTTGCGCAGATGGGCGACCAGATCGACGCCGTCACGGTGTCGACGCCCGACCACCATCATTACCCGGCCGCGATGATGGCGCTGAAGCGCGGCAAGCATGTCTATGTCGAGAAGCCGCTCACCCACACGGTGGCGCAGGCCCGGGCCTTGCGGGCGGAAGCGAAGAAGCAGGGCGTCGTGACCCAGATGGGCAACCAGGGCCGTGCGACGGAAGGCATCCGCCTGATGAAGGAGTGGGTCGATGCCGGCGTGATCGGTGAGGTGCGCGAAGTGCACGCGTGGTCGCCGGAGTTCAACGACCGCTATTTCACGCGGCCCGCCGCACTGCCGCTGGCGGCGGAGACCCCGCCGGCGACGCTCGACTGGGATCTGTGGCTCGGGCCGGCGGAGTCGCGGCCATACAACTCGCTGCTCGCCCCGGTGCGCTGGCGTGGCTTCTGGAGTTTCGGTAACGCGATGCTCGGTGATTGGGCGTGCCATACGCTCGATGCCCCCTTCTGGGCGCTCGGCCTGGGCGCGCCGAGTTCGGTCGAGGGGCAGGTCAGCGAGCTGAACCCGGAATTCGCGCCGCGCAGTTCGAAGATCACCTATCGTTTTCCGGCCCGCGGCGCGCGCCCACCGGTGACGCTGACCTGGTTCGAGGGGCCCGACCAGAAGCCGCCGCTGCCGCAGCGCTGGGAGGAGGATCCGAAGGCCAAGAAGCCGGGTCTGCCCGAGCGCGGGATGCTGATGATCGGGTCGAAGCAGACGATCTTCGCGCCCGGCGGCCGGCCCGACAGCCCGCGCCTGCTGGGCGCGGCCGCCTGGGAGGAGTTCCGGAAGAACCGGCCGGCGCCGACGCTGCCGCGCGTCGTCGGCGGGCCGATGAAGGAATGGGTCGACGCGATCGCGAAGGCCGGCCCGCTGCCGGGGTCCAATTTCGAGTACTCCGTCCCGCTTTCCGAGATGGTGCTGCTCGGCGTCGCCGCCATGCGCACCGGACGCAAGCTGGAGTGGGATGGCAAGGCCGGCCGCGTGACGAACGACGCGTCGCTCAACCGTTACATCGAGGGTTCGGCCCGCGCCGGGTGGAAAGTGTGAACGGCGGGAGCGGCACGCCGCCGTCGGAGCCGCGGCGCGAGGTCGTGTGTGCCGATGCGATTCCGTGGCTGCGCGAGCGGGGGCGGATCGCCGGCGCGTGCGCGGTGACCTCGCTGCCCGACGTGTCGGAAACCGGGCTGGCGCTGCCGGCCTGGCGTCATTGGTTTCTCGATACGGTACAGCGGGTGGTGGACGCGGTGCCGGACGAAAGCGCGGCCGTGTTCTTCCAGTCCGACATCAAGCGTGACGGCGCGTGGATCGACAAGGGCGGGCTCGTGGTCCGCGCCGCCGAGGATGCGGGCGCGCGCGTGCTGTTTCACAAGATCATCTGCCGGCGGCAGCCCGGCCTGCTGACGCTCGGCCGGCCGGGTTTCACGCACCTGATCGCGGTGTCGCGGGCGTTGCGTTGTCCGGACGCGCTGCCGATTCCGGACGTCATCACGGACCCTGGCCGGCAGCCGTGGGTGCGGGCGATGGGCATCCGGGCGGCGGCGCACGCGGTGCGTTTCGCGCGCGACCAGGTCAGGGCGTCGCTCGTGCTGGATCCCTTTTGTGGCGTCGGCACCGTGCTCGCGGTGGCCAACGCCCTCGGACTCGACGCCCTCGGCGTGGAACGATCGACGAAGCGTTGCGCGCAGGCGCAGACGCTGGCGGTGACGGCCGGTGAGTTATAGCCGAGTCGTGCGCCAGCCGAAAAACGCGCTGATCAGGAGGGCCGCACCCAGCAGTGCGAAACCGCCGCCGATTACCCACGGTACCCTCGCGCTGCCCGTGACGCTGCGCAGGTAGTTCGCGTGGGTTCCGCCGAAGACCTCGATCGCCCGCAGGCGCGCCTGCGCAGCGTCGACGACGGTGGCCCGCACCGTGATGGCGTCGCCCGCCGCGAAGCCTGCGACGCGCGTGCTGCCGGACACGACCATCGTGGGCTGCGATGCCACGCGCGGCGGGTCGCGCCAGACGAAGTCCTGGTTGACGAGCGTGACCGCCCCCGTACCGCTTTCGATGACAAGCGCAGGCGGCACGCCCGTCTGCTGCGCCGCCGGCAGCGGTTCCCAGGTGAAGCGGATCTCGTTGCTTCCGGGCTTGGTCGCTCCGACCGCGTGCTGCCGCTGCAGCACGACCAGCCCGGCATCGAGCGCGGGCTGGCCGGTGGCGACGCGGCCTTCGACGAGGACCGTGGCACCGGCCTCCTGGGCCGCCAGTCCGCGCGCATCCACGACCGGCAACACTTTCAAGGCGGCAGCCGTGCTGGTGTCGGCGGTGCCGATCACCAGCAAGCCGAGCAGCAACGCACCCGCACCGAGGCCGGCGTTGATCAGCGGCGTCTGGCGGCGAGGAGGGGTGGTGGCGGGGGTGGCCATGGTTGTTCAACGCCTCCCGGTCGGCTGAGCCGGCCACGGGGTAATGGCGTTCCTGAATCGCGTCGCTGCGGAATCGGGGGGCATGTATTCGGTCGTCGTGCGCATGCGGCCGGCGGTGACCGTACTGAACCGACAAGGGCTCGAAAACAGAATTCTCAGTCGAACCGCGCCGAGAATCGACGGGCCCCCGGGTGACGCCTGGCATGGCCGCCCGCAAAGAAAAGCCCGGCGCAGTTGTCTGCGCCGGGCTCGTTCCGTCCCGGGCGGGAGCGGGTCGATCAGAACTTGTAGGACAGGGAGGCCTTCCAGTCCAACGGCGTGCCGACGGTGACAGCGCCGCGGCTGCCGGCGGCGAGGATGTACTCCTTGTTGAGCGCGTTCAGGAGCGTCAGCGCGCCGGACCAGGCCCCCTGCCGATAGGAGATGCCGCAGTTCACGAGCGTGCGGCCGGCGACGAGGAAGGACGGCTGGACCGGGACGAAGGCCGGGCCGGTCGGCAGGGGACGCGTGGTGGTGAAGCCGGTGGCGTTCTCGCCCGCGACGTCACCCTTGTAGTCGAGGGCCACGTTCACGCCCCAATGCTTGAGCGCGCCCTCGGTGAAACGATAATCCGCGTAGAAGGCATAGGAACGATCGGGGATGCCGCGCACGCGGACGTTCGTGATCGGCTGGCGGATTTTCACCGAGGTGAAGTTGCCGATGAACGTCAGGTTCTTGTTCCACGAGTACGTGGTTTCGAACTCCCAGCCCTTCGACGTGAGGTCGAGGAGCAGGAACTGGGGCAGGAGCGCCGCCGCGGCGAAATCGCCGAGTGACTGCAGGCGGAAGAACTCGCTGTTCGTCACGGAGGTGTTCTTCTGCGCGATCTCGAAGTAGGCCGCCGAAGCGGTCAGGCGGTTGCCCAGCGTCGAGGTCTTGATGCCGTATTCCTTCTGTCCGCCCTGGGCGAGTTTGAGTTTGGGATCGGTGACGCCGGCGTTGAGTGAGCCCGGCATCGTGCCGCCGGTCGTGTTGCGGCTGTAGAAGAGGGAGACGTCCTTGATCGGCTTCACCACGACGCCGAACGAGGTGGCGTTGCTCGTCAGGTTGAAGGCGGGGGAGTTCGGGAACGCCGGGTTGATCGCGGTGCCGGTGGTGTCGGTGCGCACCAGCTTGCCGAAGTAGCGCGACACGCCGCCGGAGAGCTGGATCCGGTCGTTCCAGAAACGCAGGTTCTCGTAGGCGAACACCTGGAGGTCGTCCTGCTTGCCGGTGCGGTCGAGGCCGAGACCGGGGGTCGTCGTGAGCCCGGGAAGGATCGGCGGGAACACGTAGCCGGGATAGGTGATCGAGGAAAGGTTGTTGGCGGGCACGGGCGGACGTGAAGCCGCGGCGGGCGAGCGCCACCGGACCTTCGAGACGTTGGCGGCGAAGCCGGCGAGCGTTGTCGATTTGGCGTACGGCAAGTCGAAGACGATCGCATAGTCGTTCTTCACATGCGCCTCGGTGTACTCGAGGTCGTTCTTGCCGTTGTTGCGGGTGTAGATCCACGTCGACGGATCGGTGACCGGCACGGGCGTCCCCACCAGGGTGACGGCAGGGTTGGCGTTGTAGGCGGCGGTGTTCCAGTTGACGCCGGGCTCATAGAGGCCGGTGAACGGATTCCGGCTGCCACCACCGGCATTGGTCAGACCCGCGCTGGTGCCGCCGATGTCGTAACGACGGATGTGGTCGGCCATGCCGTACAGGCGGGACGTCACGTGTGAACCGAGGGTGGAGAGCAGTTCGAAGCTGCCGCGCTCCGTCGAGCGATGGCGGGTGTCGGTCTCGTTGCCGAACTGCCAGTCGCGCGGCAGGCCGCGGGCGATGCGCGCGGTCTGATTGAAGCCCACGCTGGGATCGAGGGGCAGGCCGCCGAGATTGGTTTCGCGGTTCTGCACGAAGTCCGCCTTGAGGATCAGCTTGTGGTCAGGGGAAAGCTGATACGAGAAGGACGGCGCCAGTTCGTAGCCGTTCCGGTACTGGCCCCGGATGTAGTAATCGATCCGCCAGAGCGAGTACACGAGCCGCATGGCGGCGCGCTTGTCGGCGGTGAGGACGCGATTGTAGTCGAGGTCGAAGGTGTGGCCCGAGTAACGGGACGTCCCGAGCGTGACCGTGGCCGCGTTCTTCGCCATCGGGGACTTGGTGATGGGATTCATCACGCCGCCGGGACTGCCGCCCGGCACGAGAATGGCATTCGGTCCCTTGATGATCTCGAGGCGTTCGATGTTCGCCGTCGACAGCGACATGCTGTAGCCGTCGGCGCCGGAGATCATGGTCCCGTCGATGAACTCCGCCGAGACCTGGAAACCGCGGATCGAATAGCGGTCGCCGCCAAAGGGCAGTGTGTTCTCGACGATCGGCGTGACGTACTTGGCGGCGTCGAGCATGCGGTTTGCCGCCGAATCGACGATGAATTCCCTCGGCACGACGGAAATCGTCTGCGGGATGTCCTGGACGGACATGGCCACGCGCGATGCCGACAGCGCCTGCTGCGACTGGTAGGGATTGAGGGCCGTTTCCGTGATCACGAACTGGGCCAGTTGGACGGCCTCGTCCTTGGGTTTGGCGGGCGCGGTCTGGCCGGGGAGCACCGACGCGGGCAGGAAGGCCAGCGCGGCGGAGAACAATGCGCCCGAGGCGCGGAGGGATTTTTTGGTCATGCGGAGGTCAGGGGAGGGCAGTGGGTGGGCGTTCGCCTTGCAGCGGTCACCGTCGCGGGGACGGGCCAGCCTCCGGGGCTGCCGGACTGTGGGGCGGAAGAAGAGTCACAATCCGCATTGCCTGAACGAGTCTACGCGATGAACTGCCGGATTGTTCGGCATGGAAACCCGCCCCGCTTCCATCTCCACCCTGGCGCGCGCCCTCGGCATGTCTCGGACCACCGTGTCCGATGCCCTTCGCGGCAAGGGCCGCGTCAGCGCCGCCACGATCCGGCGCGTCCGTCACGTCGCCCGCAGCCTCGGCTACAAACCCAATCCGCTCGTCGCGCAGGTCCTCGGGTCGATCAACCGGGCGCGCGGCGTCGCCTTCCACGGCACCCTTGCGGTGGTCGACATTCATGAACCGGACCATCCCCACGGGCCCTTTCCGCGTGAGCTCGTCGCGGGCGCCCGCGCCCGGGCGGCGGAAATGGGATTCTCGATCGCGGAGTTCGTGGTGGGACCCGATCGTCTGACCTGGGGCCGCCTGGATTCGATTCTCCAGTCCCGTGGTGCGCACGGGATCATCGTCCTGCCGGCGTGGTTTGCCGCCGACCTTTCCAACCTGGATTGGTCGCGGTACGCGGGCCTGTACACGGACTACGTGACGACGGGACCGGAGCTGCACTCCGTCTGCCCGGATCACTACGAATCGATGCTCTCGCTGCTGCGGCGCCTGCAGGATCGGGGCTACCGCCGTCCCGGGCTGATCCTGCAGCGCCAGCGGGACGAACGGATCCGGCACCGGCAGAGCGGCGCGTTCTGCGCCTTTCAAACGCGCCACGGTCGCGACGAAATCGTCCCGCCGCTGATCACGCGCGAGACCCCGGAGTTCAGCACGGAGTTCGAGCCTTGGTTCCGGCGTCATCGACCCGACGTGCTCCTGAGTCACTTCCCCGCGATGCGGGAATGGGCCCGGGCCTGCGCGCCCGTGCCGGCCCCGGACCTGGTGCTGCTCAATACCCTCGACCGCAGCTATCCCTGCGCCGCGCTCGACCTGCAGCCGCGCGTGATCGGTGCGCGGGCCGCTGAACTGGTCGTCGGCCAGATCCTGCGCAACGAACTGGGCGTCCCGGCGTGGCCGTCGCGCACCTCGGTAGAGGCCCGCTGGGTGGAAGGGCCGACGGTGCGACCGGCCTCGGACGTGAAGCCGGCCCGGACGCCCGCGCGAGCCTAGGCCGCCGGGCC
>JAEUHA010000272.1 GCA_016793535.1 Opitutaceae bacterium | reverse complement strand
GTGGGAGTTCCGGTCGACCGCGTAGACATTGCCGGCGGCGTCGGCGGCGATCGGGAACTGGTATTCGGTGAAACGGGCGTTTCGACCTTGGTCGTCGCGATAGCCGTACCCGCCGTTCCCATCGCCGGCCACGGTCGTGACGTCACCCGCCGGCGTGATGCGGCGAATCGCGCCAGCTTCGGCCACGTAGAGATTGCCGCTGCCATCCAGCGTGCCCGAGGAGGAATAGAGCAGGCGCGCTTCGCTCCCGCGGCCGTCGCGGAAGCCGGACTGGCCTGGAGAACCGGCGAGGACCGTGTTGTCGTAGGTCTGCGCGCTGAGCGCGGCGAGGGTGCAAACGAACGCGATGCCCGCGGCCAGCGATCGCTCTGCACTGCGGGCGAGGGAGAACATGGTCATGGAAGTTCGAGTACCTTGACGAGTGTCCCGGCACAGGCGTTATCCACCATGGACGTGTTGGAGAGAAGACCAATCGCAGTCGGGGCGCCCGTTGAATGCTCCGATTATTCCGCCGGGATGGCGCCGCCCCGGGCGCCTTCGGGTGCGACTCAACCCGGAGAATCGTGATCGGTCGAAACAGCCACCGGATGTCGCTCGGCAGAGCGGGCGCTCGACGTACCGCACTCCATTGCAGGAGTCCGGCTAAGGCAGAGTCAGCCGAGCCACGTAGATCGCCGACTTGCCCTCGTGGCTCGCGTAGTAGCTGACCCAGAGCTGGCCCTCGTGCCAAACCAGGCCGGCGTAGCTCGTGTCGCCGCCGCTCGGCAGCGTGGCGAGCGGCGCGAGTATGCCGTCGGTCTCGAGCCGCGCGACGAGCGTGGTCGCGCCGGTCTTCGCGCCGGGTGGCGGCGTGGTGTGGTCGCGCGTGCTGACCAGCCAGCGGCCATCCGGGCCGGCGATGAAGTTGGGGCCACCGAAGCGATGGGCGGTCGGCTGCCAGGTCCACTGGGTGTACGGCGCCGATGCGACGCCGAACCAACCCATCCGATCTCCCCCTTCGCGGCGCAGCATGATCGTCATGTCGCCGCCGGGCAGGAAACGCACCGTCGCCTCGTTGGGCCGGCCGGTCACGGCGAGCGCGGACACCTTGCTCCAGGCCAGGCCGTCGCGGCTCGAATAGAGCGTGGCGAGCCATTCGTCGGCCTGCCCGCCGCCGCCCTTGCCGCCCGTGCTGTCGTAGGCCACGCCGTACGCGGTGCCCTGATGCCAGGTGACGCGCCACAGCCATTCGCCATCGCGCAGCACGCGGTGCGGTGCCGTCCAGGTCCGGCCGTCGGCCGAAAACAGCACGCGTGACTGCCGCCCCTTGAGCTCCTTCGTGCCCAGGTAGACCGAGCCCCCGCAGACGAGCATGAGCCGGCCGTCGGGCGTGACGGAAAACTTCGGATCGCGCAGATCGATGTCCTTTTCGGCGAGAGCGGCGGCCGAGGTCCACGTCCTGCCGTCGGCCGATTCGAGGATCCGGATCACGCCGTCACCGCCGACGTGGCCGGCCGACTCGCGAAACGTGCACCACCACCGGTCGCGCCAGCGTATCAGGTCCGTGAATGCGTTGTGCTCGCCGCGGTCCCAGATCTTGCGCACGTCGGCGATTCGCGCCGGGGCCGCGGCGGCGGGCTGCGGGAGCGGGAAGACGGCGGCGAGGGTGAGGATGACGACTGCGGCGCAGCGGGCGGGGAGGGCGCGGGGCATGATGTGTTTCATGCCCGAACGCATCCCGATGCAAGGTCGGAGGAGGACTCGGGCGAAGGCGCGAAGTTGCGGAGCCGGCCCTGGCCTGATCGTTTTCGCGCCTTCGCGTCTTCGCGTGAGTCTTGCCTTGAATCGATCAGCGCGTCCCGGGCTTCGCCGCGAGCTCCCGGTGCTGTTTCATCCGCGGCGTGAACCACGCCTCGAGTTTTCCTCTCAGCTCCTTGAACACGGCCTGCTGGCGCGGGTCGGCGGACAGGTCCTTCAGCTCGTACGGATCCGATTCGAGGTCGAACAACTGCCAGCGCGGCAGATGCGCGTAGTAGATGAGTTTCCAGCGGTCGGTTCGGACCATTCGCTGAATCGGAAGTTCGCCCGGGTGATCCTGCCGGTGCCAGTAGGCGTAAATCTCAGGATGGATTTGCCGCGTGAGGCCGGAGAGCACGGGCACGAGGCTCCGGCCTTCGACCGTCGACGGAATGGGAATCCCGACGAGATCGCACACCGTGGGAAACAGATCGCGCAGGGCCGTCTGCGCCTGGAACCGACGGTTCGCGGGTACGCCCGGACCGGCCATGAGCAGCGGCACGCCGAGGGTGTGATCGTACATGTTCTGCTTGCCCATGAGACCGTGCGAGCCGAGGGCGAGACCGTGGTCCGAGGTGAAGATCACGATCGTGTTCTGCTCCTGGCCGATCGCCCGCAGCGCGGCGAGAATCCGGCCGACCTGGGCGTCGACGTGCGACACCACGGCGTAGTACGCGGCGATCTCGCGCTTCACCTCGAGTGGATCGCGCGGCAAGGGCAGCAGCACTTCGTCGCGCGTGCCGCGATTGCCGTGATCGAACGGATGGTCGCGCAGGAAATTCGGCGGCAGCGGCATCGCGGCGGGATCGTACATCGTCTCGTAGCCCGGCGGCAGGTGCAGCGGGTCGTGCGGCCCGGTGAAATTGATGTGGAGGAAAAACGGCTTCGCCGGCTTGCGCTCCAGCAGCGCGATGGCGCCGTCGGCGATGTGGCGATCGGTGTGCGGCGTGAGTCCGATCCCTTTCTCCAGCTCGGGCTGGCCGTCGTTGGTCTTGAACGTCCAACCGGTGTAGCCCGTGGCCGGACGGCCGTTGTGCGCGGTGGGGTGGGTCATCTTCACGGACTCGCGGCCGCCGCCTCCGCCGCTCGAATACAGACCGGACGTCTCCTCGTAGCCCCGCGTGCGCGGCAGGCCGTCGTTCATCCATTTACCGGAGTACCACGCGTGATAGCCGGCGGCGCGCATGGTGTCGGCCCAGCGCGCGAGCTTTGGATCGATCGCCCGCCCGAACGGCGACGAGCCGTTGGTGAAACCGGTCGTGCCCGTGAGAATCTCCGCGCGGCTCGGCGTGCAGTGCGGGTTGGCGGCGATCGCCCGCGGGAAACTCGCGCCGCTGGCGACGAGCCGGTCCAGGTTGGGCGTGTGGATGTACGGGTTGCCGAGCGCGCGAATCGTGTCGGGGCGCTGGTCATCGGTGACGATGAGCAGGACGTTCGGCGGCCGCGGGGTCTGTGCGGCAAGGGCAACGGCGGCGAGCAGCGTGGCGGTGAAAAGCAGGCGGAGGCGCATGGGATAAAGGGTACCGGCGTGGAGCGGACTCATCCGGGCCAAGTCTCAGCGCGCGGCGGCGAACGGCGCAATGCGCGGCGCGAACCACGCGGTCAGTTTGGCCTGCAGCTCCCGGCGCGTCGGGGCATGGGCCGGCGACGCGGCGAGGTCCCGCAGTTCGAACGGATCCTGCTCGAGATCGAAGAGCTGGTAGCGGTCGAGGTGCGAGTAGTAGATCAGTTTCCAACGCGTCGTGCGTACCATGCGCTCGATGGGAAAGGGCCCGGTCGAGGTGCTGCCGTGGAAGTAGGCGTACACCTCGGAGTGGATCTCCTGCGCCTGACCGTTGAGCACCGGCACGAGACTGCGGCCCTCGACCGTGGCCGGAGTGGGAAGGCCGGCGAGTTCGCAGACGGTGGGAAACAGGTCGCGCAGGTAGGTCTGCGCGGCGAAGCGTGCGTCGCGTGGAATCCCCGGACCGGCAAGGATCAGCGGCACGCCGAGCGCGTGCTCGTACATGTTCTGGTAGCCGCGGATGCCGTGGCGGCCCACGCCGGCGCCGTTGTCGGTCGTGAAGATCACGAGGGTGTTGCCGGCCTGGCCAGTGGCCGAGAGGGTTTCCAGGATGCGACCGACCTGATGATCCAGGTGGGAGAGCACGGCGTAGATGTCGGCCAGTTCCTGTTTCACGTCATCGACGGCAAGCGGCAGCGGCATGAGCTTTTCATCCCGGCCGCCCGCGTTGCCCCAGTCGAAGGGATGCTGCGGCAGGAAGTTCGGCGGCAGCGGAATCGTGCGCGGGTCGTACTTCGTCTCGAAGCCGGGCGCGGGCAGCAGCGGGTCGTGGCAGCCGGCGAAATTGACGTGGAGGAAGAACGGGGCGTCGGGCCGTCGGCGGATGAACTCGATCGCGCCGTCGGCGATGTGGCGGTCGGTCTGGGGCGTGAGGCCGACGCCTTTCGTGAGGTCGGGCTCGCCCGCGGGGGTCTTGAACGTGAACCCCTGAAAGCCCGTCGCCGGCCGGCCGTTGCGCATCGTGGGGTGCGAGGCCGGTTGTCCCGCGGCGCCCCCGGACGAAAGCAGCGCGCGGTGCTCCGCGTAGCCGCGGGCGGCCGGTGTGCCGTCCGTATGCCACTTGCCGGTGTACCAGGTGTGGTAGCCTGCCGCCTGCATCACCTGCGCCCAGAGGGGCAGAGCAGGATCGAGGCCGCGGCCGAAGGGGCTCGAGCGGTTCGTGAAGCCGGAGGCGCCGGACATCACCTCGGCCCGGCTCGGCACGCAGAGCGGGTTGGCCGTGAGGGCGCGGGTGAACGTGCTGCCCTCGCGGACCAGCCGGTCGAGGGCCGGCGTATCGATATAGCCATTACCGAGCGCGCCGATCGTGTCCGGCGGCTGGTTGTCGCTCATCAGCAGCACGACGTTCGGCGGTCGGGCGGAGACGCTCGCCAGGGCGGCGGCCGCCGCGGCGACGGACACCCGCAGGAGGCGCGACGCGCGGAACATTGGAGTCAGCCGGTGGCGCCGGCGTTCAGAACCGCCCGTTCACGCCGGCGTGGATCTGCGGGTCGTTGCGGTCGAGAATCGTCCGCGGGCGGTTGTGCGCCCCCCACTCCTCGCGCTGCTTGTCGTTGGTCACGGTGTAGAGGTCGAGGTAGACATCGAGGCGGCGGCTGACCACGTACTTCAGCTTGAGGTCGATGCGGTGCGATTCCGCCCGGTAGCGGCGGAGATTCGGCTGCGCGTTGTACGCGACGAGGATCTCGCCGTTGTAGCCGTAGGCGATGCGGAAGTTGAATTTGTCGCGGATGTACGAGAGGCCGAAGTTGCCCGCCGACGGCGTGAAGCCGGCGAGCGTCTCGCGCGTCTGCTGCACCCCGGGCGTGCCGTAGTCGCCGCTGGTGTCGAGCCAGGTGTAGTTGGCAAACACGCCGAACCCGCTCCACCAGCCCGGCAGGAACGCGAAGCGCTGCTGGTAATTCGCCTCCCACCCGCGGATGCGCGCGGAGCCGCCGTTGGCCTGCGAACGCAGCTCGAAGCCGGCGTACTCGCCGTCGAAGCCGTTGCCATCCCCGGAGGGAATCAGCTGGCCGGACGTCGGGTAGATGAAGTTCGAAATCTCCTTGAGGAAGACGCCGAACGAGAGCTGGCCGGCCGGTTCGAAATAGTACTCGGCGGTGGCGTCGAAATTGTTCGCGCGCTGCGGCTTCAGCCCCGGGTTCGTCGCGGTGACGATCCGGTTGTCGAAATCGACGTTGTCGTTCGGAATCACGCTGCCGAGCGCGGGTCGCCCGATGCTCGTCGAGTACGTGGTGCGGAAGAGCAGCCGGCGTGTGGCGTCGAACTTCAGGTGCACGCCGGGAAACACATTCTGGTAGTCGCGCTCGACCCGGCGGCGGGTGCCGTACTGGGCGATGAGGCGGCGGACGGTCTCGTCGGGCGTGACCACGCCGACCCAGGCGGCGCGGCGCGCGCGCTCCTCGGGTGTGATCTGGTTGAGCGCGCCCTCCGCCTCGACGTCGGTGCGTTCGACGCGAACGCCGGCGAGGACGGAAAAGCGTTCGATGCGCACATTGCCCATCACGTAGCCGGCGGAGACGCTTTCCTGCAGCGAGCGCCGGCCGGTGAGCGGCGTCTGCGTGCCGAACGTGAGGTCCTCCTGCCAGCGGTTGAGGTTGGCGTCCTTGTGATCGCGCATCGCATCGGGCGAGAGGATCGGCCCGGCCTGGTAAACACCGTGCATCGGCCGGTAATCGAGGTTGAGATCCTGGAACTGGCTGAGCCGCTCGTCGCCGCTGTTCAACACGCCGTCCGCGCCGGCAAAGCGCCAGCGCCGGCTGTCGTCCCGCAGTTCCTGTTCCTCGAGCCGGTAACGGAGCCCGGTCTTCACGTAGGCCGGCACGGGCAGCGCGAAGCGCCGGAGGTAGTTGACCTGCGAGCCGTAGATCCGGCCGGTCGTCGGCTGGTGGGTGCGTGTCAGCAGATTGTCGGTGTAGTTGTCGAGGTTAGCCACGTCGGGACCGCCCGTGTAGGTGATGCGGGGCGTCCAGCGGGAGGTGTTCGTGCGGTCGAAGACCCAGCCCACGCCGCGCAGCACCGCGGTGACGGTATGCAGGAACTGGTTGTTCTTGGAGTAGGAGTACGACGCGTCGTAATCGAGCGTCTGCTGCGCCTGCTGAGTGCGCCCGCCGAGCTGGATCGAGTAGGCGTTGGCATCGCGCTGCCGGTGCAGGTTCGAGAGCGAAACCGTGCTGGCGGCGAGGGCCCGCGCCTCGGTGCGGTTGTCGGTGTAGCCGGGGAGGATCGCGCCGGTGCCGGTGGGCTGGCCCTGGGCATTGAGCGTCGCGACGGTTTGCGCGGTGGCGACCGTCGTGACCGGTACGACGGAATTCTCCAGATGCGGTGAGAACGTGAAGCTGGCGAACAGCGCGCTGGTCTCGCTCAGCTTGTAATCGAGCTTCAAGCCGCCGCCCCAGCGCGTGCGCCGGTTCATGCGGCCGTCGAACGCGAGGCTGTACATGTACGCCGGCCGATTCTCGGTCCGCTCGTAGTTCATCGTCGTGAAGTCCATCGCCGCGAGGTGCTGGCGAAAGCTCGCGCTGAACGAAATGCCGAGGTTCCGACGGCCGCCGAAGACGCCGAGCACGTCCGAGTAGGCGAACGACGCCGCGGGAATCGGCGCGGGATAGCGGTCGTAGCCGTGGATGATGCCGAGCGCGTACGTGATCCGGCGGGCGGCGAGGTCGAAGCCGCTGCGCGATTTCAGGTTCACCGTGCCGCCGATCGCGTCGGCGTCCATGTCGGGCGTGGGGGACTTGATCAGCTCCATCGACTCGATGAAGTCGGAGCCGACGCTCTCGAAATTGAGGCTGCGTTCGCCGGCGGTCGCGCGGCGGTTGCCGTCGATTTGGATCGAATTCAGGTCGCCCGGCGTGCCGCGCAGGCTGACGTAGCGCGGGTCGCCGCCCACGCGTTCCACCACCACGCCCGGGAGTCGCTCCAGCAGCTCCGAGGGATTGCCGGAGAGCGAGCCGAACGCGTCGGCGGACACGACGTTCTTCACGTTGTCCGCCTGGCGCTGCCGCGTGATGGCGAGCGCGTTGCCCTCGCGCTCACCGGCGACGACAAACTTGTCGAGCTTGTAGATCGCGGCCGTGAGCTGCACGTCGCGGCGCGTCGGCGTGCCGGCCGTCAGCGTGAGCGGAATGTCCATTGGATCCAGGCTGGTGTACGAGACCGACAGCACGATGTTGCCGGGGGCGAGGTCGTCGAAACGATACCCGCCCTGTCCGTCGGTGACCGCCTCGCGGCCGAGGCTGGAGATCACGACCCGGGCGCCTTCGAGGGTGCGTCCGGTCGCCGCATTGCTGACCGTGCCAGTGAGCGAGGTTTGCGCGAGCAGTGCAGGCGCGGCAAACAGGATGAGGGCGGCGAGGACGAACGCAGACCCGCGGGGACGCGCGGACGAACCAACCTTCGAGGACGGAGGACGACGTGATTGCATGGACGTAGAGGAGGGCATCGGCTGGGTAGCCGGAGCAGGAAACGGGCGAGGGCGGGGCGGGAAGCGACTCTCACCTTCACGGGGCGACGCGACGGAGAAGGTCGTGGAAAGGTCGTCGACAGTCCCCCGCGCCGCGCGGGTTTTCAATCCGGAACTGGATGGCGTCCCCCGTGCGGCCGACTGCGGTGGGAACGGCTTTCCGCCGCGGCCGAATGTCCCGCCGACCGTGGGTCGCGGCGTCGGGCCGCGCCTGCCATTGACTCCGCTGGGCGCAGCCAAAGTTCGACTCCGCGGAGGAACTTGCCTTCCCTCGCGTGCGGCGTGCCCCTCCTCCACGGTTCGGTAACATCAGCGGTTTTTCGATCATGCGCTTCCCCTCCCTCGTCCTTCGTTCACTGCTCATCGCGTTTGCGACCGCCGGCAGCCTGCCGGCCGCCGGGACCAAGGCACCGGTGCCGCCCGGGGAGAGTTATCCGCTGGAGAACTATCTCGGCAGCCTCGCGCAGCAGCAGTGGCGGGATCGCGCGAACCAACTCGCCCGGGTCACTACGGCGGACGACGTGCGGCAGCGGATCGCGTTTATCCGGGCGGAATTTCTCCGGGCGATCGGCGGCCTGCCTGCCACGAAGACCCCGCTCAACGCGCGCGTCACCGGCACGCTCGAGCGCCAGGGCTACCGCGTCGAGAAGGTGGTCTACGAGAGCCTGCCGGGCTTCTTCGTCACGGCCAACCTCTACGTGCCCACGACCGGCCCCGGGCCGTTTCCCGCGGTGCTCGGCACCGCCGGCCACGCCATGCCGGAGGGCAAGGCGTCGCCGGTGTACCAGTCGGCCTTCATCGCGCTCGCGCGCCGCGGCTACGTGGTGCTCGCCTACGACCCGCCGGCGCAGGGCGAACGCTGGGAACTCAAGGACCCGGTCACTGGTGAGATGAAGTCGCTCGGCCACATCAGCCCGGGGCTGCAGTGTCTCGTCACGGGGGACACGAGCGCGCGCTATTTCATGTGGGACGGGATCCGCGGCCTCGACTACCTGCTCACCCGGCGCGAGGTCGACCCGCGGAAAATCGGCGTCGCCGGCAACTCCGGCGGCGGCACGCAGTCCGCCTTCCTCGCGATCTGTGAGCCGCGCCTGGCGGCAGTGGCGTCGTCGTGTTACTGGACGGACTGGCCGCATCTCTGGAAAGGCGGCGGCCCCCAGGACTCCGAGCAGGTACTGCCTGGCTGGATACGGGCTGGCCTGGATTTCTCGGACCTGGCCCTGGCGTTCGCGCCGAAGCCGATCATGATGCTCACGGCGACGAAGGACATGTTCCCGGTGGAGGGCGCGCGGGTCGCGCATGCCGAGGCGCGCCGGCTGTTCGCGCTGCTGGGGGCGGAGAAACAGATGGGATACTTTGAGTACAACGACGGCCACGCCTGGTCGAAGCCGCGTCGCGAGGCCACGACCGCCTGGTTCGACCAGTGGCTCGCGGGCCGGACGGAATTCGTCAACGAACCGGAGCACACGACGGAGACCGTGCGCACCCTGCACTGCACCGACACCGGCCACGTCGTCACGGCGCTGGGGTCGAAGACCATGCAGCAGCTCAACCAGGCCCGCGCCGAGGAACTGCATCCTCGGCGCACCCTCGCGAAGGCGACCGACGCCACCGCGGCCCGCGCGACGATTGCGCGCCGGCTCGGTTTGCCGGCGGGACGCGCGGCGCCGACCGCGACGTCGCGGGAGCGGACGACGAGCGCGGGTTTCACCGCCGAGACCTTCGCGGTCGTGCCGGAGTCCGGGATCGAATTGAGCGTCCAGGTCTTCACGCCCGCGGGCGGCGGCGAGCGGCGGCCGGCGGTGATCGTGCTGCGGGAGAATCCGGGTGCCGTGGACGCGGCGGCCGACGTAGATGTCGCCGCCTGGCTGCGGGCGGGCAGTGGGGTGGTGGTGGCGCCATTGCGGGGCGCGCTCCCGGCGACGACGGACAAACGGACGTATTACACCCAGCCCTACAAGACGGCGATGCGGGCGATTCTCCTCGGCAAGTCGATGGCCGGGATGCGCGTGCAGGATGCGCTGGCCGTCTTTGATTTCGTCCGCGCCCAGCCGTGGGCGGCGGCCGACCGGATTTCGCTCGTCGGCCGCGGCAACCTGGGCGTGATCGCGCTCTACGCGACCGCGCTCGAGCCCCGGATCGCCCGCACGGTGGCAAACGGCACGGTGCTGTCCTACCTCGACCTCGTGCGCACGCCGCAGCTCCCGGAGCCGCATGTCGACATCATCATCCCCGGCGTCCTGCAGGATCTGGATCTGCCCGACCTCGCCGCGCAGGCGGGCCGCGGCCGCGTGGTGTTGCTCGATCCGGTCAACGTGGAGGGCAAGGCGGTCACGGCTGATGCCGCCCGCGCCGTCTACGGCCAGAACGCCCGCGTCGTGTTCGGCGGTGGTGTCGGGGCCGCGCTGCGGGTGCAGTGATGAGAGTGGTTCGGTCGATATTCCGCTGGTCTATGGGGGACCCCATACTTAGTCCTCCGTAATCGAACCCCGCCACCGATGCCGCCGTGTGACCCGGATACAGCCCGCTGGTTTGCCGATCATGTGCTGCCGCATGAACCCGTCCTGCGCGGGTATCTGCGCGGAATCGCTGCGCCGGCTGACGTCGACGACATCGTGCAGGAGACTTACGCTCGCCTGTTGCGGGCGCGTGAACGCGCCACGATCGATTCGCCACGTGGCCTGCTCTTCGCCACGGCGCGAAATGCGGCGCGCGACCTGTTCCGTCGGCGGGGAACGGCGAACACGTTTGCGATAGCGGAGACTGAAGTCTCGCGCGTCTTCGACGAGGTCCCGGATGTGGCCGAGGCGGTCAGCCGCCGTCAGGAGGCCGAGTTGCTGATGGCGGCGATTGCCGGATTACCGCCCCGCTGTCGTGAAATATTGTTGCTGCGCAAATTTGAAAACCTCTCCCACCGCGAGATTGCCGGCCGGCTGGGCATCGCCGAGCACACGGTCGAGGTGCAACTCACGAATGCGCTTCGGCGCTGCGAGGCATATTTCGTCCGCCACGGAGCGATTCCTTCCCGCTGATCGATGAACGACTCGCCACAGAGTGCGGCCGACGAGGCAACCTTGCGGGCAACGGCGGCCCGCTGGGCGATACGACGCGATCGTGGCCTTTCTTCGGCCGAAGCGATCGAGTTTGAACTCTGGCTGGCCGCCGATCCGCGTCATGCCGCTGCCATGAGGCGTACCTCGACGGCGTGGACGCTGCTCGACCGGTTGCCCGAGTCCGGGGCGGCGCGGGAGCTGGCGCTGGCGGCGCAAGGGCGTAGTCGGCGGCGGGCACTGACTTGGGGCCTGCCGGCCGCGGCGGCGCTGGTGCTCGCGGCGATCTGGATCGCGAGGCCGGTGGACGTGACACCGGAGCCGGAGATCGTCGCGCCGACGCTGCTTGCCGCCGGTCCGCGGGAGGTGACGCTCGCCGACGGCACGTTGGTGCGCCTGAACGCCGGCGGTGAAGTGCGCGAACAATTCTCAACGGCCGAGCGTCGCGTGCGACTGACGCGCGGCGAGGCCCATTTCACGGTCACGAAAGATCCGCAACGACCCTTCCTCGTTCTGGCGGGTCCGCTCCAGGTGCGCGCGATAGGGACGGCGTTTAATGTCCATTTGCAGGCTGAGCGCGTGGAGGTGCTCGTGACGGAGGGTGAGGTCGGCATCGCCGCCGAACGTGGCCGAGCGATGGCCGGCGAGCCCGAATCGGGCAGTGGGGCTGCCGAACCTCCGACCGCAATCCCAACCGTAAACCTGCGCGCCGGCGAACGGGCGCGGATGCAGGCAGAATCCGACCCGGGTCGGACTCTGCCGGGCATCGAGGTGACCCGCGTGGCGCCGTCGGAGATCGTCCAAGCTCTGGCGTGGCAGGAATCCTTGCTTCGGCTTGGAGGTTCGACTCTCGCCGAGATCGCCGAGGAATTTGAGCGCCGCTCCGGCCGCCGGGTCGTCCTGGCCGATCCC
>JAEUHA010000236.1 GCA_016793535.1 Opitutaceae bacterium | reverse complement strand
GCCCCTTTGCGTCTTCGCGCTTAACCCCGCCTCTGATGTCCGCCTCCGAAAACCGTTTCATCCAGCTCGCCGACGCCGCGCGCGAGCCGAACGCCTGGACCAACAACGAGTGGCTCTGCCGCCCCGATCTCGTGGCCGCGGAGAAACTCCTGCTCGTCCGCGCCAACATGGATCCGATGCACTGCCATCCGTTCCACTGCCACCCGCACCGCGAGGAGATCATCTACGTGATCTACGGCCGCGCCGAGCAATGGGTCGGCCACGAGCACCGGATCCTGCGGCCCGGCGAGATGGCGCACATTCCCGCCGGCGTCGTGCACGCGACCTACAACCCGCACCCGGAACCGCTCGTGTTCCTCGCCCTCCTCTCGCCGGCGAAACTGCCCGACGACCTCGCCGCCGCCCCCGATCCCTGCGATGTCTCGGCGCAGGAACCCTGGGCGAGCCTCCGGAAAAATCTCCCCGTCTGCCGCACCCGCTTCTGAGTCATCCGCCCACGGAACACACAGAGAACACGGCAGAATTTTCTGCCGCTTCCGTGTTCTCCGTGTGTTCCGTGGGCCAACCCCTCCGTCCCATGAAACGCCTCGCCCTCGCGTTCCTCCTCGTCCTCGTCTCGCTCGCTTCCGCCGCCGAGTCTCCGCTGCGCGTCTTCATCCGCTCCGGCCCGAAATCCCACGGCCCCGGCCAGCACGATCACCCGCGTTTCCGCACGGAGTGGACGCAACTGCTCAACGACTCCGGCGCCCGCGCCACCGGCGGCAATGCGTTTCCCACCGCGGCGCAGTTGGCGGAAACCGACGTCCTGATCATCCACGCGCAGGAAGGCGGCAACATCCCCGACGCCGGCGACCGCGCCAACCTCGAGGCGTTTCTCAAACGCGGCGGCGGGCTCGTCGTTCTCCACGCCGCGGCCGTCTCGCGCGACCCCGAATGGTACAAGACGATCATCGGCGGCTCGTGGCGGCAGGGCACGACCAAGTGGCTCGAGGCGCCGATGCACCTCTATTTCGCCGACCGCGGCCATCCCATCACGCGCGGTGCGTCGAACTGGTCGATGGACGACGAGATCTATTACGACATGGACCTGCGCGAGGACATCCACGTCCTCGCCGCCGCCTACACGCCGAAGGCCTACGACACCGGCGGCCGCGGCAACCGCGAGGCTCAGGCCCGCGCCGCGGACGCCGTCGCCAACCGGAAAGGCGTGAACATCTACGACGTCCAGCCGCAGATGTGGACCTACGAGCGCACGGTCCCCGGCGGCACGAAGCCGTACCGGGCCTTCGTTTCCCTGCCCGGACACCTCTACGAGAACTTCAACCGGCCGAACTACCGCGCGATTCTGCTGCGTGGCATCGCCTGGGCCGGCCAGCGCGCCGACGTCGACGAGTTTCACCGGATTCGGCAGGTCGCCTACACCTCGTCCGGCGGCGTCAACCGTGCCGAGGAAAGCTCCATGCCGAATCCGGCGCTGGCCGACCTCCTGCGCTACCCCGAGGGCGGCCCGACGCATCCGGCGAAGGCCGCGGCGAAGATCGAAGTGCACCCTGAGTTCAACCTCTCCCTCGTCGCCGCCGAGCCGCTGATCAACAAGGTCATGAACCTCGACTGGGACGAGCGCGGCCGGCTCTGGGTCTGCGAGACGCCCGAGTACCCGAACGGCCGCAAGGTCCCCAACGTCACTCCGTGGAAGGAGAGCGGATCGCTCAACCCGTTCCGGACCGAACGCGAACCCGAGGATCGCATCTCGATCCTCACCGACACCGATGGCGACGGGCTGATGGACAAGCGGCACGTGTTCGCCGACAAGCTCGAGCTCGTCACGAGTTTCGTCTTCTACAAACGCGGCGTGATCGCCGCGACCGCGCCCGACATCTGGTACCTCGAGGACACCAACGGCGACGACATCGCCGACAAGCGCACGAAGCTCTACTCCGGCCTCGGCATCCGCGACACCCACGCCGTGATCAACAATCTCCGCTGGGGCCTCGACGGCTGGATCTACGCCACGCACGGTTACAGCAGCGGCGACGTCACCTCCGGCGACGGCACGAAGAAATTCGGCACCGGCGGCAGCGGCGTCGTGCGTTTCAAGCCCGACGGCTCCGCGTTCGAGCAGTACAGCAGCCGCAATGGCAACACCTGGGGCCTCGAGACGACCTGGGACGGCCAGATCTTCTGGACGCAACCGACCAGCGGCACGGTGTTCTTCCACTCGCTGCTGCCCGAGACGGTGCTCGCGAAGGCGAAGCTGCCCGGCACCACGTCGTGGAAGGGGATGATCGTCAACCAGCGCACCTTCCCCGCGCTGGAATGGCCCGAGCAGGCCTACGTGCAGATCGACCAGGTCGGACGCTTCACCGCCGCCGCCGGTTGCGCCATCTACGAGGGCGGCGCGTGGCCCGCGAAGTGGAATTACAGCTACTTCACCAGCGAGTGCACGCTCAACATCGTCCACCATCAGTTCGTGAAACCGGCCGGTGTGAGCTACGACACGGCGCGCGAGACCGGCCGCGAGGAGACGGAGTTCATGCGCAGCACCGATCTCTGGTTCCGGCCGATCGAAACGCGCGTCGGGCCCGACGGCGCCCTCTACATCGTGGATTTCTACAACCAGGCCGTCATCCACAACGACACCCGCGGGCCGCAGCACGGCCCCGCCAACGCTGCGGTTCGCCCCGATCGCGACCACTATTTCGCCCGCATCTGGAAGGTGCAGCACAAGGAGGCGAAGCGCCTCGAGGTGCCGAAGCTCGACCGCACCAACCTTGCCGCGCTGGTCCGCACGATCGAGACCAGCCCCAACGCCCACGTGAAGAAGACCGCCTGGCGGCTCGCCCAGGAGAACCACGGCGCCGCCGGCGCCAAGGCCCTCGCGGGAATCCAGCGTCCGCCCATCGGCAGCAAGGCCGAGCAGCGCCACGCCGCCGCCCGCGCTGCCACCACGCCGGCAGAGCGCCAGGCCATCCTGACGGAGTATGTGCAGGCCACCGATGACTGGACCCGCTCGGCCCTCGCCGCTGGCGCCACGGACCACGCCGCCGACTACCTCGCCGCGGCGTTGCAGAGTCCGCATGGCGCCGCGCTCGGCAGCTTCGTGGCTGCCGTCACGCCCGCCGTGGCCCCCGGCGCCGCCAGCCGCCTCGTCCAGGCTTGCGCCGCCCACCCCAGCGCGCTCGCCGCCGGCATCCTCCGCGGTCTCGCGCAGAAAAAGGACCTGCCGACGCCCGACCAGGTCGCGCTCAACGGCCTGAGCGTGCTGATCCGGAATCCGGATACGGACGCCGCGGCCCTCCTGTTGACGGCCAGTTGGGACAAGACGCGCGACACCACCGGCGCCACCGTCGATGCCGCGCGCCGCGCCCTCGCCGTGCTGGCGGATCCGACCGCCGCCGATGCCCGCCGGGCCGAGAACGCCGCCGCCCTGCTGGCCCTGCCTTCCCAGCGCGCCACGGCCCTGACGAAGATCGGTGAGCTCCTCGCCGATCCGAAATCCTCCGACGCGCTGCGCACCCCCCTGCTCGTCACCGTGGGTGAACTGCCCCCCGCCGAATCCTCCGGCCTGCTCATCGAGGCCTACACCCGCAGCCGCTCGGGCGCCGTCTTCGAACAGCTGCTCAAGCGCCCCGAAACCGCCCTCGCGCTCCTGGGCGCGGTCAGGGACGGGCGCGTCCGGATCTCCGACCTCGGTCCCGGCAACGTCGACCGGCTGCGCACGCACCCGATCCGTCGCGTCTCCAACGAGGCCGCCACCGTGCTCGCCGCCGCGGGCACGCCTTCCAAGGAGAAGCAGGCCCTGATCGACCAGCTCCTGCCCGAGGTCCAGAAGCCCGGCAACGTCGCCAACGGCAAGATGCTCTTCGTCGGCGCCTGCGCCATCTGCCACAAGTTCGGCGATGTCGGCGTCCGCGATGTCGGACCGCCGCTCGCCGGCATCGGCGCCCACGGCGCGGCGGAATTGCTCGCCCACATCCTTGATCCGAACCGCCAGGTGGAACCGAACTACACGCAATGGAACGTCACCACGAAAAAGGGCGAGACCTTCGTCGGCGTGATCGCCAGCGAGAACAACGCGACCCTCACCCTGCGTAACCAGGGCGGGGATACGGAAATCAAGAAGGACGACATCGCCACCCGCGACAACACGCGCCGTTCACTGATGCCCGAGGGTTTCGAGGGCCTCGGCGCCGCCGGCCTGCGCGACCTGATCGCCTACATGGCCAGCGCCGCGAAGGCCGACGCCACGAGCACGGTGGCACCGCGCACGTCGTCCGTCCCCGCCGCCCCCGTCGCGCCCGTCGCGGCCAAGAAAAAGAAGTCCGATCCCATCCCGACCTCCGGCCCGAAGGAAGGCGGTCGCAACGACGCGCCGCTTCCGGCCGTCGCCCCCATCACCTGGGAGGCCGGCAAGACTCGCGTGCTCATCATCACAGGTGGCAGCTCGCACAAGTTTGCCGAGTTCTTCAGCAAGACCGACAGCGCCACGCTCAAGGCCGCGGGCTACTCCGTTAACGCCACCGAGGACCGCGACCAGGCCGCCGCCGCGCTGGCCGAGGCCGACGTCGCCGTGATCAGCGTCAACCGCATGTTCTTCGACACGCCCGCTTACCGGAAAGCCGTCTTCGACTTCGCCGCCCGCGGCAAGGGCCTCGTCATGCTGCATCCAGGAACCTGGTACGCGTTCCCCTACTGGCCCGAGCTCAACGCCAAGATCGTCGGCGGCGGCTCGCGCGGCCACGACAAGCTCGGCGCCTACAAGGTAAACGCGGTGAAACCCGACCACCCGATCATGAAGGGCGTGCCCGCCAGCTTCGACGTGATCGACGAGCTCTACTACATGAATGCCGAGCCCGACAAGATTCCGCCCGGCACCGCGCCGATCGAGGTGCTCGCCGAATCGTCGCCGTCGCAGCGCTTCGGCAAACCGCACCCGGTCGCCTGGACGACGAAGCACGAGCGCGCCCGCATCGTCGGCCTCACCCTCGGCCACGACGAGCGCGTGCACGACCACCCCGCCTACCAGACGCTGCTCGCCAATGCGGTGAAGTGGGCGAGCGGGAAGAACTAGACCAGGCGAAGCGCAAAGACGCCAAGGGGTGCAAAGATTCGCCAAGAGACCATGTCTCGACTGAGGGTCGATCGCGACTTGCGCGGATGACGCCCACGCCACTCAGTGACTGGCCCGCAGGCGACTTCGCGAACCTTTGCTCCCCGTC
>JAEUHA010000235.1 GCA_016793535.1 Opitutaceae bacterium | reverse complement strand
GGGCGACATCACGAGCAGCTTCTTCACGCCCGTGCCGGGCAGACGCTCGAATTCCTTGTCGGTGTAGGGCGAGAGCCACGGTTCGCCGGCGAGGCGGGACTGGAATGAAACCGAGTGCTTGTCGGCCGGGATGCCGGCCCGGGCGGTGAACGCGCGGGTCGTCGCGAAACACTGCGCGCGGTAGCACGTGGCGTGGGCCGGCGAGCACGTCGTGCAGCAGTCGGGCACGGTCAGGCAGTGGGCCCCGGACGAGTCGCCCTTGCGCATGTGCCGCTCCGGCAGGCCGTGGTAGGAAAAGAGGACGTAGTCGTGCGGCTGGGCCAGGTAGGGCGCCGCCACCGTGTGCAAGGTCTCGATGTAGTCGGCGTCGGCGTAAAACGGCTGGACGGTCGCGACCCGCAGCTTCGGCGCCTGGCGGGCGACTTCCTCCATCACGCGGACGACGACGGTTTCCCAGGAGGACATCGCGTAGTGCGGGTACTGCGGGAACAGGAGCAGTTCCTCGATGCCGTCGGCCGCGATCTGGCCGACCACGGAGGCGATTGACGGCTGCCCGTAGCGCATGCCGAGGTACACCGGCAGTCCGGCGCCCAGCGCGGCGGCCAGCTTCTGCCGCACGTTGCGCGATGTCACGATCAGCGGGGAGCCGTCCTTCGTCCACACCTGCTCGTAGGCGTGGGCCGACTTCTTGGCCCGGAACGGGACGATGATGCCGTTGACCAGCAGGCTGCGAAACGGCTGCCCGGGCTTGTCGATCACACGGGCGTCTCCGAGGAACTCGCGCAGGTAGCGCTTGACGTCGGGTACGGCGGTGGAGTCGGGCGAGC
The DNA here is from genome assembly GCA_016793535.1 of Opitutaceae bacterium. Taxonomy (GTDB): domain Bacteria; phylum Verrucomicrobiota; class Verrucomicrobiia; order Opitutales; family Opitutaceae; genus ER46. Next base: position 3,168 of record JAEUHA010000235.1, on the reverse strand, counting down.
CCAGGTTGACGAGGAGGACGGCGCGTTTCGGCATTCGGGTTGAATTCGTCGGTAGAAATCCAGGGAAGTCAAATGGTGCGAGTCGGGGGCAGTGGGCACGCCGCGGCGCGGCCTGCAGCCGCTCCGACCGCGGGCGGGCCGAAGGTGTCAGTCGGTTACAAGTGCGCGGATGACATCCTGCGGACTTGAACCGGCGGCCGGTCCGCCTAGAACCGCGCGACTCGCTTTGCCGTGAACGACGCCCCACAGCCGGCGGATTTTCGATGCCCACGCCTTTGGCCGCGTGGCGCAGCCGGTGAGTCGTTTTCTGGATTGCGCGTCCGTTCCGGTGCGGCCGGCGTACGCCCGCGCGGCGGCGAGCCGGAGTGACCGGCCTCTTTCTTCCCCCATGAAGATCTCGCTGATTCGTTCCCTCGCCGCGCTCGCCCTGAGTGCGGTCAACGCGGCGGCGGTGGAGCCGTTCGTGGTCACTGCGACCACGACCGACAACCTCCCGCCGGTCACGCTTTCGTCGGCTTCGCCGAATTTCTTCGATTTCATCAGTTCGATCGTGAACACGCGCGGAGCGTTTCAGACGCTGACCAATCGATCCTACAATGGCACGATGACGTTCCTCGGCGTGCGCGACGCCATCCAGGTTTCCGCGAATGCGCCGGGCACCGCGGTCAACATCGCGCTGGCGCCCATCGGCTTCAACCGCACGTTCACCGGGCCGTCGAAGGACGCCGTCGACGACCAGATCGAGCGGTTCTTCAAGACCGAGGGCGCGGGCACGATCGCCGATTTTCTCAAGGCGGTGGCGGAGAGGTCGCCGATCGCCGTTACCGATGGAAACCCGAACGCGGCGACTGCGGTGGAGGCGGCGACCTCCTTTTTCGGCCAGGGTTTCACGACGCTGGACGAACTCGGCGCCGGACTCGATGCGGCGGCCGGAGCGGCCCAGCCGCGGTTCGGCGGGATTTCGCTCGGGCTCAACACCGGGAAGTTCGAGGCCGGCGCGTTCGAGGGCACCTTGTTCGAATTCTCCGGCACGCTGCTGAACGTCGGCGGTGACACCGTCCGTCTGGTCGTTCCCGTCCACGCCAACTACCTCGAACTCGACGGCGGCTCCAAGGTCGGCGGCGCCGGTTTTTCCCTCACGCTGCCGGTGCGTTTCCAGAAAATGGGGAAGGACAATCCGATCAACTGGCGCGTGACGCCGCTCTTTGGCCTGAGCGTGCGCGGCTCGGCGGACCTCGCGAGCCTGAGTCCGCTGTGGACGGCGGGCGTGGTCAACACGATCGACTATCGTCTCGCTCCGAAGTGGGTCGTGAGCCTGGTGAATCAGCTCACGGTGCATAAGAGTTTCTCGGTTTCGTACGACGACCTGGAGTTCGATCCTGAGGTCGATCAGCAGATCCTGAAGAACGGGATTCGCGTGACGACGCCGCTCGCGCGCCGCGTGATCGCCGACGGTTTCGTGATTGATACGCGCTTCCTGAAGGATGCGGCGGTCGAGCAGTTCTGGACGATCGGCGGCTCGCTCGCGTTCCGCGTGGCCCAGCGATGGAATCTCGTCCTCGGCGTGAACTACGACACCGGCGACGACTTCAAGGCTTTCGGCGTGGGAATCACGTCGGCCTGGAGATGGTGACCCGTCCGCCGGCGGGTGAGCCGGCGGAGGCGAGGCGAACCGGATTCCCATGCGTGCCTCGCTGCCTGCCCCGTCGCGTCGGCGCCGCCGGCTGTTGCCGGCGCTGGCAGGTTTCGTGGTGGCGCTCGTGGTTTGCCTGACGGTGCCGCTGCCGATCGGCTGGCTGATCAACCTGGGTGGGGCGGCGTTCTTTCCGGTCGATTCCCGGCTCCGGGTGCATGTCGGCGGGGCGACGTTTCGCTGGGCGCTCGGCGGAGATCGCGTCCGGATGGAGTTCGAGCAAATGGACACCACCGTGCAGGGGCGTCCGCTCGCAAAGTTCGACCGGACCGTGGTCGAGTTCGACAAGGCGGCGCTCTGGCGCGGACTGGTTCGGCCGCGGCGGATTTTCGTCCGGGGCGCGAGCGCGGTGATCGACTTCACAGCGGGCGGCGCGTTGCGCATCCTGATGTCGGAGCGCACCGATCCCGCGGCCTCGGTCGCACCGGCGGAACTGCTGGTCCTCATGGCTCCGTTGCTGCCCAAGGTGGGCGAGCAAAGTGAACTGGTCCTGGAGCGCCTGGGGGTCGAATGCATCGTCGGAACGGAGCGATGGCGGATCGCCGGCGGGAGCCGGTTGCTGGTGTCCCACGATCCTGCCGGTCCGCTGCGGATCAAGGGAGCGACGTCGCTGGGCGGAGATGGGCGCGAGCCGGTGCCGGCGACGCTCGAGGCGGCCATCGTTCCGGCGGAGGCTCGGGCGCACTTCTCGCTCGCGATCCCCGAGTTTCAACTTCGCCGCCTCCACCCGCGCGACGTGCCGGACGAGGCGGTGCCGGGAACGATGGCCTTGTCCGTGAGCGGGAGCGTGGACCTTGCCAACGGCGACGTGCAGGCCGGACAAATCGCTTGGTCGGTGCAGGACGCGCGAATCCCAATCGTGCCGGACGCGCCCGCGCTGCCGTTGGAACGCATGGTCGTGCACGGAAAACTCGAGCGCCGGGGAACGGAGCTGCACGGCGCCCTGGAAAGAGGGGAGCTGCGGCTCGCTGGCGCGGCGGTCCAGGTCCGCAAGCTCGAGGTCGCGCTCATGTCGCAGCTGCGGGTGGACTGGGAGACCGACGTGCAGGGGGTCGCGGGCACGTCGCTGCTGCCCTACTTTCCCGCTGAGCTGTTGACGAAAGCTTCCTGGCTCGGGCCCCTGCTGCGCGCGTCGGCCGTCTCCGAGGTGCGTTCCACCGGGCAGGCGGCGTTTCTTCGCCAGGGCCTGATTGCGTCCGAGGTGCACGAGCTGCGTTTCCGCCAGGCGTTGAGCCTGGCGGTGGCGGGCGAAACCCTGCGCGCCGAAATCACCGCCGAGAAGGCGGCGGGTGCGCCGCTGCGCGCCACGGTGCAGGTGCCGCCTTTCGTCGTGCGGCGGCTGGCGCCGGCGTTGCCCGCGGCCTGGCGCCTGCAGCAAATGGACGTACCAGTGCAGCTCGACGCCCACGCGCACCTGACCGGCGACGGGCGTCTGATCGATGCCGAAGCCAGGGTCGCGGCCGCCGCGGGGCGCA
>JAEUHA010000232.1 GCA_016793535.1 Opitutaceae bacterium | reverse complement strand
GGCGAGCGAGCCTTCCGGATAAAGGTCGAAGTACGCCTTCGGTGCGACGAAGGGATCGTGCGGCTTCATGAAGCCGGCACCAATCACCCACGGCTTTTCGCCCAAGGCCTCGATCTGCGCGATCACGGCGCGGGCGATCTGGCCATCGGGCTGGTCGTCGTCCCCGCCGGCCATCGCGCCCCACTTGCACCAGGCGAGCTTGCCCGCAGTCAGATCGCGGCCGGCGATTTGCGTGCGGCCGAGCGCGGTTGCTTCAAACGACTGCGCGGTGTGCCAGGAGCGAGGCAGGTCCATCCAGCGCGCGCGAAGGGCGGCGTCGCGGCCGCCGCCGAGATGGAAAATTTTCCCGAAGGCGGCGGCGTGGCGGCCGTCCTCCTTGAGGAGTTGCGGCAGCGTGACGACGTCGGGAAGGCGATCGCGCAGTAGCGTGCGGTTGTCGGTGATGCCCGACTGGTCGGGGCGCAGGCCGGTGAGAAACGACGAGCGGCTCGGGTTGCACACGGTGTACTGCACGTAGGCGCGCTCGAACCGGACGGCGCGCGCGGCGAGGCGATCGAGGTGCGGCGTCTTGACGGCGGCATTGCCGTAGCAACCCAGCGAGTCGCGCAGATCGTCGACGGCGATGAGGAGAACGTTGAGCGGCTTCGGCGCCGCCGGGGCCGCGCCCAGCGGACTCGCGCCGAGGAGGCAGATCAAGGCGAGCAAGAGGCGGCGGAACTCGCCGGGCTGGCGCGGCGGCAACGTGGACGGCATGGGGTGGCTTCGGCTTCGAGGTGTGACGTTCAGATTTCCGACCGTTGGTCTTTCTTCGCTCTCGCCGCCAGCTCGGAGCAGGGGTCGACGTGCGTCGGCGATTCGCTCCAGATTTCGGCCGGCCATGGGAGGTGGTGGTGCAGGGGCGACGCTGCCTCAGCGCCAGTCGATGCGGGCCTGCCGGGATGCGAGGTCGACCCAGACGGACGCGTGGGCGAACTCGCGGGTGGCGACAAGGCCCTGCCACGAGGCAGCGGCCTTGGGCGGACCGAGCGGGCGCTCGAACTCGGGATAGCGTTCGAGCATGCCGTGGGTGTCGGTGTAGCCCCACGAATAGCAGAAATGCGACCCGGGTTGCGCAGCGACGAGGAAGCAGGCCAGCGGAAACGTGAGTCGTTCGCGGGCGAGTCGCAGCAGCTCGGACGGGGGACGCTTCATCATCTCGGCATCGAGCCAGTTGAAACCGGGCCAGCCTTTGAGCACGACGAACTTCCCCTTCGCCGCGGCGAGCGCGACGGAGTCGAGATCGGCCTTCATGTCGGCGGGGGCGTCGGTCTTGAACGCCCCGAAGTGCTCGATCATCACGCCGTCGATTCCCTCCCAGTCGAGCAGCTCGCGGAATTCAGTCGTCCGCAGTCCGTTCACCAGCACGAGCCGGTCGGGCCCGAGCTTGCGCTTGGTGAGCGCGAGCATCTCGCGCAACCCGGCGACGATCGCGCGGGCCTTCTCCGGTCCCACCTGCCGCGCGAGGCCGGGCGCCAGCGCCTGCGGCAGCGCGTCGACAAACACGCCGCCGAGCGGGGCGGAACGATTCGCGTTCGCCACCACGTCCGACCACCACGCGCGGAACGCGGCGTTCGACGGATCGGGCCGCGGCGTGCCGGAAGGATGCTTGACGATTTCGCCGCCCGCGGTGCGCAGCGTCCATTCGGGACGGTAGGTCTCGAAGGCGGCGTAGCCCGGCCAGTTGATGAAGGCATTGAAATAAAACAGCACCCGGGCGGCGGGATTGCGCCCGGTGATCCGGCGCGCGGCGTCGGCGATGCCCGCCTCGGTGCTGCCATGCGCGGCGAAGCCGTGGCTCTTCTCCAGCGCAATCAGGCTGCTGCGGCGCGCGACGAACTCGACCTCGGCGTCGGTGAGATCCGTGGTGCGTTTGCCGAAATGGAGGTTGAGCGGAACGCGTTCCCACGAGAAGCCGGGCAGGCTGGCCGGCGCGCGGGAAATGACGGGACTCACGATCGAAACCTCCGCGCCGGGTGCGACGGTCACCCCGGCCGGCACGACCCACGCGAGCCACCACGCCGCGCGCGCCGCGGAACAAGGAAACCGGGTCTTCATTTTCGGCGGGGCGCAGCGGAGGGCGTGGCCGCCCGGTCCGACGCGCTGATGCAGGCCGGATCGACGGTGGTGGGCAGCGACGCGTCCCAGGCGAGCGCGAGCCGCGTCAGCCGCGCGACGATCTCCGGCTGGTCCCTGGCCAGATCGACGGCTTCGGCCCGGTCGGTGGTCAGCCGGTGCAAGGCGACGCGGCTGGCATCGGCGTTGAGGACGAGCTTCCAGTCTCCGTCGCGCACGGCCAGGCGCGGCCACCAGTCGGGCTCCGCGGCCTTGCCCGTCCACTTCCAGAAGATCGGCCGCGTGCGCCGCACCGGCTCGCCCTTGAGTGCGGCAAGCAGGTTCTCCCCGTCCCCGCGGTAGTCGGCCGGGAGCGCCACGCCGGCGGCGGCACAGAGCGTGGGCAGCAGGTCCACCGCCGTGAACGCCGTGGTGTCGTTCTTCGCGCCGGCCGGTGTCTGGCCGGGCCAGCGCACGAGAAAGGGCACGCGCACGCCACCCTCGTAGAGACTGCGTTTTTCACCGCGCAGGCCGCCGCTCGAGCCGACGCTGTAGTAGCCGCCGTAGCCCGCGGCTTTCGCGTCGGGGTCGCGGGACTCCCGCTGCGTGGCCGCCGCGGTGGACTCCGGGCCGTTGTCACTGGAGAAGATCACGATCGTGTTTGAGGCGACGCCGGCCGCCTCGAGGGCCGCGAGCACGCGGCCGACGGCGTTGTCGCCGTCGGTGATGACCGCGGCATAAACGCGCTTCTGTTCGTCGAGGTGGCTCCACTGCGCCAGCGACGCCGGCGTCGGCACGTGCGGCAGGTGGCTCTCGTGGAGCCACACGTTGAGGTAGAACGGCCGGTCCCGGTGGGCGTGGATGAACTTCACCGCGTGGTCCGGCGTGGCGTGGAGATCCGCCGACACGGTTTCCGCGCCGCCGTTGAAGACGGCGTAGTCGTCGAAACCATACGCGGTGGGCGCGGGGGCGCCGTGGGTGTTGCGGTTCGTGAGGTGCCACTTGCCGAAATGCCCGGTGCGATAACCGGCCTGCTGCAGGAAGCGCGGCAGGGACGGCGCGCGCGGGTCGAGCCAGTCCGGCATGCCGCGGGCGAGATTCTGTGCCGGCGCGGCGAAGTGCTGGTGAATGCCGAAGCGCGAGGGAAACATCCCCGTGAGCGCGGCGGCGCGGCTCGGCGAGCACACGGGGTTGAGCACGTTGAACTGGTGAAAATCCGTGCCCTCCCGCGCGAGCCGGTCGAGGTGCGGCGTTTTCAGCCACGGGTGCCCGTGCGCCGAGAGGTCCCCCCAGCCCCAATCGTCGGCGAAGATGAAGACGATGTTCGGCCGCGACGCGGGCGCGGCCGAGGCGACCGTGAGCGCGGTCAGCAGCAAGAGGAGCAGGCGGGCACAGGAAACGAGCGTCATGAGGTGGGCACCGATGATCAGAATTCAAACGTCGCGGTCAGGACGAAATTGCGCGGCCGCCGGAGCTCCCAGAGCACCGGGACGACGGCGCTGCTCGATCCGTAGATGGCGTTCGTGTCGTAGTCGGAGCGCACCAGGCGGGGCGACTGCCAGTTGGGCAGATTCTGGACGTTGAGCTGGGTGCGCAGGTTCACGTTGCCGTATATCCGGCGCTGATACGCGACCATCGCGCCGACGTCCCAGAACTCCTTCCCGAGGATCGGCCGGCTCACATCGACCCTTCCGGTGGGCGCGCCGGTGGCGTCGGCGAGCCGCTGATAGCCGATCGTGTTGGCGCTGCGCCAGCGGAAGTTGCCGCCGGCGGTCCAACCCTTGAGCCGGCCGGTGTGAAAGACCCGCGTGACGAGGCCGTTGAACGCGTACTTGCCGTTGCGCGTCGTGGTGACGCCGGTGAGCGCCTGGTCGTCGAGGTAGCTGCGCTCCTGCGCGGACGTCTGCTGCTCGAGGTAAAGCGCGTCGGCGGCCGCCTGCGCGCGGGCGGTCGCGTTCGCCGGATTCAGCGCGAAAATCGCCGAGGGCTGTCCGGCCTCCACCTGGCGCAGCTCGCTGGCGAAACGCTTCCACGTGCCCAGCCCCTGGTACTTCGAGTCGGTGGCAAGATACGTGCCGACCGCCTCCAGGTGCCGGCCCAACCGGTTGGTGTTGCTGCTGCCCGAGAGCGCGACGCGCCAATGGCGCGAGGGATTGTAGATGAGGTTCAGCTCGTAGCCCTCCGCGACGTAGCTCCATGTATCGGACGTGTTGCCGGTGTCGACCGGGTAACCGCCCGCCTCCGCCAGTTCGGCGAAGTACGGATCGCCCGGCACCTTGTAGTTCGTCCGCAGCCGCGCGAGGATGGCGCGGATCGCCGTGACGCTGGCGTTGGCATTGCGCGCCTGGTTGTCCGCCGAGGTCTCGAACTTGTTCACGCCGACCGCGAGCCGCCCCTCGAAAAAGGATCCGCGCACGCCGTACTCCTCGGTCTTGCCGATGGAATTGGGTGCCGGCCGGCCCAGCGGATCGACCCATGACGCGTTCGGCACCGGAAGAAAATTGCCCGACCGGTTGTAGGTCAGCGAAAGCCACGGGAGGACGTGATACACGGCGCCATAGGTGCGTGACTGGCCGTCGGCCACGATGGACGGTTCGGCGAGGTACGGGATGTCCTGGGCGAGCGCGAAGGTCTGCTTCAGGGGATCCGTGGCGGAGCCGGGAATCGCGGGATGAACGACGTTGCGCACCGTGGGCACGCCGTAGCTCTTGGTGTCGTCGGCGCGATAACCCGCGACGGTGATCAGGCGTCCGCCGAACCACCGGGCCTGCCAGCCGACGGAGTAGGACCGGGAGGTGAACTTGCTCTTCATCGCGTTGAGGAACGACACGCGGCTCAGGTTGAGCGGGGCGGATTCGCTGGCCGTCGCGCCCAGCAGCCGGCCGTAGCCGTTGAGCTGGCTGAGCCGGTTCATGACCTGGACGGCGTCGGGAAACACGGGCACGTTGCCGTTCACGAAATAGGTGCGCGTGCTGAGGGCGTTGCTCGTGTTGACCGCGTCGCCGGACCAGCCACCGGCGGCGGGCAGGCCGACGGTCGCGAGGTTGAACACCCGCGTGAGATCCTGTTCCGCGTCGGAGCGCGAAAGCTGGTACAGGCCGGCGAAGTTGTGCTGACCGAGCCAGCGGTGGCGACGCGTCAGATCGAGTTCGTAGGAAAGCGTCGCGCGGTACTCCTCCGAACGGTTCCGGCTCGGGCGAAACTGCATCTGGGCGTTGTCGGAATAAGGGACGAGGTAGCCGGGGTTGAGCGTGCCATCGGGCAGGTAACGGTTGGGGTCGATCGTGACCGTGGTGAAGAAATTGGGGGCCAGCGACTGGTGGTACACGGCGAGGTTGCCGCCGAGCTCGAGGAAAAGTCCGTCCGCGATCTTCTGCTCGGCCAGCAGTTGCGTCCAGCGACCGTGCTGCCGGTTCGACGGATCATCCCAGGTGCCGCCGTTGAGATTGGTGCGCTTGCTGAGGCCGAACATCGACCAGGGATTCGCGGACTGATAGTTCGGGCTCGAAACGCCACCGAACGTGGCCGCGCCGAGCTGGGCCTGATAGCGGGTGTTGAGCATCGGATTGGGCAGGTTCAGACCGACAACGTAGACCTGGGTGTTGCCGGCGACCTGACCCAGCACCAGGTTGGGATCGAAGTCGGTGCGGGCGTCGACGAAGCCGTCGGCGTCGACGACCCCCGCGGCGACGGGAATCCGATTGCCGCGGGCGTCGACGTACGGGCGCGTGGCGGTCCAGGTCTGGCCCGCCGGCAGGAATTCGATGGTGGGTTTCCCCGCCGCCGCCCAGCGCAGGGCCGCGCCGTTGAAACCCCACACGAGGCTCGAGGCGTTGGTGCCGAGCGAGTAGCTCTCGTGATTGAGCGTGAGCTTGGTGCGGGCCCACGGCCGGGCCGCGACGCTGAGGGTGAGCCGCTCCTGGTTCTTGCCTTCGTAATCGCGAAACTCGCGGGCCTCATCGTGCAGCAGGTTGAGCCGGAAGCCCAGCCGGTCCCGGATCAGCGGCTGGTTGTGATCGATTGCGATGCGGCGGGAGCCGTTGGTGTCGGCCTGGAGCTGCACCTCGGTCTTCCGGCGCAGCAACTGGGCGCGTTTCGTCGTGGTGACGGCGGTGCCCTGGGGATTGCCGACGCCGATCAGCAGGGCGTTGGGGCCAAGGGAGAGCGTGACCCGTTCGAGGTTGTAGTTGTCGGTGGGTTCGAGAGCGGTGAAGAAATCGTGGGAGATCGACTGGTTGCCGGCGTTGGTGTTGAAACCGCGGATCGAGTACGACTGCCCGGTGCCGAACCGCATCTGGGTGCCGCCGGCCCGGTTGGCGTCACTGTTGTCGCCCTCGGTCGCATCCACGCTCGGCGTGTAGAGCAGGGCCTGGTCGAACGAATTGACGCCGAGGTCGCGGAGAAACTCCGGCGTGAGGATCGAGAGCGACGCGCCGATGTCGCGCAGGCTCGTGCGCATGCGGGTGCCGGCGAGCGTTTCGGTCGCCGCGTAGCCGTTGTCCCGTTCGGACGACACCTCGAACGGGGTGAGCACCACGGCGCCGGCCGGCGCGGCGGACGAAGGCGCCGGCACCGATTGGGCGCCCGCCCGCCCGGCAGCGAGGGCGAGGCAGGCCGCGAGGGTCGGGAGTGAACACAGTGACTTCATCGGCAGGAGCACGGGAGGGGTGGGAGGGAGCGCGAGCGACCGCAGTCCGACCAAGGACGTGAGGCGGGCCGACAGCTCGGGGGGAACGGGCGGGAGGGAAAGGGGGTACGGCGAGGGGTAAGACCCGAGGTTTGGGTTCGACGAACGCCCACGCAAACCCGGAAACGCCCGCCCGGCGACGGCCCCCACTCCCGCCTTGTCGGCCTGCGGAACGGCGCCACGCTGGGAACCGTGAAAACCGTGCGCCCCGCCGGCCTGCTCATCGCTGTCCTCCTTGCGCTCACCGGCTGCTACCGGGAAGTGAGTGATGCCACGGCGGGCCCGGCCCAGCGGCGCTACACCGGCACCGCCCCATGGACCATCGACGGCGTGCGTCCCGGTCAGGATTTCGAGGCCGTGAAGCGCCGGCTCGGCGAACCGCGCGAGATCCGGGGTGCCACCGGCCAGCGCACCGCCACGTGGTCCGGCCGCGACACGGCGGTCACGTTCGCCGCCGACGGCCGGGTCACGGAAGTGATGGGCTCGAGCGTGGAGGCGGGCGGCGAGGTCCTTTTTCGCGCCGGCGCTTCCGAAGCCGACGTCGTGCAGATCCTCGGCCCCGGCAAGGTGCAGAAAAGCCACCGGCCCACGGGCGGGGTCATCAGCCTGACCCGTGTGCACACGGGCACGGCGCTGCTCTACGACAACAACGGCGTGCGCTTCGAACTGCCCGTCTTCGGCGAGGCGACGGGGCACTTTCTGGCCCGCCGCGCGCCCTGATGGGAACGGACGGACTTCAGCCCCAGATCCCCGGCCGAGAGCACGCCGCCGGCGGCGACGTAGCCACCTGCGAGCGGCTCGATTACGGATTACGAGTGCTGGCGACCAACCTGCGGGCTACTCAGCCGAGCATCCCGCACCCTATCTCACATCACGGCCCGCACCCAAGCTTGGGCCATCAGGGAAGCCCCAGCCATGGATGGATGCACTCCATCAACCGTCCAGTAGCTTACGGGCGCAATCGCCTGAGCCCGCGAGAAGATCTCTTGGTAGGGAATGAAAACCGCCCCGAACTCCGTCGCGAGCTTCCGCGCGACAGACCGGTATTCGTCGAACTCAGGAAACCACTTCTCATCCACGACAGTGGAACCCGTAACGGCAAAGGGTTCTCCAATCACGAACCTGACCCCGGGCAGGCTATCCCGCGTCAGAGTCAGCAACTGCCGATAGTCGTCTTCGTACTTTGCGACCGTGCCGTCGTATCTGCCAGTCAGCTTGTGCCAGAAATCATTTACTCCGATCAGGACACTGACCACCGCCGGTTTGAGCTCCAAGCAGTCACGTCGCCAACGGCCGGCGAGTTGAAACACTTTATTGCCTGCATTCCCGCGGTTGAAAATCCGGAACCTCGAATCCGCATGCTCACACAAGACATGGGCCGCTGCCATCAATGCGTACCCGCCCCCAAAGCTGGCGGCGGAATTGCTTGCCTGCCGTTCCCTCTCGCGGCCGGCATCGGTCAGGGAGTCCCCCTGAAATAGAATCACGCTCTCGGGCGGCAATGAAGCCAGCAGCCCACTGGACTCCTTCGCCGCTGGCGGCATTGCCGCAGCCAGGAGACCGGGAATTGCGGCGAGCTTGGCCGCACCCAAAGAAACCTCCCGGAGAAAGCGCCGGCGACCACACCTCATCTTGCGGTCGATCCCCATGTGGCCTCGACGTGCACATATGCTATCGCTTTGACGAGTTTCGCCCTCACTCAGATTGCGCATCATGGATTGTAATAAAATACTCCGGCCATTCATGAACTCCGCGCCAGCCCCTTCGCCAGGTGAATCGCAGCTGCACCGCCGAACCGACCCGCTCTACCATCGCAACGGAGTGCCATTCTTCCCACGCGATGAGCGAGATTAACCATATGCATTATCAAGTTACCATCGTGCGCCACACTCACATCGGAGTTCGGCCGTCTTAGGCTTTTGATACAGGTCAGAGTGTTCGTGTAATGCAATTGGCCCCAAAATTGTGCCAGCGGAGCGTATCGAAGATCGTCCTCCATTCTTTCACCCATGCTGATTTGACGACGGGGGTGATCCCAAGCCCGAAGAACCTCGAACACCACTTCAGCTCCTGACGCATCGTCGTCAAAAGCTGCCGTTGATTCCGACCGCCCATTGGACACCGAATTCCGATTTCTGATATTGGCGGGCATATGCCGGCGTGCTTCCGCCATAGCGCAGGAGAACCTGCGGCGAGTTCGTCAGGTTATTGGCCCCCGCATGTACCGAGAGGTATTTGTTCAACTGGAACGACGCGTTCAGATCGAGCGTTACCCGCGCATCGAAATACTCGTAGCCATCGGGACCGAATGCAGCCACCGGCGCCCTCCTATCGAGCCCGCGGTAATTCCATCGGGCGGTGATCTGAAAACGTTGCCGGCTGAACGTCGCCCCCCAGTTGCCACTCTTCGGGATAAAGCTGGTGAACGAGGCCCCGGGATTGCCTGAAAGTTGGAGTTTCGTGGCATTGACGAACAGGGTGAAGTAACTTCCCCACCGTCCGAGTCCGCGCAGAGACTGCCGGATATTGAACTCGGCACCCGTGATTCGAGCGTCGCCGGCGTTGAACTTCGTGATGATGTTCCAGCCAACGTAGCGGGGGTCGATTTCTAGTGCGGCGATGTCCCCGGCGGAGGCGATCCTTGCCGCAGTGCCAAAGAAGTCTCTTATCTCTTTCAAGAAAACTCCTGCACTGACGAGTCCTCCTTGCTGGGAGTAGTATTCGAGCGAGAGGTCAAAGTTGTCGGCCGTCCACGGTTTCAGCGCCGAGTTGCGAATCGATAGTGTGCCGCGCCCGCTAACCGGATCCGGCGTGTCATCATCGTCGAGATCTGCATTGGTCGCCACCGTTCTCGGAATGATGTCGCCGAAATTTGGCCGCCCATACGTACGGGCGTAGGCACCCCGCACCAGAAACTCATCCGCAGCTCGGAACGTAGCATGGAGACTTGGATAGTAGCCGTGGTAGACCCGATGGGTGCGTGCCCCGCGCTCTTTGCGGGTCAGGAGAATCTGTTCCAGGGAATTGACGGCTCCCGCCTCCGGCCGGCGAATCCGGGCACCGGCGGCGGTACGGAGGTAGTTCCCATTGCTATCGCGCTGCCAGACGGCATCGGCGTCGGTGTGTGCCCCCTGCCCGTCGTCCGTCGTTCGCTCGAATCTGACGCCGGCCAAAAAGAACAGCCGCTGACGGGGGAACTCCGTCTCGGCTTGGATGTACGCGGCTTGAACGACTTCCTTGATATACTCGGAGTTGTCTATCCTCGAGTTCTCCTCCGCAAAGAGCTGTGCGGCAGTCTTGGCATAGAGTCGCGGATTCTGCTGCCAGGCTTGATACGCCCGGGTTGGAGACATCCACTGTATTCCGCTGAACCCAAAACCGGAATCCACGTTCCTGTAAACCTGCATTCCATAGGGAGAAACGGGCGCAGTGGCGCCCGAGTTTCCATCCGGTCCATTGAAGGTCCAATTGATCGAGTACCGCGTGACATCGCTGGTTTGCACACGCTGGGAGCCGCCAACTTGAACCGCCGCGGGAAAAGACAAAAAATCGCAGCGGCGGCGGAGATTGAAATAGCCGTTAGTGAACTGACCGCGATTGGCCCAGGTCGAAGGGCCGGTGCCGATCTGGGCCGTGGTGCCGCGATAGTTTCCGAGGTCCCGCCAGTCAAAGACCTGGCTGTTATTGTCGAAGGCCTCGATTATCGCGGGTCGGTCCGGCGATATCTGCAGGAAATTGACGCGCACCGGGCGGTTGTTGGTTGCCGCGGCCGACGTAAAGGTGCCGATATCGTCGTAGCGTCGCTTCGTCCCCGACCAGATGCGGCTCAAGCCAGCCTCCAACCGCCACCGGCCGTCGTAGAAGCGAAAATTTAGGCTACTTGTATCGGTGATCTGATTGAAGAGTTGATTGGTGCCATTGTTCGTGATGGTCCCTCGACCGGCGGCGCCTCGCGTCGCCCCCGGATCCCAAGTCATCGGAACGCCGGATACGACCGCCGGTGTTCCATTATTGCCGGCGTTGAAAAGCAGGACGAGCGTCCCGATCTCGGTGTTGGTCCGGTTGACCGTGTGTCCAAATGAAATGACGGAATGCGGCGCAACCTTCCAGTCCGCCTTCACGCTGAGAGAAGAGCGGATATGATTACGGGGCCCGTCGATGAGCTGGTAGGATTGAAGAAACGGGCGCTCAAGTGAGGCATTGATGCCCGTCCCGCTCGTGGCCCAATTCTGCGTAGAAATGTGCTGCTCGTTGAATTTTTCCGTATGGAGTCCGGCCACCACGACACCGAATGTCTTGGAGAGCGGCCATGAAAAATCGAAATTCGCGCCCGGGAATATCTTGTAGGTCTTGCGATCCAGGAATGAATGCGGGGTCCGCTTGGCCGCAATGTTCTCGTGATTGCCCACGAAGTTTAAACCAAAGCGAAATTCACGCCTGCTGCGTTCGAACGCGCTCTTCCCAATCATATTGACCGACCCACCGAGCGAATCCGCCGGATTCGCCGGCGTTGGCACCTTGGTCACTTCAATCCGGGAGATGTCGTTGAGCGCCATGGTCCGGATGTCAGCACTTCGCGTAGCACTGCCACCGCCGTTGCTGGTGAAGGGTGCCCCGTCCACGCTGACCGCCGTCATGCCGCTCCCGATTCCTCGCACCGAGATAGCGGCGATGTCCGCATTGTCGTATTCGGCCGTAATGCCCGGCATGAACTTCAAGAACTCCCCCACGCTGCTGCTAAGCACGTCACCCAAGGAGTCGGTGGACATGACATTCTTGATGTTTGGCGCGAACCGTTGCTCGTTGATCGCGATCGCCTTCCCGTCCGTTTCCCTGTCCTGAGCCACCACGTAAGGATTGAGATTGATGGGCCCAGTGTCAGCGCCGTACCGAGACCGACTCGTTAGCGTCACATCCTGCTCGAGGCGTCCTCCCGGTGCGATGACTACCGCTACATCCTGCGAATCCAAGTCGGTATAGAATACCTCCAGCACGACCGGACCGCTGGGAACAGCGGGAAAGCGATAGGCGCCAAACGCATCTGTGTAAACGACGGCGGTCGTGCCCTTGATCGAAACGCGCGCGTTGTGCAGAAACTTGCCGGTCGTCCTGTTCTGAACGCGCCCCACGACCGACCCCAATCCTCCATTGCCAGCACCCGGAATGTCGGCCGCCATTGCGGGCGCGGGCACCAACGAGAGGAAAACAAGAAGTATGGCCGCGCGGCAGGCTGTGATAAGGTGCATGGTTGCGTTACCGGAAGCGAATGTTCGGTGCTGGGGGGCTCGTGCGTTCCTCCTGGCCGCCCGATCTCACGGCCAAGCGCGAGGCCCAGCAGAGGTTCAGGCCCGGAATCAGCCTCCCGCCGCTCAGAGTGGCTCGATCCACAGGTTGCGAAACGCGACGGAACTGCCGTGATATTGAAGGCCGATCCGTCCGACACGGGCCATATCCTTGTACGCAGTCTTGAACTTGTTCGGTGTGCCGTCGGGGTTCTTGCCGGCGTGCGTCCACTGATTCAGGTTCATCTTCGTAATCTCCTCGTGATTCAGGTAGACGGTGAGGTTCGCCCCTTTTGCCACGATCACGTAGTTGTACCATTCACCCGGGGTGATTCGTATCTGCCGGACTGGCGCAACGCAGTTCACGATCGCACCGTTCATATCCTTGTCGTTCGGCGTCTCTCCCTGGAGGATCTGCACCTCTATGGCCGTTTCGCGCCAGGCGGCGGTGTCGGAACAACGAAGCAAGATGCCGCTGTTGGCGCCCTGCTCGCAGCGAAAATCAAGGCTGAGCACAAAGTTTCCATAGTTCTCTTTGCTCCAAAGATGGCCACCTTTGCCGACCAGCACGCCATCCCTCCATGTCCACGTCCCCGGCTTGAATTCGACATTTGAGAGGTCCTCCTTGACCAACGGCTGCACCGCCGGCCAGCGCGCAGAATCGAGGCCCCGCGATCCATGCCACACTGCCCGAACATCGTGGGAGACCCCCTTCAGAGCCGGACCTTCCGACCTAGCACTGATCGGGATGCTTCCGCCGTCGGCATTCGACCATCCCGCCGGGCCTGCGCAACCGACGAGGAAGAGCGTACCGGTGCAAGCAATAATATTGATCGGATTCACGGCTGAATGGGTCGAAAGCGAGGGTGTAGTCGAAGTTCGAAAACGGTGCATCAGTTCCTACAGTCTAGAATACTCGGTAGTCCTTCCGCAGAAAACGCTCTGCAGCCTTGAAGCCGACGCACTCTGCCCGAACGGGATCCCATTGGATCGGCCGGCCGCTGCGCAGGGCAACGTTCCCAAGCAGCACGAACTCCGTGAGGTCCGCTGAATGATCGACAATGTTGGATCCGGGCCTCAGTCCGCCTTTGCAGGCGTTGATCCATTCGAGGTAAGGATTCGAATCCGGAACACGAGGGATCGTTCGTGGTGGCCGCTTGAAGTCCCGCATCCGCGATTCCGGAATCAAACGAGGAGATTCGCAGGTGTCGGACCCGCTGAAGATCACCCCCTTGTCGCCACGATAATAGGTTCCACCCGGCCCCAGAACGGCGCCCGGTCCTAGCTCTTCGGGAACCGGCGGACGCTGTCCGCCATCATACCAGAAGTACTTCAATGGCGGGAAAGGACCGCGCGCCGGAAACTCATACGTGATGCATGACCACTTGGGTGCCAGCTCGTCCGTGAAGGCGTCGCTTCGCGCGTGAATTCTCACGGGGCCGCGCAGATTGAGCGCCCAGAACGGCGCATCCATGTTATGGCATCCCATGTCTCCCAAGGCTCCACAGCCATAGTTCCACCATCCCCGCCACTTGTAGGGGGCGATCGCGTCGCTGTATTCACGAGGTGACGCAACGCCAAGCCAGAGATTCCAGTCGAACGTGGAAGGCACCGGCTGGTGGGGCGCTTTGAGATCCGCCCCTTGCGGCCACCAGGTCTGAGGCCGATCCGTCCAGGTGTGCACCTCGCGAACCGGGCCGATGACATCGGCCTCGATCCACTCCTTCACGAGCCGGGTCCCCTCGTTCGCATGGCCCTGGTTTCCCATTTGCGTGACCACGCCAGCCTTGAGGGCTGCGGCCTTCAGGGCCCGCGCCTCGGCCACCGTGTGCGTGAGCGGCTTCTGGACATACACATGCTTGCCTCGCTCAATGGCCATGAGCGCGACCGGGAAATGCGTGTGATCCGGTGTTGTCACGGTGACCGCATCGATCCGATCACCCATCTCATCGAGCATCTGCCGATAATCACGATATCGTGCTGCGCCCAGGAACTGCTGAAACGACGGCGCGCCGCGCCGAAAGTCCACATCGCAGAGCGCGACAATCTCCTCACTCGAGCAGTTCAGAACGTCTAATCGGCCCTTGCCGCCCACTCCCACGCAGGCGATCCTTAGCTTCCGTCGCGGAGAAATGAGATTGCGGTAAGGGGACTCCGATTGCCCATAACCTCGAGCCGTGCCCAGGCCGATCGCCGCCAACGCGGTTGAACTCGAGCGCAGAAAGCTGCGGCGCGAGAGGAGGTCGCGAGATTTCATCGGTGGAAAGACTGGCAGGCGAAGACCGCGGGCGCCCCAACAGTGCCGTCGGCACACGTCGCCCGCACATCATTCTCCATTCAAAATGACCCTTTGAGTCCGAGGGCCCAAGCAACGGCGAACTCTGATGTACGGCTTTGGCGAGCGTAGGACGGCGTGGCCGAACCGTAGCGCAGCAAGATCTGCGGCACATTCGTGGCATTGCTGACGCTCGCGTTCACCGAGAATCGACGGTTGATCTGATACGCGCCGTTCAAGTCGAGGTAGGTCCGGGCGGCATAGTATTGGTACGCGTCCGGACCATAGGCGGGTTGCGCGCCTAGTCGGTTCAAGCCGCGAAAATTCCACCTCGCTCCGAGGGTAACCTGCCTGCGGCTGTATGATATACCCCAGTTTGCTGTTTCCGGGACAAAACTCGTGAAGTCGGCTTGATTAGACCCCTCGAGCTCAAGCTTGGTCCCATTGGCGAAACAAGTGAAGAAGCTGCCCCATTTTCCCAGGAATCGAAGTGACTGACGAAGGTTGATTTCGGCTCCCCTAATCCTCGCATTGCCGGCGTTGAACTTCGTCGACAGATTCCAGTTCACGTATGCGGGATCGAGTCCCAGCTGCTGCAAGTCCGCCGCGGTGGCGAGTCTTACGGCGCTGCCGAAGAAATCACTGATCTCTTTGACGAAGACGCCACCGCTAATGATGCCTCCGGTTTGTGAATAATACTCGATCGATAAATCATAGTTGTCGCCGAGCCAGGGTCGCAACGCAGTGTTTCGAATCGAAATCGTGCCACGCACTGCTTCCGGATTATTGCGATCCGCGTCGGACAAATCGCGCTCGTTGAAAGTAGCGTTCGGAACGATGTCCGAGAAATTCGGGCGACCATAGGTCCGCGCGTAGGCGAGGCGGACGAGCACATTCTCTTTTATCCTGTAGGTAAGATGGATGCTGGGGAAATAGTCCTCGTATGAGCGCCGGTTCCTGAAGGCGCGCTCTTTCCGGGTAAGATAGAGCTCATCCAGGGATCCAGCAGTCCCGGCCTCCGGTTTGCGGATTCGTGCTCCCCCCGCCGTTCGTGCAAACGAGCCGTCGCTATTGCGAACGAACACGGCATTGGGATCCAGCAACGAGCCCTCTCCTTCCGTGGCAGTCCGCTCAAAGCGCACTCCAGCCAGGAGGGTGAGCCGATCGCGAAACAGCCTGGTCTCGCCCTGCAGGTAGCCCGCCGAGACCGTCTCGGCGACGTACTCAGAATTTGTCAGCCGGAACGTCTCCTGGGCCAGGACCTGAGCTGGTGTCTGGGTGAAAAGCTGAGGGGCCCGCAAGAACGCACTGAAGGCACGATCACCGGAAATCCATGGTACATTCCTGAACCCATAGAAGGAGTCCTGATTCCGATAGACCTGCATCGCGAATGGCTCTGCTGGGTCGGACGTAGTGGGATTCCCGTCTGGCCCGTTGTAGGTGAGCGTTCCATTCTGGCGTCGCGTGTCGGATCTCTGACTTCGCTGCGACCCTCCAACCTCCAGAGACAGTGGGAACGGGAGAATACCCAAGCGGCGACGAACACTTGCGGACAAAGACGTCGCGCTAGACGTGTTGTCGAAATCCTCCACCCGCGCTGTATCCAGCTTGTAGTTTCTTATGTCATATATGTCGACTGCGTTTCCGCCGTTACCGTAGACTTTGATTTCCCCCGGCCGGTCTTTGCTGGCCTCCGCAAAAGCCACCCGGACCGGCTCAAACAGGCTGGCGCCGACAGAAATGAACGCTCCCTTGCCGGTCGCCGGATCAGGGATGCCACCATTGCGCGGACGCCAAATAGACGAAACAGAGTGGCTCACTCCCACTTCCGCCTTCCAGCGGCCGTCGTCCAGGCGGTAATTGACGTTCGCTCCGTCCGTCGCATAGGCAGCCCCGGAAGCGTTTCCCGCCATCGTCACCGCTCCCCGCCCGGTAGCCCCGACCGTGAAATTCTCCCCATAGGTCAACGGCACGCCTCCAGCGACAGCGGATGTTCCTACAGTTCCAGCGTTCATCACCCAGTTCTGCGTGCCGATATAGACGACGTTGCGATTGCGTTGCGCTCCAACGGTCAACACGGAGTTGGGCGTGACGCGCCAATCGGCCTTGATGCTGAAGGTCGTCCGTCGCTGGCTTCGCGGGCCGTCCTGCAGGGTATACTGTTGCAGGTACGGCCTGGCCAATGAAGCTCCCGTCGATGTCCCGCCCGCATTGTGCAGCATATTGGAAAGATGCTGCTCATTGTACTTGTTGCTCTGGAATCCGGTCAGCACCAGCCCGAACTTCGGCCCTACTGGCATCGTATAGTCAAAGTCGAAGCCGGGAAGGATCTTTCTGGTTAGTTGGTCGCCGTGGGAATGCGGCGTTCTTCCCCAACTCATGTTCTCAGTGTCTCCCACCAAGCTCACGCCGAAATTCAACTGCGCCCCGCTGCGTTCAAAGGCGCTCTTGCTCACCATATTCACGGAGCCACCGATTGAATCCGCAGGCGACGCGGGGGTAGGAACCTTGGTCACCTCGATGCGCGAGATGTTATTCAGTGAAAGCGTGTTCATGTTGAACGAGCGTGACGCGCCTCCCTGTCCCGGAGTCACCATGAGGGCACCATCGGACGAGAAGGACGTCTTGTCGGCCCCGAGTCCACGAACAGATACTCCGACAATTTCCACTTCGCTGTATTCGGCAGTAAGTCCCGGAATGAACTTCAGGAACTCGCCGACATTGCTTCCCAGCACATCGCCAAACGAATCGGTCGAAAGGACGTTTTTGATATTGGACGCAAAGCGCTGTTCATTGAGGGCGATCGCCCGCCCGTCGGTTTCCTTGTCCGAGGAAACGAGAAATGGATCGAGTTTTACGACACTTGGATCCTTCCCGTAACGCGCCAAGCTTGTCAGACGGACGTCCTGCTCGACCACTCCGTTTGCAGGCACGTCCACCCGAAGGCTCTGCAGGTCCAGGTCGGTATAGAACACCTCGACCACCTGCTGTCCGCTCGGCACTTCGACGATACGATAGCGCCCGAACTGGTCGGTCAAGGCAGTGAGGCTTGTGCCTCGAATCGATACCCGGGCGCTGTTAAGATAGTGACCGGTGACGAGATTCTGCACTCGGCCGTGAATGGCACCGAATGCCTGTATACTGTCCGCCGCCTGCGCCGGGGCCTGCGCCAAGCCGATCCAGACGGCGAGAAATGCGAGTGCGCCTTTGCGCGGCCCTGTCTGACCCGTGGTGGCTGATTGGACAGCGTTTTTGGAAGTCTGCATCACTTTGGCGGGCTCGACCGACTTGTCGCCTACGGACGATCGCGACTCGGTGCCGGTCCTGCCCTCGCTTCCGGTCGAAGTATTCCCTCCCCGCCGGTTGACAATGAACCCACCCGACTTCGGGTCGTGGACCGCGACGAGGGCGGTGCCGGCGAGCAGACGGTCCAGCGCTTCGCGCGGGGCGAAGATTCCCGCAAGCGCGTTGGTCTGCTCGCCGCGCACGGCATCCATCATGAAGAGGATTGGCCGGCCGGACTCGGTGGCGAACTGGGCCAGGACGGCCGCCGCCTCTCCGCGCGGGAGGCGGTAGCTCCGTTTCTGCTCCTCTGCCTCGGCTCCCTCCGCCACCGCCGTCGCGGCCACCGCGCAGCACAAGGTGCCGGCGACAACGCGGGACGAATGAGTAAGAGCGAGGACCATGCGCAGGAGCAGCGACACCCCTAAAACGCACGCCGCGCCCAAACGGACTAGCGCCGGCGCGAAAAATCTCATCGAAAGGCTGCCGGCTGGGCCCACGGAAGACACGGAAAAGGGAAGTCTGCGGGACCCGTGTCTTACGTGTGTTGCGCAGGCAGGTCCTCCTGGCGCCGAGCTCAGCGCGCGCGGCGCAGAACAATCTCCTCGGGACCGCGGCGTTCGGCGACGACGTCGCCACCACGCTCGAGCAGCGCCACGAACGCCTCCACTTGATCAAGCGCCAGCACGCCGCCGACGCGGCGGTCGCGCAAGTCCTCGTCGGCCACCACGAGCTGGACCGCGTTGCGGCGGTTGAAGCGTGCGATCACTTCCGCGAGCGGTACGTCCTCCAACACCACGGTGCGCCGGTGCCACGCCAGCGCCTCGCGCAGTTCCGGCGCCTCCACCTTCTTGATCTGCGGCTGGGCGGCCACATCGGCGCGCGCTACCACGGCCCGCTCGCCCGCGCCGAGCTGGGGCGCCGGGGCGGCGGGCACAGCCGCGTCCACGGGCGCTGGCGTCGCGGGTGCCACCTCGACCCGCCCCTCCTCCACCAACACCTCCACCGCAGTGGATGCCAGCCGCACGGAGAAGGCCGTGCCGATGGCACGGACCGCCACACCCGCAGCGGTGGCGATGAACGGGTGCGTTGCATCGTGCGCCACCTCGAAGTGCGCCTGTCCGGCTTCGAGACGCACGCGGCGATCGTGGCCGGAGAAGTCGACGCGCAGTGCTGCGCGGGCATCGAGATGAACGATTGAACCGTCGCGCAGCGCGATCTGCCGCGGCGCTGCGGTTTCGTTCACGAAATACTCCCGACCGGCGATCTGTGCCGCGAAATACCACCAACCGCAGAGGGCAAAGACGACGGCCGCCATGGCCGCAATTAACGCGCGGTGGGAACCGACGGCCCGAAGGGCGGAGGACGGAGGGAGTAACGCGGAAGTCTCGGCGGAAACCTCGACCGTGACCGGGGCGGAATCCAGCGGGCCGAAGCGGGCCTCAAGCGGGCGGCGAACGGTGGGCATCGTTTCGAGCACGGCCATCGCGCGCTCGATCTGGCGCACGGCGGCGGCGTGTCCCGGGTCGGCAGCACACCAGGCCGCGAAAGCCTCCGCCCGCCCGGGGGCAAAACCCTCGTCGCGCTCGCAAAGCCAGGCCGCAGCCTGCTCGTCGAGGGGTCGCGGATGCGTACTCATGCGGTCTCCTCCTGCGCGCCCGGTGCCAGTTCCTGCAGCAGGCCCTCCCGGGCGAAAAACCGCGCGCAGTCGCGCACGCCCTTGACGAGGTGGATCTTGACTGTCGGCACGGCCAAGCCGAGACGGGCGGCAATGTCCCGGGCGCTCAGCCCTTCGACGTAACGCAGCATCATTACCTCGCGACAGCGCGGCGGCAAGGCGGACACGGCTTCGAACAACGTCTGCTGCTGGTGGCTCGAGTCGAGGAGCGCCGCAGCGTCGGGCGTGTCGGCGGCGGCAGGCAGCGCCTCGAGGTCCGTGCCCTCGTCGCAGGGCGAGGCCCGGCGGCGGCGGAAGAGGTCAATGGCGGCGTTGCGCGCCACTGCGAACAGATAGGCTTTGGCACAGTCCTCGCGCACCTGATCGCGCATCCGCAGCATCCGCAGGTAGGCCTCCTGAATAACGTCGTCGTGATCGGGCAGCGCAGGGAACCGCTTCAGCAGGTAAGCCCGCAGGGCCGGCTCGTGCGGCTGCACGGTCTCGTAGAACCAGCGGGCCTGTTCGGGGAGGGGCATCGACGCATGGCTCGCCGCGTGGGCAAACCGCAAAATCTCGTCCGACTATCTGGTCCGGAAGTCAAGCGGCCCGGTCGCCAGCAAAAGATATTTCCATTTCACACTAATCCGAATTGCAGGCTCACACGTTACCTAGCCACCCCGGAAGCTTCGGAGAGCCGCCGAAGAAACATCCTCGTGGCCTCCCCGAGCCCACTACACTCCGAGTCGAAGTCTCAGTCGTCCACCGGAACGAGTCGGCGGTCCGTCAATTGAGACAAACGCCCGACCTCGCGCCTCCCGTGGTGCAAGAACCTATCCAACGAGAACCCGAGAATCGGAGAACGGCCGGCATCGCTGCCGACTTTCTCGAGGGCGACTGGCCTTCCAAGCAGCGCCGAGATGCGTCCGGCCGCTGCAGACACCCCGGCAGGCGGGCCAACGCCGAGTCGCCGGAAAGAAGTACTCCCAACGTCCAGCCGATTGCCCACCATTCCGCCTGCCCCGGCGCCCATTCGTCACGGTTTGCTGGAAGGCCAGGCGAATAGCCGATCGACTGCGTCCAAGAGGGAGCGGCTCGTTCCCCACGCCGTTTGATTCCGCCGCGCGAAACGGCAGGGCCTTGAGGTCCGCTCCACCAAGGAACGATCTCAGCGAATGAAAACGCAGTTCCAGGATAGCCTCTGGACTTTCAAGGTCGCGGGCTGCCGGCCTCCGCTGCTCCGCGTCAGGCCTCCGCGAACTCCGCGTGCTCCTGTGCCCCGATCGAATCAAGGGCCAAACCATTCTACAGGAGGGCGCAGAGAGCGCGGAGGTCAGACGCAGAGCGGGATCAGAGTCAGTTCAGGCCAGCAGCCCCGTGATCACCTTCGCCGGCGACGTGCCGGTGAGTTTCTGGTCGAGGCCCTCGAACTTGAAGGTGAGCCGGTTGTGATCGAGCCCGAGCTGGTGCAGGATCGTGGCGTTGAGGTCGCGCACGTGCGCGATGTCGCGAATGGCGTTGTAGCTGTAGTCGTCGGTCTCGCCGTAAACGATGCCCGGTTTGATCCCCGCGCCGGCGAGCCACATCGTGAAACACTTGCCGTGGTGGTCGCGGCCGAAGTCGTCGCGCTTGAGCACGCCCTCGCTGTACACGGTCCGGCCGAACTCGCCGCCCCAGATCACCAGCGTGTCGTCGAGCAGGCCCCGCCGCTTCAGGTCCGTGATCAGCGCGTAGCACGGCTGGTCGACGTCCTTGCAGAGCAGCGGCAGGTTCTTCGGCAGGCTGCGGTGCGAATCCCAGCCGCGGGCGAAGATCTGCGTGAACCGCACACCCCGCTCCGCCATCCGGCGCGCCATCAGGCAGTGGTTCGCAAAGGTGCCCGGCACGCGCGAATCCGGGCCGTAGAGTTCGAACGTCTCCGCCGTCTCGTTGCTGAGGTCGGTGAGCTCCGGCACCGTCGCCTGCATGCGGAACGCCATCTCGTACTCCTCGATGCGCGCCTGGATGGCCGGGTCGCCGATTTCCGCGAGGGCCTCGGTGTTCATCTCCTGCACGCCGTCGAGCATCGCCCGCCGCGCCGCGCGCGAGAGGCCCTTCGGGTCCTTCAGGTAAAGCACCGGGTCGCCTTCGGAACGCAGCACCACGCCTGAATTCGTGGCGGGCAGGAAGCCGCTGCCCCAGAAGTTCGGAAACACCGCCTGCACGCCCTCGCCGCCGGGAGTCGGTGACTTCGCCACCAGCACCACGAAGGTCGGCAGGTTCTCGTTCACTCGCCCCAGGCCGTAGGAAATCCACGCGCCGATCGAGGCCTTCCCGGCGACGGCGTTGCCGGTGAGGATCAGCGTCACCGCGGAGTTGTGATTCAGGATGTCGGTCTGGAGGCTCTTGATGACCGCGATGTCGTCCACGATCTTCGCCGTCCACGGCAGCAGCTCGCTCACCCAGGTGCCGCACTTGCCGTGCTGCTGGAACTGATACGGCGACGGCACGACCGCGAGCCGCGGCTGCCGGATGTTCGACGCGTTGCGCTGGCCGGTGCCGAGAATCGAAGGCGGCAGGTCCTGGTCGAAGCGGTCCGCGATCTGCGGCTTGTAGTCGAACGTGTCGATCTGCGACGGCGCGCCGCCCATGAAGAGATAGATCGCGCGCTTCGCCTTGGGCGCCAGGTGCGGCAGGCGGGCCGCTCCCGCTGGCAGCAACCCCTCGGCCCGCGCCCGCGTGAACGCGCCGAGCAGCGTGTTGCCGGCCAGCGCGGTCAGCGCCGCGCCCCCGAGTCCGCCCGCCATCCGGCCGAAGAACTGCCGCCGCGTCTGCAGGTTGAAGTACTCGTGCGAGCCGCCCGTGGGGATCGTGACGACGTGACGGGAATCGAGGGGAAAGTCGGCCATGGCAGGTTACTTGTTCAGGGCGTAGTCCGTGTTGAGGAGCTGGCTCGCGAGCAGCATCCACGCGGCGTGCTCGCGCGGGTCCAGGGTGGCATCGACCGGGCTGGCCCCCTGGGCCAGGAAGGCGCGGGCGTCCTCGAGGTTCGCGAAATGCAGGCGGTAGCCGGCGAGCGACCGCTGCAACGCGCTCCGCCGCACGGCGCCGAGCGGACGGCTGAGCAGCCGCAGGCTCATCGCCTCGATCCGCTGCTCCTCGCTGGAGTCGGGCTGGCGCAGTGCCTGGGCGGCGAGGTGCCGCGCGGCCTCGAGGTAGTCGGTGGCGTTTTCCATCACCAGCGCCTGCAGCGGCGTGCTGGTGCGTTCGCGCCGCAGCACGCACACGTCGCGCTTCGGCGCGTCGAAGGTCTCCAGCACGGGATTCGGCGCCGTGCGCTTCCAGAAGGTGTAGACGCTCCGCCGATACAGGCCTTCGCCCTGGTCGGGCACGTAGTCGCGCGTGTTGCTCTGGTTCACCACCGCGACCGTCTCCCAGACGCCCGGCAACTGGTACGGCCGCACGCCGGGTCCACCGAGTCGCGCCACGAGGAGACCGCTCGCCACCAGCGCCTGGTCGCGCAGCATCTCGGCATCCATCCGGTAGCGCGGTCCGCGTCCGAGCAGCCGGTTCGCCGGATCCGCCGCCAGCAGCGCCGGCGAAACCCGCGCCGACTGCCGGTACGTCGCCGACAACACGACCTGACGGTAGAAGCGCTTCATGTCCCAGCCGTTCTCCTGAAAATCCACGGCCAGCCAGTCGAGCAGCGCCCGGTTGGACGGCCGCGCACCGACGATGCCGAAATTCTCCGGCGTCTCGACGATGCCCTCGCCGAACAGCTCCTGCCACATGCGGTTCACGATGACCCGCGCGGTCAGTGGATTCTCGCGGCTCACCAGCCACTGCGCAAATCCGAGCCGGTTCCGCGGCGCGTCGGCCGGCAGCGGCGGCAGCACCGCGGGCACGCCCGCCTCCACCCGTCCGCGTATCGCGTCGTAGGAGCCGCGGTGCAGCGCGAAACCCACCGGACGCGACTCGCGCTCCTTCGCGATCGACATCACGAACCCGCCGGCGGTCGCCCGCTGGAATTCCGTCTCGCGCCGCGCGATCTCGGCGCGCAGCTCGATCGCGGTCCGGTCGACCTGGCTGAAAAAATAGTCCGCGACTATCTTCCGCTCGTCCTCGTTCCAGGTGGCCATCGGCCGCCGCACCACCTCGCTCGCGAGGTCCTCGTGCGTCATCCGGGCGACCTCGTCGGCCGCCAGCGCGCGGGCGTAGACGCGCACGTCCTGGAACGAGGTCTCCGGCGACGCGCTGCCGCCGGTCCGCCGCGCGAGCTGCAACGGCGCGGTGGTCCGGATCGAGCCGCTGAGCGTGTCCGTCACCACCTCGACCTCCTGCGGCCGGCCGTTGATGAAGAGGCGGACGCCCGCCGCCTTGCCCGAGCCGTCGTAAGTGAACGCCAGGTGCACCCATTCCTTGCGGCTGATCCGCTGCTTCGTGCGCACGGCGATCGCGTTCTTGCGGTCCTGGTGAATCAGGTTGGCGACGAGAAATCCTTCCGGTTCCGGTCGGTTCTCGACGTCATCGTCGTCGACCACCGCCGCCACCACGTCCGCCGGCGATTTTTCCGCGGCCTTTGGCGCGGCGGATTTCTTCGGGGCGGGTCGGCGGGTCGGCGCGCTCTGCCAGAACAGGTCCCAGCCGCGGTTGCCGTCCGCCACCGCCATCCGGGACACAAACGCACCCGACGTCGTCCCGCTGCGCTCGCGCGGCAGGAACCAGCCGCCGACGGTGAACGCCTGGTCGCGTTCGAAGTCGCCCAGCGTTTCCGCCTCGAGTGCGGTCTGCACGCCGAAGCGCAGCCCCGTCCAGTGCTTCACCGGCCGGGTCGAGCCGCCCCAGGTTTCATCGCGGCCCTTGAGGGTGTACGTCGCGGGCTGCGCGCCGGGCGCGGAGTTGCGCACCTCGCGGCCCTGCGCTTCGTCGAGGCGGAAACGCGCCTGCAGGCCGGACTCGGACACCGGGCGGGGCGCCGTCTCGCCGCCGGCCGCGATCCAGTCGCGCAGCAGGGTCGCCGCCTGGCTGGTCCGCGCCAGGAGTTGGCGCTCGGCCCCGGCCTTCAGCCCGAGGATGCGTTCCGCCTCGGCCCGTTTTTCGGGCGGCGGAATCGTGACCGTGGGATAGGAGAAGGCCTGGTTCGCGTCGTAGACGCTGTCCGGCATGTTGTTGAAGAACGCGCTCAGCCGGTAGTAGTCGTCCTGCGTGATCGGGTCGAACTTGTGATCATGGCAGGCGGCGCAGGCCATCGTGAGCCCAAGGAAAACGGACGCCGTCGTCTGCGTGCGGTCCTTGAGCTTGTGCAGGTAGATTTCCTCCACCACGGAACCACCTTCGTTGGTGGTGGTGTGCATCCGGTTGTACTGCGAGGCCACGAGCTGGTCGATGCGCGTCGGCGGCAGCAGGTCGCCGGCGAGCTGCTCGGTCGCGAATCGGTCGAAGGGTTTGTTCTCGTTGTAGGACGCGATG
>JAEUHA010000230.1 GCA_016793535.1 Opitutaceae bacterium | reverse complement strand
CGAGTTCGAGGGCGCGCGCCGCGAGTTGGCGCGGGCGGAGGCGCGGCATGGGCCGTTCGCGGAATCGCGCATGGGCCGGTTCGTGATCGCGTGGGAATCCGGGGACGTCGCGGAACTGCCCCGTCTCGCCCGGGAGGCGATGGCGGCCGATCCGGAGAACGGTGACCGGGCAAACGCGCTGGGCATCATGTTGAGCGTGCTGGGCGACGTCGTGGAGGCGGATCGGTTGTACCAACGGGCCATGGTCATCGGCGGCCCGCGGGTGACGGCGGCGTTCGTCAACCGGGTCTTCGTGCGGCGCCAGTGGCGCGGTGCGCCGGCCGCGCTGCAGTTGCTGGCGCACGCGCCGTCAACGCAGTCGGGCCTGGGGATGGTGCACGGGCAGATGCTGCTCGAAGCCGGCCGGATTCAGGAAGCGCGGGAGGTGCTGGAGCGGACGGAGGGCACGCGGGCGCCTCCGATCCTCCTGGCCGATGCCGGGCTCGTGGCCCTGGCCCGCGAGGCGGCGGAATCGAGCCGGGCGGCGGCCGAGGCGGAATTCGCCCGCGGCAATCGGAGTTCCGCGCGGCGCCTCTCCTGGATCAACGCGTCGATCGTGCTCGGCCAGCGCGACGCCGCGTTCTCGGAGCTGGAGGCCTGGCGCATCGAGATCGAGCGGATGCCGACACCGACGCGGCGGTGGGGCGGGCTGGCCTCGAACATGACCCAGATTTACGCCCGGCTCGGCCAGCGCGACACGGTCCTGGCGCGGATTCGGCAGGCGCTGGCCGACGGCGTACCGCTGGGCTACGAGCTGCGGGACAGCCTGGCGTACGTCTCGTTGCGCGATGATCCGGAGTTTCAGGCCCTGCGCCGGCAGGCCGAGGCCCGGGTCGCGGCCCTGCCGGATCCGGTCGATGAACGGCCGTAGGGGCAGACAGCCCGCCACGGCCCCGTTTGCACTTCATCTCTGTGGGCGGGGTGAGGGCACCCCGCCTCCATCGTCCACGCCGCGCGCGGTTGCGAGCGAAGGCATGGGGTTGATCGATGGTGCGTTGGCAGAGAGTGAGGATGGATATCTTGCCTGAACCTCCCTTTGCTGCACCGCTGCCGCGGATTTTCCTGTCCGTGCGGCCCACCGTTCCCGCCATGAATGTCTTCTCCAAGTTTGAAACCGAGCTCGCCGTGCGTCCCGACGACATCGACCTCTACCAGCACGTGCACTCGACGCGGTATCTCGACTACGTGCTGGCGGCGCGATTCGAGCAGATGGAGAAGAACTACGGCATGTCGATGCAGGCGTTTGCCGACCGCGGCCTGGGCTGGTGGATGACGACGGCGAACATCCACTACCGCCGCCCCTTGGGCTGGGGCGACCGGATGACCGTGCGGTGCTGGATCGACCATTTCACCGAGGCGGGTTGCCGCGTGGCGTTCGAGATCGAGAAAAAGCCGGCCGGCAAGCGCGTGTGCGACGGCTACTGCGACTACGTGCTCGTCACCCTGGCCACAGGGCGGGCGACGCCGATTCCCGAGGACGTGAAGGCGAAGTACTCGATCTGAACGGCGGCGAATGGCGGGCGCCGCGGTCCGCCGTCAATTCGGAATCTCCGGCTCGACCAGCTGCGCGAGCTGGAGGAGCGATTCCTGCCAGCCGAGGTAGCACGCTTCCACGGGGATCACGGCGGGCACGCCTTCCTGCACGATGTTCACCTCGGTGCCGCAGGACACCTTTTTCAGGACGACGGTCACCTGCATCACGCCGGGCAGGTTGGGGTCGTCGAACTTGTCCGTGTACCGGAGCCGCTCGTGCGGCACCAATTCGAGGTACTCGCCGCCGAACGCATGGCTCTGGCCGTTCGAGAAGTTCGTGAACGACATCCGGAACGTGCCGCCGACGCGGGCCTCCAGGTGGTGGACCTTGGCCGTGAAGCCGAAGGGCGGAAGCCATTTGCACATCCCATCGGGTTCGATGAAGGCACGGTAGATCTTCTCGGGTGTCGATTTGAGGACGCGGTGGAGACGGACGGTTTGGGTGGACATGGTCGTCGTTGCGGTGGGTTGGAGGGACGCGTGATGCGCTCACCCCTGACGACGAACGAAGCGGAGCCGGCCGGACAATGCGACGGCATTTTCCCGGCGAAGCGGAACGATCCTCCGAGCCGAAACCCAACTCAGGGCCCGACGATTTGAATCCCGTACTTCGCCGCGATCGCGACGGCCCGCCCGAGATCGGGACCGCCGGGACGGCTGAACTCCTGCGCGGCCTCGGCGAAGAAATCCTCAAAGCCGGACGGTGACGTATGCACCAGCAGCCGCGTAGGCTGGGGGCTGTTGTTCCTGAACGTGTGGATCGAGCGGCGTGGGGCGAAGACGAAATCGCCCGGCTTGGTGTCGTGCCACCGGCCTTCGACGAAGAAACTCACGGCGCCTTCCAGGACGTAGAACCATTCATCCTCGCGTTCGTGGAAATGCGGCGGCGGTCCCCCGCCGGGCGGCGTCGTCTCGATGAACGCGGTGTACGCCCCGCCGGTCTCACGACCGGTCATGAGCAGGGTGATCTCGTCACCGAAGGCGCGGATGACCCGGCCCTGGCCGGCCCGGGCGAGGAGCGGAGCGAGTGGGGGGAGGGAAGCGGAGGAGATGGTGGACATGGGGAGGAGGCTGACAGTCTACCGGATGGCCTGCCGCTTGGGAAATATCATGTGGGTTGTCATGGCATACCTTTGGGGTATGGCTGGGAAATGGAACTCCGGCACCTTCGCTACTTCGTCGCCGTGGCCGAAGCGCAGAGCATCACCCGGGCGGCCGAGCGGTTGCACGTGTCCCAGCCGCCGCTCAGCCGGCAGATGCGCCTGCTCGAGGAGGAACTGGGCGCGCCGCTTTTCGAGCGCGGGGCGCGGCAGGTCCGGCTGACCGCGGGCGGGCGGACTTTCCTGGCCGATGCCCGGGCCGTGCTGCGGCGGGCGGACGAGGCGGTCCGCCGTTTCCGGGCTGCGGCCGGCCGCCAGGGCAGCGAGCTGCGCGTGGGCTATTCGCCGCTGCCCACGGTCGAACTCGTGCCGCGGGCGCTGCGCGTCCTGCGCAAGACGGCGCCGCAGGTGCGGGTGAACCTGCAGGATCTCTCCTCCGACGAGATCCTGCAGGGGCTGGCGCGGCGGACCCTGGACCTGGCGCTGGTCGTGAAGCCGCCGCCGGCGCGGAGCCGGGGGCTGGTTTTCGAGCGGCTCGGTGAGTTGTCCGTCGGCATCATCGTGGCGCCGGACCATCCGCTGGCGCGACGGCGGAGCGTCACCCTGGCCGAGGCCCTGCAGGAGCCGCTCGTCACGTATGTGAGAAGCGGATACTCCGACTACCACGACTGGCTCCGGCGCGTGCGGCGGCGCCACGGCGGAAGCCTGCGGGTCGCGGCGCAGGTCGACGGGGCGCCGAGCCTGGTGGCGGCGGTGGAGGGGAGCCAGGGCGTCGCGTTCACTCCGTCGACGATTGGTGCGGTCGCGGGCCGCCGCGTCCGGTTCGTCCGGATCGCCCCCGCCGTGGCGCCGATCGAGATCGGGATCGTCACCCGCCGGGGGCCGCTCCCGGCCGGGGCCCCGGCGTTCGTCGCCGCGTTGCGCGCCGCCGCTCCACACGCGTTTTGACTTTCTGCGTCCGGTGTCCCGGGGCGCCGGGGCGGCCGTCGCAACCGGTCGGGCCGGCGGCCGGGCGCGTTTTTCCCTTTGCCCCGGCGCGCGCCCTGCTTTGAGGCTACCGCTGTGAGTGTGCCCCTCCGCTGTAGCTTTGCCGCGTTGGTGAGCGTTGCCGGCGTGTTGCGCGCGGCTTCGTTCGACGACCGGGTGGAAATGCTGCTGCGCCCGGAGCTGGGGGAGCGGATGGCGATTTCGCCGGAGGGCCGGCGGGTCGCGTATACGAGCCGGGATGCCGGGGGGCTGGCGATCGTGGTCGTGGACCTGGACAGCCAGGGCGTGAAGCGGACGGTGCGCGTGGAACCCGATCGGGAGGCGGGTGCGCCCGCCGAGCCGCCGGGCCGGTTGCGCTTCCTGCGCTGGGCGACGGCCGACCGGCTGGTGTTTGCGCCGACGGCGAAGGTCGTGCCGTTGCCTCCGCTGACGGACAAGGACGGTCGGTCCGTGCCCAATCCGGACGGTCCCACGATCGTTTCGCCGATCCTCGCCATGGATGCCGATGGCCGGCAGCGCGGCACCCTCGTCGACGCGCGTGACTTCCAGGAAACTCCGGCGGAGGCCCGGCGCTCGCTGGCAGACCTCTTGCGCACGACGAAGGAGCTGGTGGCGACGCGCAACGAGCCGGTCCGCTGGCGGATGCCGCAGCTCGATATTCTCGGCTTTTTGCCGCGGGAGCGGGACCAGCTCATCATTCAGACGCGCGGTGCCTACAGCATGCCGATGCAGCATCTGGTCGACATCCGAACCGGCCACGTCCGGGAGTTCGGCGCGAACTGGCCTGTGCCGCCGGGCGAGCCGCAGGTCTTCGACGGCTTCCGCCTCAAGGTCGTGGGCGAGCGCACGCCGGCCGCGCGTCCAACCACCACCTGGTCGGATGCAGAGCTGGCCGCGGTGCAGCGGGAGCTGGAGAAGAAATTCCCGCGCCGGGCGGTTGAAATCATCGACTGGAGCGAGACGCGGTCGCGGGTGCTGGTTCGGGTCACCGGTGGAAGCGACCCCGGCCGGATCTTCGTTTTTCAGCGGCCGGAGAACCTCGTGGTGGAGATTCTCCGCTGCGCCCCCTGGCTCAGCGCGGCCCGGCTCAACGAAACCCGTTACTTTGAGTGCACCGCCGCGGATGGCGCGCCGCTCGGCGGCTATGTGACGTGGCCGAAGCGGGCCCGCGCGACGCCGCCACCGTTGCTGGTCGTGTTTCCCGCGGGATTCCCCGGCGGAGCGCAGCCGGCATTCGATCCAGAGGCGGAGATCTTCGCCGACCTGGGTTACGTCGTCGCCCGGCTCAATCATCGCAGCGTCGCGGGCGTGAGGCCGGCGGACCTGACGGCGCTGCGCACGGCGATCGACCGCGTCGGCGTGAGCGACGCGCGGACGGTCGTCGAGTGGATCGCGACGCGCCATCCGGACCGCCCGTTTGACCGCCAGCGCGTCGCGACCCTGGGCCGCGGCCTGGGCGGCTATCTCGCCGTACGGGCGCTGCAGTTGGAGCCAGCGTTGTTTCGCCGCGGGGTCGCCATCGACGCGCCGCTCGATCTGCAGCGCTGGCTGCGTCCGGCGGAAGGCGCCGCCGCCGGCGCCCCGGTGGAGGGCGGACGTGACCTGCCGGCCGGGCTGGTGGATCACGCCGGGGCGGAGTGGGAAAAGCTCTCGGTCGTGACGCAGGTGGAGTCGCTGTCGCAGCCGCTGCTGGTGCTCGTGGAGCCGGGACGCAGCGCGGCGGTCGACACCGCCACGCGGGAGTTGCGGGTGGGGTTGCAGCGGCTGGGACGCGGGCTGGCGGAGCTCGAGCTCGATCCTGGCTTTCGCGTGGGACAGCCCGCCGTGCGGTCTGCCGTTTATCGCCGGATCGATGCGTTTCTTGCGCCGGGACGGGATGACGCGACGGCGGCGGCCGGACCGGGAAAGGAAGACCGATGAAGCGCCGACGGGCGAGGATCGCGTTGCTGCTGGCCTGGCAGGCCGGAGCGTTGGCCCTGCGGGGGCTTGGTGCCGACGCGCCGCCGGAGCCGGGCCCCACCGTGGCGCTGCCGCCCATGCTGGTCGAGGAGTCGACGTCCAGCGTGCCGTGGCTCTACGTGAATGCAGGCGGCACCGAGTTTCTCTCGCGGTGTTCGACCTCGACGACGCGACACCTGGCGGAGGCCTGGCTGGAGAAACTGCAGCTCGTGCGCGCGCTCGTGCCGGATGAATTCCTGGCGCGGATGGACGTGCCGGAGATCTTCGTCCTCTATGCGCAGGACCTGGAGCAGACCGTGAGCGCCGAGATCCAGCGCGAGCTGCAGTCGGGGGGCGGCCGGTCGCGTCCGGGAGAGTCGCCCCGCAGTGACGGCGTGAACATCGCCCCCAGCATGCGGCTCAGCGACCGGGACATGCACGCCTCGATCGCCTACATC
>JAEUHA010000214.1 GCA_016793535.1 Opitutaceae bacterium | reverse complement strand
CCCGCCGCGAGCGCGTCGAGGTGCGGCGTGGGAATCTCCCGGCCGCCGTAGCAACCGAGTTCCCCGTAGCCGAGATCGTCGGCGACGATGAAGACCACGTTGGGCCGCGCCGGTTCGGCCGCGGGAAGCGCGGCGGCGACGCCCAGGGCCACCAGCGGGAAAAGCAAACGGAGCAGCATGCGGGAGCGAGTCTTCATGCGGACGTGTACCGTCGTCCAACGCAATCGAGGGGCCTGGGAGCCCGACCGTCCTCGTCCGCTCGATCCTACCCGGCGGACGAGGGCGTCCGCGCTCCCAGGTACAAGCTCAGAAGGTGAGCGTGCTCGTGATGCTCCAGCGCCGCGGCGTCTGCAGGATCACGCGATAGGCGCGCACCTGGTCGGCATCGACGATGATCGGGTCGTCCTCGTCGAGGGCGTTGTCGAGATTGAACTGCAGCCGCAGGCGCGTCGTCTGGCCGAGCCGGAGGTTCTTCGCGAGCATGAGATTCCACAGCGTGTACGCGCCGCCGTAGAGCGGCGCGTTGTTGCGCGTGGTGTCGTAGCCGACCACGGCCTTGCCCCGGTAGTTCGCGCCGCCGCCGACCGTGAGGTCGCTCAACCACCGCCCGGCGCCGTTGCCCAGCGTGTACGTGGTGAAAAAGTTTCCGTTGTACCGCCGGAGCTGGCGCCGGCTCTGGCCCTCGGCCTGCCGAAAACCGGTATAGAGATCGTCGATCGAGCGGAGGGCGGTCGCGATGGTGGACGGCTGGCCCGTCGTCGGATCCGTGGTCGGAACGCCGGCCCCGACAATCTGCAGCGGCAGCGCTGCGCTCGCCTGCCACCGGGCGCGATTGGCCTCCACGTAGGCGCCGTTGCGCGGCTGGATGTTCGACGTCACCTGTTCGGTTTCGGAGTAGTTGGCCGACAGCCGCCACCGGGCCGTCGGATTGGCCGTGATCTCATACTCCCACCCCTCGCCCTTGGTGCTCTGGCTGTCGCGCGAAGCGGCATCGGCGAAAAGGTCGACGCGACCGAGCGTCTGCCAGATCGAGTTGATCGCATTGATGTAGGCGTTGTCGCGGCCGACGGACGTGTTGACCTCGGCGGTCTTGTACCGGGAGAGGCTCGCGCTGATCCGGTTGTCGAGCAGGCTCAACCGGACACCCATGTCCTCGCCCTCGCCTTCGCGATTGCCGAGGAAGCGTCCGTTGATGTCGAAGTCCGACTGCGGCACGAAATTATTCGCGTTGTTGTAGAACAGCGCGAGCCACGACGTCGCGTGCCCCACCACTCCGTAGGTCCGGGTATCGCCCTCGGAGTAGCTCGCGTTGCGGTTCCGTATCCGCTGCGGGAACGTCCGCGTGACCGGATCACGGTCGTCGTTGAGATTGCCGTTGAGATTCAGGTCCGCGGTGCTCGCCCAGTCCCGCTGCCGGTCGTTGCGGAGTCCGCCGGTGACGACGAGCCGGTCCTTGAGAAACTTGCCCTGGAACGCGGCCATCTTCGAGTCGGTCCGCGTGAGGTTGTTCTGCGAGGCGTCGCGCGTGCGCACGAGGCCGGAGCGGACGCCGTTGGCGTTGATCGGATGCAGCCGAGGATCGTGCATGCCGCGCAGGTCGGGATTCGACGTGCTGAAATCGAGGAACGAGCGGCGGCGGATCTGGTTGTTCGCATTCGTGAGATCGGCGGGATAAAAGGCGCTGCCATCGGGCGTGAGGTTGACCTCGTTGAAGCCGTCGTTGCGGCCTTCATTCTCACGCCGCGACCAGAGCACGGCGAACGTATGCCGGCCGAGCCAGGCGTTGCGCCGACGCAGGTCCAGATCGTAGGAACCCGTCAGGCGGTAGTCGTCGCGCACCTGGTCCCGCAGGTCGACCTGGAGTTGGCCGTCGGTGTAGAACCGGCCGACGTTCGGATTGGGCCGGCCGTTGGGCAGCAGCGCGTTGACCTCCACCCGCAGCGCGACGTCGTTGAACACCTGCGGCCGGTACTGTTCCCGCTGCTCCGACTGGCGGTTGAACGCCGCCTCGAAGGCGAAGTCGCCCAGCCGTTGCTCCACGAACAACGCGTAGTTGTAGTAATAGTAGTCACCCCGGAAGGCCGGTCCGCTCACCGCCGAGCTGCGCGGCAGGATGCTCTCGTCGGTGATCGCGATCGTGTTGTTGCCGAGACCCGGCGCCGTCGGCCCGGTGTTGGAGAGCCGGCTGCCGAACCACGATATCGGTCCCAGGCCCGAGAAGGGATCGAAGATCCACTGGCGGTTGTTGTTCGCTCCGGTGCCGGCCACCGCCTGGCCGTAGGTCTGCGAGATCAGCCGGCCGCTGTTGACCCAGCCCTGGAAGCGTTCCTGGGCCGGCCAGGGCTGCGTGACGACCTGGTTCATGTCCCCGTACTCGCCGTCGAAGCGGATTTCGGTGTTGCGGAACGGCCGGTACGTCACGGCCAGCGCCGCCCCCTTGCGCTGCGAGCCGAGGAAGTCACGCCAGTCGTTCTTGTCCTGCACGAGCAGGTTGACCCGCGCCGCCAGCTTGCCGGGCACCAGCGTGCGCGCGTAGTCGAGTTCGCCACGGAGATCCCGGTAGCTGCCGGCCCGGAAGCGGAGCTGCTGGAGTGCGGAGCCGATGCGCGCGCGCTTCGTACTGGTATTCAGGATACCGCCCGGACCGCCGATGCCGAACAGGATCGAGTTGGGTCCGCGCGAGAAATCGAGCCGTTCGATGTTGTAGCTGTCGCTCGACAGCGCCCAGCCGAAGTAATTGCGGCCGAGCGACGCGCCGGTGAAGCCGCGAAACTGCACCAGCACGTCGTTGCTCGTGATTGCATTGCCGGTCTGGTCGGTGAGGTTCTGGCCGCCGTTGAGCGAATACTCGAGTGCCTGCGTGACATTGGTCGCGCCGATGTCGTCGAGGAATTCCTTGGTGAAGACCGAGATCGCGGCGGGCGTGTCGCGCAGCGCGGTGTTGAGCCGGCTGCCGGCGAGGGTGTTGGTTGCGGTGTAGCCGGTGTCCTTTTCCGTCCGGACTTCGAAGGGCGACAGGGTGACGGTCTCGGGCGTGGCCGGCACCGTGCCCGGCGCGGTCGTGGACGCCGGGGCCTGGGCCAACGCGGCCGAGTTCATCGCAAGCAGGGCAAACGCGGCGGCGAGGGTGAACACGCAGGCGCGGAACACGCAGGGGCGGTCAGGTGGGGTCATGGGGAAAAATCAGCGCGCCTTCGCCGCGCGGGCAAGGTCACGCTGCGTCATTATACCTCTGGCACCTCGTCGCGGCTGGCCTTTCGCCGTCTCCTCCCGCATCGCCTTTTCCCGCTCCCGTCGTGATTTTGCTCGAATCGTCCCCGGCAGGATTCCTTGATCGCCTCCCTCAACCCCGCCTCCTCGCCATGCGTTTCTGCTTCTCCCCTTCCCTCCTGCGTTGGCTGCTGCTCGGGCTGGTCCTGGGCACCCTCGGTGCCCGTGCCGCCGACCGACCCAACATCCTCTGGCTGACGAGCGAGGACCACGGACCTGAAATGGGTTGCTACGGCGACACGCTCGCCCGCACGCCCAACGTCGATGCGCTCGCCGCCAAGGGCATGCGCTTCAACCGGGTGTGGTCCAATCATCCCGTCTGCGCACCGGCCCGCACGGCGATCATCTCGGGCCTGCACTCGACGAGCAGCGGCGGCCTGCACATGCGCTCGATGGTGCCGATGCCCGCGGGGGCCAAGATGTACCCGGAGTACCTGCGCGAGGCGGGCTACTACGCCACCAACACCAACAAGGAAGACTACAATCTGCGGAAGACGGCCGCGACCTGGGACGATTCCTCCCCCCGCGCCCACTGGCGCAACCGGAAGCCGGGCCAGCCGTTCTTCGCGATCTTCAACTCCACCAAGAGCCACGAGAGCCAGATTCGCACGCGTCCGCACCAGGCGATCACCGATCCCGCCAAGGTGCGCGTGCCCGCCTACCACCCGGACACTCCGGAGGTGCGGCAGGATTGGGCGCAGTACTATGACAAGGTGAGCGAGGCCGACGCCGACGCCGGCGCGCGCCTGAAGGAGATCGAGGCGGCGGGCCTGGCGGACGACACGATCGTGTTCTACTACGGCGACCACGGCAGCGGGATGCCGCGCAGTAAGCGCTGGCCGTCGAACTCGGGGCTCCACGTGCCGCTCGTCGTCTATTTCCCGACCAAATGGCGCCACCTCGCACCGAAGGAATACCAGCCCGGCGGCGCGTCCGACCGGCTCGTGAGTTTCGTCGATCTCGCTCCCACCGTGCTCAGCCTCGCCGGCGTCCGTCCGCCCGCGTGGATGCAGGGCCAGGCGTTCGCCGGACCGCACCAAGGCGCCGCGCCGGCCTTCCTGTTCGGCGCCCGTGGCCGGATGGACGAACGGCCCGACACCGTGCGCAGCGTGACCGACGGCCGCTACGTCTACATCCGGAATTACTTCCCGCACGTCGGCCAGGGCCTCGGTAACGAGTATCAGATGCAGACCCCGACCACGCGCATCTGGCGCGAGTGGTTCGACCAGCGGAAAACGAACGCCGCGCAGGCCGTGTTCTGGACGATCCCGAAGGCGCCCGAAGAGCTCTACGACCTCACCACCGACCGCGATGAAGTGAACAACCTCGCGACGAAACCGGAGCATCGCGCGACCCTCGAGCGGTTGCGGACCGCGCACCGCGCCCACATCGCGCAGATTCGCGACGTGTGCTTCCTGCCCGAGGGCGAGATCCACTCCCGCGCGCAGGGCAGCTCACCCTACGACATGGCGCGGGACGAATCGAAGTACCCGTTCGCGAAGATCCACGCGGCCGCCGATCTGGCCTCGAATCTCGACCCGGCCGCCCTGCCGCGACTCGTGGCGTTGACGAAGGACGCCGACAGCGCCGTCCGGTATTGGGCGACCCTCGGCTTCCTCATGCGCGGTGAAGCAGCCGTCCGCGGCAACGATGCCACCCTGCAGGCGGCGCTCAAGGACACGTCGCCGCACGTGCGCGTCGTCGCCGCGCAGGCCCTGGCACAGTACGGCACGGCCGCGGCGGCGGCGCCGGCCCTCGAGGTGCTGCGCGAACTCGCCCCGCCGGACAAGAACGGCTTCTTCGTGGCGCTCGCCGCGTTCAACGCGATCGAGGTGCTCGGCCCCAAGGCGGGCGCGCTGCGCGCGTACGCGCGCACGCTCAATCCGCAGGCGGCAGTCCCCGACGCGCGCTACGACTCCTACATCCCGCGGTTGATTCAGAATCTCAGCGACGGCTCTCCCGCGCCCGAGGCGGCCAAGGGAAAGAAGCGGAAGAAGGCCGAGTAGTCCGCGGCACGTTTCGCGAGGCAGGCGGGCTGCACCCACCCCGCGAGACTCGGACTTCGCAAACGTGACCCTGCGGGGTGAGGGCACCCCGCCGACACATCACCCGGACGTGCGCGGGACACGCTCAGTGCGTGTGCGCCGGCACCGGCGTCTCTCCGGCCATCGTTTCCTTCTCGATCTCCGCGGCCCGGATCAGGCCGTGCGCGCTCGAGCGGCCGGTAAGCTTCACGCAGATCCGGTCCATGAGCACATAGACGATCGGGACGACGAACAGCGTCAGGACCGTCGCAATCGAAAGCCCGCCG
Source organism: Opitutaceae bacterium (assembly GCA_016793535.1). GTDB lineage: Bacteria > Verrucomicrobiota > Verrucomicrobiia > Opitutales > Opitutaceae > ER46. The sequence continues at coordinate 9,203 of JAEUHA010000214.1, read as the reverse complement.
ACGACGACCAGGCCCATCGGGATCCGGCTTTCCGCGCCCGCGCCCGTCGCGAAGGCGATCGGCACCGCGCCGAGCACGGTTGAGATCGACGTCATGATGATCGGCCGGAAACGGATCGCCGACGCTTCGTACGCCGCATCGAACGCATTGCGACCCTCGACCTGCAGCTGGTTCGCGAACTCCACGACGAGAATGCCGTTCTTCGCCACCATCCCGATCAGCATGATCAGCCCGAAGCGAGAAAACAGGTTGTCGGTGAGCGGCGGGCCGAAGAACCGGCTGCAGTAAAGCACGATGAGTCCGCCCGAGATCGCGAGGATGATGCCGGTGAAGATCGTGACCGGGTGGATCCACGACTCGAACTGGGCCGCCAGGACGAGAAACGTGAACAGCAGCGCGAGGCCGAACAGCATGTAGGTGTCGTTCGCACTCTCGACGAATTCCCGCGCCTCGCCGTCCCAGGTGAACGCGTAGCCCGGCGGGAGGAGCTTGCGCACCTCCTCGGTCAGCAGGCCGACCGCGTCACCCAGCGTGTTGCCCTCGGCAATCTGCGCCGAGACCGTGACGGAGCGGAGCCGGTTGAAGTGCGGGAAGCTCTCCGGGACGACGGATTCGTCGTACGAAACGAGGTTGCTGAGCTGCACCAACGCGCCGCTCGACGACCGGACGTAGAGCCGTGCGAGGTCCGACGGACTCGTCCGGTTCGCATCCTCGACCTGCACGAGTACGTCGTACTGCTGGTTGCCCCGCTGGAACTGGGTCACCCGCCGGCCACCCAGCAGCGTCTCGAGGGTCGCCGCCACCTCGGAAACCGACACCCCGAGATCCGCCGCCTTGGCCCGGTCGATGCGGACATCGATCTGCGGCTTGGTGGGCGAAGGATCGATGCGGGGCACGAGGAACATCGCGTGGTTCCGCATCTGCGCGAGCACGGTCTGCCCGAGCTCCTGGAGTTTCTCGAAGTCACTCCCCTGCAGCACGAGCTGGATGCCCGAGCTAAAGCTGCTGCGCCGGCCGCCGAACGGCCGCACCGGCGCCGGGGAGGATTGGCCGCCGGTGATCTCGGCGCGGAACTTCCGGCGGACTTCCTCGACGATTTCCTGCGTCTTCCGGTCCCGCTGCTCCCAGGGCTTCAACGTGGCGAAGATGAACGCCCGGCCTTCTCCCGTGCGGTGGTAGGTGCGATCGACCTCGGGAATGTCGAGGATGATCTGTTCCATCTGGCGCGAGTAGACTTCGTTGTACTCCGGGGTCGCGCCCACCGGCGGGACAAAACTGGCGGGGAAGATGCCGCGATCCTCCATCGGCGTGAGTTCGCGCTGCAGTGTCGTGTAGAGGTAGGGTCCGGTGACCGAGAACGCGAGGGCCGCGAGCAGCACGATCACCCGGAAACGGATCGCGCCCCGGAGCAGCCACTCGAAGGCCCGGTTCATTCCGGTGAAGAGCGGCTCCGTCTTGCGGTAGAACCACCCGTGCTGCGCCGTGCCGTTCACGACCTTTGAACGCAGGATGCGCGAGCAGAGCATCGGCGAGAGGGTCAGCGCCACGAAGGCGGATACCGTTACCGAGATCGCGAGCGTGAGGCCGAACTCGTAGAACAGCCGGCCCGTGCGGCCGGATTGAAACGCGACCGGCAGGAACACCGCCGCCAGCGTCAGCGTCGTCGCGATGATCGCGAACGCCACCTGGCGCGCGCCGAAGATCGCCGCGTGGATCGGCGCCTCGCCCTCCTCGATGCGCCGATAGATGTTCTCGAGCATCACGATCGCGTCGTCGACCACGAGACCGACCGCGAGCACCAGCGCCAGCAGCGTCAGCGTGTTCACCGTGAACCCGAGCCAGTACATGACGGCGAACGTGCCGATGATGGAAACCGGGATGGCCACGAGCGGCACCAGCGTCGCCCGCCAGTCACGCAGGAAGAGGAAGATCATCAGGATCACCAGAACGGCCGCCTCCCAGAGGGTCTGGTAGACCTCGCTCACGGAGCGTTCGACAAAGACGCTGTAGTCCGAGGAGACCATCACCTGCACGCCCTCCGGCATTTCCGACTGCAGGATCGGAATGAGGGCCTTCACCTGCTTGGCGACGTCGAGCAGGTTGGACTGCGACTGCCGGTACACCGAAATGCTGACGGCGTGCTCGCCGCGCACGTAGGTGTGGTTGCGATAATCGCTCGGCCCGAGTTCCACGCGACCGACGTCGGTGAACTTCACCTGGTACCCCTCCCGGTTGGCGAGGATCAGGTTCTCGAACTCGCGCGGGTTATCGAGCCGGCCGCGCAGGCGCACGGGAAACTCGCGCGCGAGCGACTCGATGCGCCCGCTCGGCAGGTCGACGTTCTGCTGGCGGAGCGCCCGCTCGAGATCGGACACCGTGAGATTGTACGCCGCGAGCCGGGTCGCGTCGACCCACAGACGCATCGCGTAGCGTTCGCCGCGCAACTCGAGGTTGGCCACGCCGGGAATCGTCTGCATCCGCTGCACCGCGAGCCGGTCGACCAGCTCGGTGAGTTCGAGCCGGCTGTGCACCTCGGAGCGGAACGAGACCGAGATGACCTGGTCGCCCTCGGAATCCGCCTTGGAGATGTACGAGTCGTTGACCTCGAGCGGCAGTCGTCCGCGCACGCGCGCGACCTTGTCCCGCACGTCGTTGGCCGCCTCGTCCATGTTCCGCTCGACATTGAACTCGAGCGTGATCCGGGACCGCTGCTCGCTCGAGCTCGAGCGGATGATCTGCAGGCCGTCGATGGCGGAGACTTCTTTTTCGATGACCTCGGTCACCTTCGTTTCCACGACCTCGGCCGACGCGCCCGGATACATGGTGTCGATCGAGATCGTCGGCGTATCCGTGCTTGGATACTCGCGCACCGGCAGCCGCAGGAACGACAGCGCCCCGATCAGCACGATCAGGATGGACGCCACCAGGCAAATCACCGGCCGCTTGATTGAAGTGTCGGAGAGAATCATGGCGTCAGTTCTCCAGCCGGAACTCGGCGCGCAGCGGACGCGGGTCCAGTTTGGCCCCTTGGAACAGGGCCAGCGAACCGACCCCCGCGGCGACCACCACAGTCTTTTCCGTCAAGGCGTCCTTGAGCGGGATCACCTCGACCAGGCCGCGCGACCGCAGCCCCAGCTTGACCGGCACGAACGCCGCCACCTTTTCGCCGCCCTGGTCGAGCACGACGATCAATTGCGGCCCGCGCTGGTCGATCATGATCGCGCCCTCGGGCACCGCGAGCGTGCCCTGGCGGACTTCGAGCACGACTTCGACCTCGGCGAACATGCCCGCCTTGAGCCCCGTGGCGGCGCTGCTGACGAAACCCTTCACGGAGCTCGAGCGCGTGTTGCGATCGATGACCGAGTTCACGAAATACACCTCGCCCTCGACCCGGGCCGCCGCATCGACGGTGGTGGACCGCACCGCGAACTTGGTCCCCGCCTTCACCTTGGCCAGGTAGCGTTCGGGGACCTGGAACTCGACCTTGAGCCGGCTGAGATCGTTGAGCGTGGTGAGGACCGACTGGGTGTTGACGTAGTCACCGGACGACAGCGTGCGCGCCTCGACCACCCCATCAAACGGCGCGCGCACCTCGGTCCGCGCGAGCCGGACCTTGAGCAGGTCGATATCGGCTTCCGCGGCGGCGAATTCACTCCGGGACCGGTCGACATCGGCCTGGGTGTTGGACTGCGTCTGCCGGAGGTTCTCCGCGCGGGCCAGGTTCAGCTTCGCCAGCTCATGGCGCGTCCGGGTCTGCGCGAGTTGCGCCTGCAGTTCGGAGTCATCGATCTTGATCAGCAGGTCACCCTTCTTCACCCGCTGGCCTTCCTCGAAGTGGATGCTCCGGATCAGCCCGCTCATTTCGGGCCGGATGGTTGCGGTCTCGTTCGGCGCCAGGGAGCCGACGACCCGCAGCGACTCCGACAGATCCCGCCGCGAAAGCTCGATCACTTCGACGGGTTGCTTCTGCCCCGCCCCGCCGCCACGCCCGCTCTTGCCGCCCCCGCTCTTGCCGCCGCCGGGCGCCTTCGCCGGCGTCTCGCTCCCCTTCGTCGCCTTGGGGCCGCCGGTCTCGGCGGCGGCGGCCGCATGCCGCACCACACCGGCGATCAGGACCAAGGCAAGAACGACTCGGATCAGGGGACGCGTCCGAACAGCGGATGAAACAGGCATGCGAAATCAGGTTGGAAAAAGAATACGCGGGCAGCGAGCAGAAGGACGAACCGGCCTGCTGATCGTTGCAGGGGGAAGAAAGAAGCTGGGAAAATGAAACGGGGTGAAGTTCGGGCGCCCGTCCGCCCGATCAAACCGGGTTAACTCACCAACGCCGCGTACGCGGTCGCATCGAGCAGCGTCTGGAGCGCGGCGGGATCCGCGGGCTTGAGCTTCAACATCCAGCCGTCGGTGTACGGCGCCCGGTTGACGGTCTCGGGCGCGCCATCGAGGGCCCCATTGACCGCCACGACCGTCCCCGCCACCGGCGCATAGAGGTCGCTCGCCGCCTTGACCGACTCGACCACGCCGAACGTCTCACCGGCCTTGAGCGCCGCGCCGACCTTGGGCACCTGGACGTAAGTGATGTCTCCGAGCGAATTCTGCGCGTAGTCGGTAATCCCCACCGTGACCGTGCCGTCGCTCTCGGGCTTCAGCCATTCGTGCGATTTTGCGTAGCGGAGGTCGGCGGGGATGTTGCTCATGATGCAGGCAGAATGGTGGAACGGCTTTGACTCACGATCTCAAGCCTAACCCTGGCGCTTTAGTTCGACGAAGGGCGGCTTGACCGGGTGCAAAGCGAGTCTCGTGCCGCGGATATCGACCGCCAGGGGCTGCCCGGCCGCCGGGGCGGCGACGAGGGCGGAGCCGATGGCCTCGTTGAGGAGCGGGGAAAGCGTTCCGGAGAGCACCCGGCCAACGACCGCGCCGGCCGCGTCGAGCACCGGAGTCTCGGCCCGGACGATCCGGCGGTCGCCCGTCTTGAAAAAGACCACCTTCCGCGCTCCCCCCTGCTGCTTCTCGGTGGCGAGCGCGGCGCGACCGATGAAGTCGCACCCCTTGTCGAGCTTGACCGTCCAGCCCAGCCCGGCGGTCAGCGGCGAGATATCCGCGCTGATCTCGTGGCCGTAGAGCGGATAGCCCGCCTCGAGCCGGAGGCTGTCGCGGGCTCCGAGGCCGGCGAGTTCCAGCCCCCGCGGCGTTCCCGCCTCGAGCAGCGCCGCGGCCAGCGCCGGAGCATCCGACGCGGCGTGGTAAAGCTCGAAGCCGTCCTCGCCCGTGTAGCCGGTGCGGCTGGCGAGGCAGTGCACGCCGGCCACGGTCGCCTCGGAGAAATGATAGTACTTCACCAGCCCGAGCTTCGCGCCGGTGAGCGATTGCACGATGGCCGCCGCCTGCGGTCCCTGCACCGCGAGCAGCGCGTAGTCGGCGCTGCGGTCGGTGATCGTGACGTCGAAACCTGCCGCCTGCGTCCGGATCCACGCGAGGTCCTGGTCGATGTTGCCGGCGTTGATGCAGAGGAAATAGTCGTCCGCGCCGCGCATGTAGACGAGCAGGTCGTCGACCACGCCGCCCGTGGGGTAACACATCGGTGAATACAGCACGCGCCCCGGAAAGAGCTTCGTGACATCGTTCGTGACGAGGTGATTCAGGAACCGGCCGGCGCCGGGGCCGCGCACGTCCACTTCGCCCATGTGGCTGACGTCGAACAACCCCGCCGCCCGGCGCACGGCCTTGTGCTCCTCGAGGATGCTCCGGTACTGCACCGGCATCTCCCAACCGGCAAAATCCACGAGGCGGCCGCCGTGCGCGACGTGAAAGTCGCGAAGGGGCGTGCGTTTGAGTTCGCTCATGCCCGAAGGATAGCGGGCCACGCAGCGCGGTCGGCAAGGACGAACTCCCGTCGTCCGATCATTCGGCGTTGCCCGCGCCTGCCCGGCCGGCCCAAGAATGCGGTCATGCTGTTTGCCTACCTGGTTCACGAACCGACGCCCTTCCTCGGCCCGCACTGGGGAAACTTCGGCATTCGCTACTATGGGCTCGGCTACATTCTCGGCTTCGTCGCCGCCGCCTGGCTGTTTGCGCGGTACGCGCGCGCCGGTCGCTCGCAGCTCCCGCCCGCGAAGATCTCCGACCTGCTGGTAGCGCTCGTGATCGGCGTGATGCTGGGGGGACGCGTCGGATACTTCCTGCTCTACCATCCGGAGGACCTGATCCGCGACCCGTTGAGCTTCCTGCGCGTGTGGGAAGGCGGCATGGCCAGCCACGGAGGCTTCGTGGGCGTCACGCTCGCCCTGGCCTGGTTCGCGCGGCAACACCGGATTCCCTTCCTGCACCTCGGCGACCTGATCGTCTCGGCGGCTCCCGTGGGCCTGATGCTCGTGCGGATCGCGAACTATCTGAACGGCGAACTCTGGGGCAAGGTGACGACCGTGAGCTGGGGCGTGATCTTCGCGCAGACGGGCGGCGGCGACCTGCCGCGCCATCCCTCGCAGCTCTACCAGGCCGGACTCGAGGGCGCCCTGCTGCTCGCCTACATGCAGTGGCGCTTCTGGTACACCCGCGTCGTTGCCGACAAGCCGGGCCGCCTCAGCGGCGAGTTCTTTGTCGCCTACGCGGTGCTGCGGGCCATCGGCGAACTCTTCCGCGAGCCGGACGCCTCGCTCGTGTTCGGCCTGAGCCGCGGGACGTTCTACTCGGTCTTCGTCGTCATCGCGGGGCTCTGGCTGATCGTGCGGACGCGGCGGAGCTGACTTGGCGGGAGCGCGGCCGCCCTCGTCCGCGTTTCTCGATCAAGTGGACGAGGGCGTCCGCGCTCCCAGCGGCTCAGACCACGGTCCCTGCCGGCAGCACCGAATTCTTCGGCACGACGAGCACGCCGTCGCGGATGATCGCGAGCCCGTTGGCGTAGATGCCATCGGGCTTGCCCGCCGCCGACAGCACGCAGCCGTCGCCGATGCGGGTGTTCTTGTCGATGATCGCACCCGTGATCCGGCAGTTGCGGCCGATGCCTAGATGCGGCCGGCCCTGGGCGAGGTTGGCCGCGAGCTGCAGCTCGGTTTCGTAGTAGTCCGAGCCCATCACGATCGTGTCCTCCAGGAAACTGCCCTCGCCGATGTAGGAGCGGATGCCGAGCACGCAGTGATGCAGCGTCGAGTCGGTGAGGATTGAACCATCGCCGATCACGACGTGGTCGATGTTGCACTTGTTGAGTTTCGACGCCGGCAGGTAGCGATCCTGCGTGTAGATCGGAGCGGAGGGCTCGAAGAAATTGAACGGCGGCAACGGCTGGGCGAGCGCGAGGTTGGCCTCGAAGAACGCGCGCACCGTTCCGATGTCCTCCCAGTAACCCTCGAAGATGTAGGCGAAGAGCTTCTTCTTCCCGAGCAGGCCGGGAATGATTTCCTTGCCGAAATCGGTCATCGTGTTGTCGAGCGCATCGGCCAGCACCTGCCGGTTGAACACGTAGATGCCCATCGAGGCCAGGCAGTGCTTCTCGGTCGACTTCGACTGCAGCGTCGCCTGCAGCTTCGGGCTGATCGCCAGGCTGTTGATCACCGCGGGATCCTTCGGCTTCTCGACGAAGCGCGCGATCGAGAGGTCCTCGTTGACTTGCGTGAGCCCGAGGCCCTCGACCTTGGAGGCCGGGAACGGGATGGTGGCGATCGTGACGTCCGCCTTCGTCTCCAGATGCTGCTCAATGATGAGCCGGAAATCCATCCGGTAGAGCTGGTCGCCGGAGAGAATCAGCACCAGGTCGTGCGGAAAATTCCGGAAATGCAGCAGATTTCGCCGCACCGCGTCCGCCGTGCCCTGATACCAGTCGGAGCCCTTCTCCGTCTGCTCCGCCGCGAGGATGTCCACGAATCCGCCGCCGAACGGATCAAAGTGATACGTGCTCTGGACGTGCCGGTGCAGCGAGGCGGTCTGGAACTGCGTGAGCAGGAACATCCGGTTGATGTCGCTGTTGAGGCAATTGCTGATCGGGATGTCGACGAGCCGGTACTTACCCGCGAGCGGAACGGCCGGCTTGCAGCGCTCGAGCGTGAGCGGGTGCAGTCGTGTGCCACGACCACCACCCATGATTACCGCGAGCACACGTTTCTGGGTCGTCATCATATGGGTTTTCTCAAATCGGAGTTGGTGAAAGCCTTGCCCCACCTTTGCGGCCCGCTCACTTTTCGCCAGTCATTTTTGGCAGAACCCGACGCATGGCCCACATCCTTGTCACCGGTGCCGCCGGCTTCATCGGCAGCCACTCCACTGATCAATTGCTCCGCGCGGGACACCGCGTCACCGGTGTGGATAACTTCCGCACCGGTCACGCCGCGAACCTGACCGCCGCGCGAACCTCGGCCGCGTTTGCGCTGCACGAACTGGATCTCACCACGCCGGGCGCACTGGCGAAGCTCGCCACGCAGCTGCGGCCCGATGCGATCCTCCATCTCGCCGCCCTCGTGAGCGTGCCGGAGAGCATGCGGCAGCCGGATCTGAACTTCAGCCTCAACCTCCAGGCCACTCACGAGGTCGCGGAAGCCGCCCGGCTCGCGGGCGTGCCGCGGGTCGTCTTCGCTTCCTCGGCCGCCGTCTACGGCAACCATCCGCACCTGCCGCTCCGCGAAGACGCGCCGACCCGGCCCGTGAGTCCGTACGGAGCCGCCAAGCTCGCCGGCGAAGTCCTCCTGCTCGGCCACGCCGCCGCGTTCGGCTTCACCGTCAGGTGCCAGCGCTATTACAACGTCTTCGGCCCGCGGCAGGATCCCGCCTCGTCGTATTCGGGCGCGATCTCGATCTTCGCCCGTTCCTACCGGGAGGGAAAAGCCGTCACCGTTTTCGGCGACGGCCGGCAGACGCGCGACTTCATCTCGGTCCACGATGTCGCGCGGGCCAATGTGCTGGCCACCACGCGACCCGGCCTCACGTCCGGCATCGCCAACATCTGCACGGGCCGGGGCACGTCGCTGCTGGACGTGCTCGACGTCTTCGCCCGCGCGAATCCAAACGTCCCCCACCCCCAACACGCTCCCGCTCGGCCCGGCGACGTACAGCATTCGATCGGCGCCCCGGACGCCGCCGAGAAAGAACTCGGCTTCGTCGCGGAGGTCTCGGTTGCGCAGGGATTGCGCGAATTGATCGGCCGCTGATTGTGCCTTCCGCCCCCCGTGGGAGCGCGGCCGGCCCCGTCCGCCCGCGATCGGAATGCGGACGGG
>JAEUHA010000200.1 GCA_016793535.1 Opitutaceae bacterium | reverse complement strand
ACGCCCGCCCCACAGCCCCACCATGATAAAGGTCGGGATCCGCGCGAGTTCGTGGAAGAAGTAGAAAAAGAAGACGTCCACGCTCGCGAACACGCCCATCAGGCCGCCCTGCATGATCAGCAGCAGCATGAGGTAGAGCTTGAGCCGCTCGGCCTGCGATTGGATCGCGTAGAGGCCGGCCGCGAAGCCGACGATGCCCGCCATCACGAACAGCGGCATCGAGATCCCGTTGAGGCCGAGCTTCAGGCTGATGCCGAGTCCCGTGAGCCCGGTGTCGTACGTCGTCAGGAAGGCATAGCCGCTCGTGTGCGGCACGCCGTTGAAATGCCACCAGGTGTGCAGCGCGAGCAGCAGCGGCACCGCGAACGCGACATACGACAGCCGCACCGACCAGCGTTTCGGCAGGCCGAGGGCGATGAGCAGGGCCAGCGCGAGCGGAGCCGCGATGGACACCAACAGGGGATCGAAAGGCAGGTTGCTCATCGCTTCGTCAGAGTTTCAGGACCCCCGCCGCCGCCAGCCACAGCGCCGCCGCGCCGAGCAGGAACCAGTACGCGTACGCGTTGGCGTTGCCCACGTGCAGCGCCCGCGCGCCGAGCCCGAACAGCCCGACGATCCCCGCAAAACCGCGCACGATCAACCCGGCGAGCAGGACCTGCTCGAGGAAGTTCAGCACCATCGCGAACCGCTGCTGCACCTTGGCCACGTAGTAATCGTAGAGTTTGTCGAACGAGGCCTTGAGCGCGGAGAGCGCGCCGAACAGGCCCGGCGCCTTCACCTGCAGCGCATCGTCGGGCGCGGGCCGGTAGAGCGTGAACGCCGCCAGCGCGCCCAGCAGCAGGACCGCGATCGACGTGACGAGGATGACCAGGTGATCCGTCCCCTCGGGATGCGCGACCTGGTCGATCACGCCGTCGAACGCTCCGCGGAAGATCGCGGTGTAGAACCAGCCGTATCCGCCGATCACGGACAACACGCCGAGCACCACGAGCGGCGCCGTGAGCGTGATCCCGCCCTCGTGCGCATGATCCGCCTCCTCGCTGCGCGGCGCGCCGAGGAAGACGAGCTTCCAGAGCCGCACCATGTAGAACGAGGTCAGCACCGCGGTGAACGCCAGCAGGCCGAAGACCGCCTTGTGCTTGGCGAACGCGAGGTAGAGGATCGCGTCCTTCGAGAAGAACCCGGCCAGGAACGGCGTGCCGATGATCGCGAGCACGCCGATCGTGAAGGTCAGGAAGGTCACCGGCAGCTTCTTCGCCAGCCCGCCCATCTTGAAGATGTCCTGCTCGTGGTGGCAGGCATGGATCACCGAGCCGGACCCGAGGAACATCAGCGCCTTGAAGAAGGCATGCGTCGTCAGGTGGAACATCGCCGCGCCCACGCCCGCCGCGAGGAGGTGTGAGTGGTCGCCGTGCGCGACGGAAAGCGAACCGAGGCCGAAGGCCGCCACCATGTAGCCGAGCTGCGAGAGCGTCGAGTACGCGAGGACCTTCTTGATGTCGCTCTGCGTGATCGCACACAGCGCGGCGTACACCGCGGTCGCGACGCCCACCCACATGATCACGCTGAGGGCGTCCGGCACCATCAGGACATTGATCCGGCAGAGCATGTAGATGCCCGCGGCCACCATGGTGGCTGCGTGGATCAGCGCGGACACCGGGGTCGGGCCCTCCATCGCATCCGGGAGCCAGACGTGCAGCGGCAGCTGCGCCGACTTGCCAACCGCACCGCAGAACAGGAGCAGCGGAATCGCGGCCGCGACCACCGCGCCGCCCTCGACCAGCTTGGCCAGGGCGTCGAGATTCGTCGTGCCGAACTGCGCCTGGCACCAGAGGATGCCGAGCAGGAAGCCGAAATCGCCCACGCGGTTCGCGATGAACGCCTTCTTCGACGCGTCCGCCGCCGACTGCTTGTGCAGGTAGTGGTTGATGAGCAGCCAGGAGCTGAAACCGACCAGCTCCCAGAAAATGAACATCATGAAAAGATTGTCGGCCAGGACGATGCCGATCATCGAAAACATGAAGATCGAGAGCCCGCCGAAGTAGCGCGCCCGCGCGCCGTCGTCGTGCATGTAGCCGAGCGAGAACACGTGCACGCAGAGCCCGACGACGCCGACGATCGTCAGCATCAGCGCCGCGAGATCGTCGAACTTGATCCCGAGCGAGAGGGCAAAGTCGCCGAACCGCAGCCACTCGTGCGCCGCCGTGAAGCGTTCGCCGTGCAGCGCGAGGATCAGCGCGATCGCCGCGATGGCCGCCGCGGTGGCGGTCGAGAGCGCGGCGGCGACGCCGCCGGCCCGGCGGAGAAAGAGTCCGATCACCGCCGCGGAAGCCAGCGGCAGGAGGAGGACGAGAAGGGCGTGCTGCAGCATGGTCATGCGCGGGAGTAGCGAGGAGCGGGTAGCGAGTAGCGAGTAGACAAACCCCCAAGCATCGAACCCATTGAGAACCCGGTGCTCGCCGGTGAACGGTCAAAGCGACAACCAGCTCCCGCAGCGTGATGCTCACTCCTCGCTACTCGATGCTCGCTACCAGTCATATGAGATACGTGCGGCATGCGGCTCCGTTCAGTTCTTCAGCGTATTGAGCTGGTCGATCTGGATCGTCTGCCGTTTGCGGAACAGCGCGACGATGATGGCGAGGCCCACGGCCACTTCGGCGGCGGCGACGGTCAGGATGAAGAACACGAAGACATTGCCGTCCATCGTGCCGTTGAACCGCGAGAACGCGACCAGCGCCAGGGTCGACGCCACCAGCATCAGCTCGAGGCACATGAAGACGACGAGCGTGTTCCGGCGGATGAGCACACCCAGGAGCCCGATGGCGAAGAGCGCCACGCTGAGGAAAAGGTAGCCGTTGAGCGTCGCGGGAATCATGGCGTGGGGAGGAAGTAGCGAGTAGCGGGTAGCGAGTAGCGAGTAGACAAACCCCTAAGCATCGAACCCACGGAGAACCCGGTGTTTGCCAGTGAGCGGTCAAAGCGACTACCAGCACGCGCCACGTGATGCTCGCTACTCGCTACTCGATGCTCGCTACTCCTCATTTGATGTCCTCCAGGCCCTCGAACTTCTTGCTCAGCACGATCACCCCGAGCATCGCGATCAGCAGCAGGAAGCCGAGGATCTGCACCGGGAGCAGGTAGGTCGTGAAAAGCTGGTACGCGTAGAGTTTCAGGTTGGCGCCGAGGGCCGGCACGTTCGCGATGTTCGGCGAGGGCAGCTGGCCGCGGGTGAGAAACGAGGCCACCCCGGCCACGACCAGCCCGATCGCCAGGATGCGCGCCACGATCGGCAGCTTGTGGAGGGTCGGCCGCGGGTCGCCCCGGGTGTCGAGCAGCATAACGATGAAGAGAAACAGCGCGACGATCGCGCCCGCGTAGACGAGCAGCACGAGGAACGCCAGCAGGTAGGCGTCGAGGCCGACGAAGAGGCCCGCGACCCCGACCAGCGACAGCATGAGGCAGAGCGCCGCGTTGACCGCGTTGCGGTACAGCACCACGCCCGCGGCGGTCGCGAGCGTGAACACGGCGAAGATGTTGAAGAGAAGGTCGCTCATGGGCTGGAGTAGCGAGTAGCGGGCAGCGAGTAGCGAGTAGCCTGATCCCAAAGGATCGATTTAACGCCGAGTACCGGCCGCGAAAAAATACCCTCGCCATGCGCACCTGGCCGCGCGGCGTGATGCTCGCTACTCGCTACTCGCTGCTCGCTACTATTCATCATGATCAGTGCCGGTCGTTGCCGTGGACTTCGGCGTCCTTCTTCTTGTCCCACTTGAAATGCTGGTCGGGCAGCGTGCCGCCCAGTTCGTAGAGCCGGGCCTTGTTGTTCACCATTTCCTCCCGGGTGTAACCGGTCATCGAAAACTGGTTCTGCAGGAAGATCGCCTCCTCCGGGCAGACCTCCTGGCACATGCCGCAGTAAATGCAGCGCAGCATGTCGATCTCGAACTCCTTCGGCGCCTTCTCCACGTGACCGGTCGGGGCGTCGGGCGCGATCTCGCCCGGCGTGATCCGGATGGCCTTGGGCGGGCAGACGAATTCGCACAACTGGCACGAGACGCACTTCTCGCGGCCGTGCGGATCCTTCACCAGCGTCGGCACCCCGCGGTAGCCCGGCGGGATCGCCGGCCGCTGCTCGGGATACTCGAGCGTGTCCTTCGGCTTCACGAGGTGCTTCCACGTCGTCTTCAGCCCGGAAAGAATCTGCGGGACATACGTGCGCTCGGCGAAGGTGAGCGGTTTGCGTTCGACGATGACGGGAGTGGCCATGACGCGATTTTGGTTACTGAGCCACCGAGGCGCAGACGATATTGACCGCGGATAACGCGGATGACGCGGATAATCCAATCCGCGTGATCGGCGTAATCCGCGGTCCAAAAATTTCCGGGCCGTGGCTTCGGCTCGTCGTCGGCCTGGAAGGTGTGCGTAGCCGGTTCATTATTTTTGAATCAACGCGATCGCGACCGCGTAGAAGATGAGGTTGGCGATCGAGAGCGGGAGCAGCTTCTTCCAGCCGATCTCCATCACCTGGTCGTAACGGAAGCGCGGGACCGTCCAGCGCACCCACATGAAGACGAAGATCAGCGCGATCACCTTGCCGAGGAAGATGCCGATCGACAGGACGCCGACGAAGAGCGGGTGCGCGGCAAGCGGCGTGAGGGCCGAAAGCCACTCGACCACCTGCGCGAGCGGGATCCACGGGAGCGGATTCCAGCCGCCGAGGAACAAGAGCGTGAACACGCCCGAACCGATCAGCATGTGCGCGTACTCCGCGACGAAGAAGAGACCCCACTTGAACGCGCCGTATTCGGTGTGGAAGCCGCCGACGAGATCGGCCTCCGACTCCGGCATGTCGAACGGCTGGCGGTTCGTCTCGGCGAAGAGTGCGGTGATGAAGATGAAGGCCGACACCGGCATCAGGAACACGAACCACATGCCGCCGAGGAACCCGGTCTGGCTCTGGAACTCCACCACGCGGGCGAACCCGAGCGTCGCCTCGCGGCCGGGCGCGTTCACCCAGAGGAAAACCGGCACGACGGAGAGCGTCATCGAAAGCTCGTAGGAGATAAGCTGCGCCGAGGCGCGCACGCCGCCGAGGAAGGGATACTTCGAATTCGAGGCCCAGCCCGCGAGGATCAGCGAGTAGACGCCGAGCGACGAGACGGCGAAGACCGCGAGCATGCCGATGTCGACGTTCGCCAGCGCGAGCGGAATCACCTTGCCCGCCTGGTCGAGGTAGGCGCCGAACGGCACCGCGGTCACGGTCGTGAGCGCGGGGATCATCGCGATGATCGGCGCGAGCACGAAGTAGAACTTGTTTACGTGCCCGGGCAGCGCGTCTTCCTTGAAGAGCATCTTGCCGCCGTCGGCCATGACATGGAAGAGGCCGAGCCGCTGCAGGAACGGTCCGACCAGCGGCACCCACGCGATCCAGGGCACGATCGCGCGATTCGGACCGGGCCGGCCCTGGATCCACGCCGAGACCTTGCGCTCGGCCATCGAGCACGCGCCACCGATGGGGAAGATCACCATGATCACCGCAAGGCCCTTGAGGACGCCCTGCACGACCGGATGAAGGTTGGTGTAGAACTCGATCATCTCAGATAAGCGATAGGATCAGAAAGACCACGCCGAGCCCGGCCGAGCCGCCCGCCGCGAACCGCATCTTCTTGTTCTCGTCCGCCAGCGCCGCCTGTTCGCGCTGCTGGGCCTTGGTGGGAACGGCCGCCGCCGGCTTCTGCTTGCGCAGCGTCAGGGCATACAGCCCCGCACCCATCAGGATGAAACCGATGCCGAGGCCGGCGAAGAGAAGGGGGCGCATGGGAGGTGGGGTATGAATCAGGTGGCGGCCGCCGCCGCCGGCGCCGCGGGCTTGTAGTGCAGGGTCTCACCCTCGACGAAGGGCAGGCCGGCGTACGGCGTGGCGTCGAGCAGCAGGCCCGTCTCGGGCAGGTTCGCGAACGTGATCGCCTTCAGCGCCGGGACCTCCGCGGCGAGCACGGCCCAGAGGGCGTGCAGTTCGGCCGGCGCCGCCGCGGCCCCCAGGGCGGCGATGAGCCGCGTGAGCACCACGAGATCGTCGTGGGCACCCGCCACGGCGGGCACGCATTTCAGGAATTTCTGCAGCCGGAACTGCTGGTTCACGAACGTGCCGCTCTTCTCGAAGACGGTGAGGGTTGGAATGACGACCTTCGCCGCCGCCGCCGTCGCGTTGTCATGGGTTCCCAGATACACGATCGCGACCTTGGCCAGCTGTGCGGCACTCAGGCCGGCGGCGGCGAGGTCCTCGCCCACGGACACCACGGCCCGAACCTTGCCGGCGTCGATCGCCGCGCCGAGCGCGCTGAGCTTCGTCGCCGGCAGCTCGCGGATCAGCCCGGTGACGAGCGCCCCGCGGACGTTCGGATTGCGGTCGGCGGAAATGAGGAGCTTGTCCCCCTCGCCCACCCGGCCGACGAGCGTCGCCGACGCCTGCAGCGTGGCGGCCAGCCGCTGGGTGAGAAACTGTTCCTCGACCGAGCTGCGGCCGGAACCGACGACGGCCACGGCGCCGGCGGCGGCCTTGAGCAGGTCGACCGCGGCGAGGATCGCGAGGTCGAGCGCGCTGGCGGCGCCGTTCACGCGGACCGCGCCCAGGCGATCCGCGGCGCGGACGGACTTGTAGAGTTCGCGGCCACTGTCGGGCATCCAGGTGTCGTTCACCTCATCGTTGCGGCGCGGCGTGATGCGGTAGATGACGCCCTCGCGCGACCAGACGACGGTGTTGGCGCCGACGCTCGACTCGGTGTCGATGCTGTTCGTCTGCTTCAGGAACCAGACGCGCATCTTGAACCGGAAATCCGTGCTCGTGAGCGCGCCGACCGGGCAGATGTCGACCGTGTTGAGCGAGTAATTGTTCGTCAGCGCCTTGCCCGGATAGCAGGTGAGCGTGGAATAGCTGCCACGGTCGATGAACCCGAGCACGTCGTCCTTGGCGATCTCCTTGCAGAACCGGATGCAGCGCGAGCAGAGGATGCAGCGCTCGTCGTCGAGCATCACGCGCGGCCCGAGCTGCGTGCGTTTCGGCTTCACGTTCTTCTGCTCGATGAACCGGGAGTAGCCGCGGCCGTAGCCGGTGGACTGCTCCTGCAGCTTGCACTCGCCGGCCTGGTCGCAGATCGGGCAGTCGAGCGGGTGATTGATGAGCAGGAACTCCATCACGCCCTCGCGGCAGTCCTTGATCTGGGGCGACTGCGTGCGGATGTGCAGGCCCGGCGTGGCGTTCGTTGCGCAGCCGATCTGCGGGCGCGGGATCCAGTTGATCTTCTGCTTGCCCGTCGCCGGATCCATGATCGGCGCCTTCGTCGCGGGATCGACGGCCGGCATGCCCATTTCGATGAGGCACATCCGGCAGTTGCCCACGACCGAGAGCTTCGGGTGGTAGCAGTAGTACGGCACATCCACGCCGACCAGCCGCGCGGCTTCGATCGCGTTCGTGCCTTTGGGCACGGCGATCTCCTTGCCGTCGACATTGACGGTGACGAGGTCGGGTTTGGGCGGTGCGATCATCTCAGAAGATTGGGTTTAACCACGAAACACACGAAATACACGAAAGGGGAAAAGGCCTCGGCGCTCGCGTTCTGGGTTTGGGTGTTCGTGTGTTTCGTGTGTTTCGTGGTCACTCCTCAAACCAGTTCGAGGGAGCCGTCGCGCTTCGGCGCGTTCTTGGTTTCCGGATACGCCTTGAACTCGTCGCCGAACTTCGCGACGAAGCTCTGGGTCGGCCACGAGCACGCCTCGCCGAAGGCGCAGATGGTGCGGCCGGCGATCTGGTCGGCGACGCTCTTCAGCAGTGAGCCGTCCTCGCTCCGCGCCTGGTCGTGCACCATGCGGTGCGTGATCTTCTTCATCCACAGCGAGCCTTCGCGGCACGGCGTGCACTGGCCGCAGCTCTCGTGGGCGTAGAACGCGTTGATGTTGGCGAGCGCCTCGACCATGTTGACCGAGTCGTCCATCACGATCACGCCGCCCGAACCCCCCATCGTGCCGCAGGCCGCGAGGGTGTCGAAGTCCATCGGGATATCCTCCACCGTCAGCGTGCGCGAGGTGCCGTCCTTGTTCTTCAGCGTAAAGGTCTCGCCGAACTTCAGGATCTTCGCCGACGAGCCGCCGGGAATCACGGCCTTGAATTTCCGGCCGGGCAGCGGGCCGCCGCAGACCTCGTTGAGCAGCTCGCCCAGCGTGATCTTGCCGACCTCGTACTCGTAGTAGCCGGGCTTTTGCACGTGACCGCTGACGCAGAGGATGCGGGTGCCGGTGTTGTTGGGCGTGCCGATCTTCGCGTAGGTGTCGCCGCCCATCTCCACGATGTGCTTCACGTGGCAGAGCGTCTCCACGTTGTTCACGATCGTCGGGCACTGGTAGAGACCAAGCACGGCGGGGAAATACGGCGGCTTGATGCGCGGGTACGGCCGCTTGCCCTCGAGCGACTCGATGAGGCCCGTCTCCTCGCCGCAGATGTAGGCGCCGGCGCCGCGGTGGACGAAGATGTCGCAGCTGTAGTCGGTCCCGAGGATCTTCTGCCCGACGAAGTTTGCCGCGCGGGCCTCCGCGATGGCCTTTTCCAGGATCCGCGCGCCGTGGGGCATCTCGCCGCGGATGTAGATGTACGCCTGCTTCACGTTGTTCGCCCAGGCGGAGATCATGATCCCCTCGATCAACTGGTGCGGGTCCTGGTGAATGATGTACCGGTCCTTGAACGTGCCCGGCTCGGATTCGTCCGCGTTGACGACGAGATAGATCGGCTTCCCGCTCTTGCGGTCGACCAGGCCCCATTTCACGCCGCACGGAAAGCCCGCGCCGCCGCGACCACGCAGACCGGAGCGCTTCACCTCGTCGATGATCGCCGCCGGCTGGAGCGTGATGGACTTCTTCAGCATCTCGTAACCGCCATGCCGGACGTAGCACGCCAGGTCATTCGTGTAACCGGGCTCGTCGATGTGCTTGAAGATGATCCGACGTTGTTGGGGAGCGGGCATGGGTGGCGGCTGAAGGAGCGAGTAGTGGGTAGCGAGTAGGCGATGAACGATGGGCGACGGTGAGTGAGTGGTTTAAGGCGGTTCGTTGGAACGATATGCTCGCTACTCGCTACCCGCTACTCGCTACTTTTCCCGCCGCCCGCCCCGCGGCCTGCCGTTTGATCTCGTCGCTGAGCTGTTTCGCCCGGGCGCAGTCCACCTTTTCGTGGAGGTCGTCGTCGATCATGACCACCGGCGCGGTGCCGCAGCTGGCGAGGCACTCGACGAACTCGACCGTGACCTCGCCATCGGGCGAAACCTCGCCGCGGTGCGTGTTGAACTCCTTCTCGAAGGCCTCGCAGGTCTTGTAGCCGCCCATGAGCGCGCACGACAGGGTGCGGCAGACCTTGATGTGGCGGCGGCCGATCGGCTTCTGCCGGAACATCGGGTAGAACGTGACGACCTCGTACACGTTGATCGGCTGCAGCTCGAGCTTCGCCGCGACCCACTCGATCGCCTCCGACGAAATATAGCCGGCGTCCTCCTGGATAAGGTGCAGCAGCGGCAGCGTGGCGCTCCGTTTCACGGGGTAATGCGTGATCACCTCGTCGATCTGGCGGAACGTTTCAGGTTTGAGATTCATCGCACGCAAAGGAAGTAGCGAGTAGTGAGTAGCGGGTAGCGAGTAGGACCAAGCCCGCAGAGGCCTTCCGCCATCGTCGGCGTGATGCTCGCTACTCGCTGCTCGCTACTCGCTACTGTTTTCACCGGTCGCATTCGCCCATGACGAAGTCCAGCGAACCGAGGATCGCGACGACGTCCGAGATGAGGTTGCCCACGCACATTTTCGGCAGGATCGAGAGATTGCAGAACGAGGGGGAGCGGATCTTCAGCCGGTACGGCACGCCACCACCCTTGCTCACGATGAAGAAACCAAGAATGCCCTTCGGGTTTTCCGCCTCGAAGTACACCTCGCCCGGCGGCATCTGCGGGCCCTCGGTCACGAGCATGAAGTTCTGAATCAGCTCCTCCATCGAGGTCAGGATCTTGTCCTTCGGCGGCGCAAAGATCCGCTTCGCGTCCGTCGCGTACCAGGGCCCGTCGGGCATCTTCGCGATCACCTGCCGGATGATCCGCACCGACTGGCGCATTTCCTCGCCGCGCACGAGATAGCGGTCGTAGCAGTCGCCAGTCGAGCCCACGGGAACGTCGAACTCGTAGTTCTCATAACCCGAGTACGGCTTGTCCTTGCGCAGGTCGAGCGCGACGCCCGAGCCGCGGAGGTTCGGTCCGGTGAGCCCGTAGGCCAGCGCCATCTCCTTGGAGATCACGCCCACGCCCACGGTGCGGTCGGTGAAGATCTTGTTTCGCGTGAGCAGCTTCAGGATCTCCTCGAGAATCGGGAGGAACTGGTCGCAAAACGCATTCACGCGCTCCATCCAGCCCTCGGGCATGTCCCGGGTCACGCCGCCGATGCGGGTGTAACTCGTGGTGAAGCGCGCCCCGGTGAGTTCCTCGAACAGCTTGTAGAGCTTCTCGCGCTCTTCGAGGCAGTAGAGAAGGACGCTCCACGCGCCGACATCGAGTCCGAAGGCCCCCAGCCCCATCAGGTGCGCCGAGATGCGCGCCATTTCGGCGGTGATGACGCGGATCGCCTCGCACCGCGGCGGCACTTTCAACCCGGCGAGCCGCTCGACCGCGATGGCATAGGCCATGTTGTTCGCCAGCGGCGCGAGGTAGTCCAACCGGTCCGTGTACGGCACGAACTGGTTGTAGGTCATGTTCTCGGCGATCTTCTCGTCGCCGCGGTGCAGGTAGCCGACAACCGGATCGGCCTTGGTCAGGATCTCGCCGTCGAGCTCCATCTGCAGCCGCAGCACGCCGTGCGTCGACGGGTGCGACGGTCCCATCGAGAGCGACATCTTCTCGGTCTGGAACTCCTGCGTCGCCTCCGCGGCTTTCGCGGCGCTGTCGGGAAATGAATACTCGGTGGCCATCGGTTAGTTGCCCACGGAACACACGAAATACTCGGAAGGATGAATCCGGCGGTGCGTCATAGTTCTGGGTTCCGTGTGATCCGTGTGTTCCGTGGGCAAAATCAGTCCTTCACCTGTCGCAAGGCCGTCTGATCGGGGCGCGCGCCGCGGTCGCTCCAGCTCTCGTCCTTCGCCCGCGGCTCGGCGTCGGTCAGGTTCATCTCGCCCGGCGACGCCACGAACGGTCCGCCCGCCATCGGCGCGGCGATCACGCGCGTGCCGGTTTCCTCCGCGATGTCCGCCACCGGCAGGTCGGTCTCGATGCCCGCCAGCGGGAATTCCTTGCGCAGCGGATGGTAGGGATAACCGTCCCACATCAGGATCCGACGCAGGTCGGGATGCCCCTGGAACTTGATCCCGAACATGTCGAAGCACTCCCGCTCGTGCCAGTCGGCCGCCGGCCAGACGCTCACGACGCTCGGCGCCACCGGCTCCGCCTCGGTCCCGGCGCAATTCGCGGCCACCCGCACATACGTGCCGGGTCGCGTCGTCGACAGCAGGTGATACACCACCGTGAAGCGGGGCGTGGCCCCTTCCGACCAATCGACCGCCGTGAGGTCCATGAGGAGATCGAACGCCTGCTCATCGCGCAGGTACCGCAGCACGGCCACCACGTCGTCGAGCGGGACGTTGACCGCCGGGTGATCGGCGGAAGGACGGTCCGTGACCTGCGGAAACTTCTCCTTGAGGGCGGTCGTGACGTCGGCGGACATTTAATAGAGGAAGCGGTGGGCGGGCGCGGGAACCGGGGAGCCGGCTCAGGCGGACAGCAGGCGCGACGTCGCCGGCTCGCGGCGGACCTTGGCTTGCAGTTTCATCAGCGCATCGAGCAGCGCTTCCGGCCGCGGCGGGCACCCGGAGACATAGACGTCGACCGGCACGATCCGGTCCACGCCCTGCAGCGTGGCATAGCTGCGGTACATGCCGCCCGAGCTGGCGCACGCACCCATGGCGATCACCCACTTCGGCGCCGCCATCTGGTCGTAGATCCGGCGCACCTGCGGCGCCATCTTGTAGGTGACGGTGCCGGCGACGATCATGCAATCGGACTGCCGCGGCGAAAAACGCATCACTTCCGCCCCGAACCGGGCGATGTCGAACCGCGCGCCGCCCACGGCCATCAGCTCGATCGCGCAGCAGGCGAGCCCCATCGGCATCGGCCACATCGAGTTGGTCCGGATCCAGTTGATGGCGGCATCCGCCCGCGAAACGATGACTCCCCCTTCGACCTTGCTGTTGTAGCCTAGCTCTTGGCTGGGTGTGACCATGGTGGGCGGCGTGGTGGCGGTTGGTGCGAAAAAATCCTCCGCAGGGTTGGGAGCGTGCAGGCGTCGCGCAAGGAGGTTTTACAGAAACTCCCCACATGAGCCGGTTAGTAGGAAGCACGTGCCAGGCCGACAGCACGGCTGAAACCCATCGATTTGACCGGCTACTTGGCCGGGCAAGCCCGGCTCATCGGCGCGAGCCGGGATTTGCAGTTGACCGTAGCGGAGGCATGAACCTTCTTTGTCCGCTTCGCCCAAAGGTGAGCCGCCGACCAAGCGGTTCATCAGGCACCACGGAGAGGTGGCAGAGTGGTCGAATGCGCACGCTTGGAAAGCGTGTGTGCCGCAAGGTACCGAGGGTTCGAATCCCTCCCTCTCCGCCAGCCTCCGCCGGGTCCCGTTCCTGCGAGACTGGCAGGCCGAATCGGGAGGCTGACTGGCGCCAGCCAGCCAAGGGCGCAATCCGTCCGCGGAGGCTGCCCACTGGCTTGTCAGCCGTAGGCTGGGCGAACGCTGAAGGCTCGGCGAAGGTGGGCGTAAGGTTCGCCCACACCACCGCTTTCGCATGATCAGGACCGGTGAACTCCAGCTTCGGAGGTCCGACCCGTCCCCCGCCCCGCTGCCGGAACCCAACGGCCTGGAAACAGCAGCATCCGGGGCAGCGCCGGCACGCCGAGTTCGTTGCTGTTGAGCTGACTCACCACGAGGTCGACCGCATTCGCCGCCACCCGGTCAAAGGACTGATCGATCCCGCCAATCTCCGGCGCCGTCGGCAGCCAGTGCAAATTGATGATCGGCAGGTCCCCGGAGAGCGGCACGTCCTTTGACCTGAGTTGCTCCACCAGCGCATGGGCGCTCACGACCACCGCATCGGGCCGGCACGCCTTGATCCGACGCAGGATGGCACGGCGGTCGCCCGGCAACCCGATCCAGAGGAAATCGGTCGCCGCGCGGCGGCCCGGATGAAACACGGCGAACGCCGCCTCCCACGCCCGACGCGCGCGCTCGTTGACCGCGGCTTCCAGGATCGCCATCGGTCGCCGGCACCCCGCGGCCGCGAGTCGTTCCAGCGCCATCCGCATCGCCAGGTAGTGATGATGCCCGGCGTGGTGGAGTTCCGGATTCCACCGCGCACTGCCGATCACCGCCGGCGCAAAGCAAGGCCAGTCGAGATCCAGCGTCACCTCCGCCTCGTGCATGACCGGTGACAGCAGCACCCCTACGATCCCGCGCGACTTCATCACCTCGGAAAGCCGCCGGTCCGTCATGCCGCGCTCGGCCGTCCAAAACGGCTCCAACCCATAGCCCAGGGTCTCGGCCCGCGCCTTCGCGCCCAGAAAGACCCGCTGGAGAAAGGGGTCCTTCTCCGACTCGGCCCGCGGGGTATGCACCCACACGAACGCAATGCGCTCTCCCGCGGCAACGGGCCGGGAATTCCGGATATGGGACATCAACGCCGCGAAGCGCGGGTTCGGCCGGTAGCCCAACTCCGCGGCGAGGGCTTGAATCGCCTTCCGCTTCTCCGGCCGGATCCGCGGATCGTCCCGCAAGGCGTATGAGACCGTAGCCAGGCTGCAGTCCGCGGCCCGGGCGATTTGTTGCAGGGTGATCACGGCGGGGAAACGATGACGCGATTCAGGTCATGCGCTGGCGGTGACGAACGCAATCTCACGAATTGAAGGGTTTCAAAGAAACCACGGTAGCGTCCCTGTGGACTCCGACTAAATCTCCACTCTGACTAAATCCCCACCCTTTAGCTCAGGCGCCAAGGCAGGACAAACCCCTCCGGCCGTCATCAACCCCACCCCTACTCGCCGCTTTCGATGAGAACCTTGCCGCGCTCCGCCGTGCTCGCCGTTGTTGCGGTATTGGCCGACGCCCGCGCCGACCTACCGGCCGATTCACGGCTCCTCCTGTGGTATGACCGGCCGGCGCAGTATTGGGAAGAGGCGCTGCCCGTCGGCAACGGCCGTATCGGTGCCATGGTCCATGGCGGTGTGCAGCGGGAGCACATCCAGCTCAACGAGGAAACGATCTGGTCGGGTGCGCCCACGCCGAAGCTCGCGGATCCGACGTTTCGCGAAAAACTGCGCCGGCAGCGCGAATTGATTTTCGCCGGGAAGTTTCGCGCGGCCGATGACTTTCAACTCACCGACGCCGAGAAGCGCGCCCTCAGGCTCGGCGAGCCCCAAAAGATCCCGGGCACGTCGACCGCACGCCACGTCTACCAGCCGCTGGGCGATCTCTTCCTTCATTTCAATCACGGGACCGCCCGCGAAGAAAACTACCACCGGGAACTCAACCTCGATACCGCCGTGGCCACGACCCGCTATTCTGCCGGCGGCGTCACCTTCACGCGGGAAGTGTTTTCCAGTTTTCCCGCCAACGCCCTCGTTACCCGCGTGGGGGCCGACCAGGCCGGTGCGCTCTCCTTCGCGGCGACGTTGGACTACCGCCGCGACGTCAAAGACGACATGTATCGTTACGACGCCGAACTCGGCGCCAAGGTCGAGAGCGTCACCACTCCGCCACGCCCGACGTGGACCCACCTGGGTGGCGCGCGCTTTGCATGGCGCGGACGCGGCCACCCTGACGGCGTGAAATTCGAGGCTCGCTTCGAGGTCCGGCACGAGGGCGGGATACTCGTTCCGACCGCAGACGGTTTTCGCGTCACAGGTGCGACCGGCGCCGTGATCATCATGACGGTCGGCACCGATTTCCGCGGCGCCGACCCCGCAGCCCGGGCCGCGCACGATCTCGATGCGCTGGCCGGCCGGGCATTCGAGTCGCTGCGTTCCGCCCACACCTCCGATCACCAGGCGCTGTTTCGCCGCGTCGAACTCGATCTCGGCCGCACGCGCTCCGCCGGGATGCAGACCAACCGGCGCATCTGGTCGCAAATGTGGGGCGCTCGCGACAACCGCGTCGACCAGGCCCGGGACCGCGATCCCGATCTCTTCGCGCTGCTGTTCCAGTTCGGCCGCTACCTCATGATTGCGTCGTCGCGGCCAGGCACGTTGCCGCCGGCGCTGCAGGGGATCTGGAACGACTCGCTGCTCCCGGTGTGGTTCGGCCAACACACGTCCGACATCAACGTCGAGATGAACTACTGGCCCGCCGAGACGACGAACCTCGCCGAGTGCCACACCGCGTTGCTCGACCTCGTCGGGTCGTTTGTGCCCGCGGGCCGTGACTCCGCGCGCATTTCCTACGGCGCGCGCGGCATCGTCTTTCACGCCATGACCAACTGGGGGCCGAAAACGTCCGACTCGGGTTGGCCGGACTTCACGGCGTGGCTCGCGCGGCATTTTTGGGAACACTACGAGTTCAGCGGCGACCGCGACTTCCTCGCCCGGCACGCCTATCCCTTCATGAAGGAGAGCGCGCTCTTCTATCTCGATACGCTCGTCACGGACCCGCGCACGGGGAAACTCGTCACCGCCCCCAGCTACTCGCCGGAAAACCGCTTCGTCGCCCCTGATGACGGCAAGCCCGCGCACCTCGACGTCGGCAACACCATGGGTATGGCGATCTGCCGCGATGTTTTCCGCAACTGCCTGCGCGCCGCCGAAGTGCTCGGCATCGACGCGGCGTTTCGCGACGAACTTAAAGCGAAACTCGTCGCACTCGCACCTTACCCCATCGGCCGACATGGCCGTCTGCTCGAATGGCGCACCGATTACGCCGAGACCGAGCCGGGGCATCGGCACCTTTCCCACCTTTACCCGTTGTATCCCGGCGACGAAATCACGCCCCGCAGTTCCCCGGAACTCGCGGCGGCGGCGAAGCTGGCCCTGCTTCGCCGCCTCGAAAACAACGGCGGCTGGACCGGCTGGAGCCGGGGCTGGGCGATGAATCTCGCGGCGCGCCTCGGCGACGGTGCGCTCGCGCACGAGCAACTGCGCCTGCAACTCGAGCGCACCACGTTCACCAACCTCATGGGCGCCCACCCGCGTCTCGGCGGCACGACGCAATGTTTCCAAATCGACGGCAACTTCGCCACCACCGCGGCCATCGCGGAAATGTTGCTGCAGAGCCACGGCCCTTCGACAGGCTCTCGGCCGGCTTATGAAATAGATCTCCTCCCCGCCCTCCCTCCGGCGTGGAAGCAGGGCTCCGTATCCGGCCTGCGCGCGCGCGGCGGCTTCCTGGTCGGCGTGAAATGGCAAGGCGGAGCGCTCGCGACCGCCACGGTGCAACCCCAGCACAGCGGTGCTTGCACCGTGCGCGCCCGCACGCCTTTCCAAATCGGCTCCGACCGCAGCCGCGCCGTCGGTGCCGAGCACGTGCTCACGTTCTCCGCGACCGCCGGCCAGATCTACCGCATCACTGCGGTCCGCTAAAGAACGCCCGCTCCCCTTCTCGCCGCGAAGCCGAACCGCGCGAACAAACTCCCCATGAACCCCCTGTATCGCTCGTTCACTTTCCTCTGTCTGGTCGGTGCACTTCGTTCCGTTGCCGCCGAACCGGCGGTGGCGGGCCCGGCGGCGCGACTCACCCTGACGCCCGCGGGCGAGGTCGAAGTCGCAATGGCCGATGGCGCCGTCGCGCGGTTTGCGCCGGTCGTGGCCGTGTTGGCCGCCCGGGCCGATCCGAATATCGACATGCGCTGGGGGCAGTTTCCCGACGCTGCATTGCGGCTGAACGACACCGGCTCGCTCTACAACGTGCTGACGTGGGGTGTGAAAGACACCGGCGCGAAAGCCGCGGTCAAGCACGTCGAGGACGGTTTCGACCCGAAGGTCGACCGGGGCTACGGGGCCGGGCGCACCGCCAATCTCTTCGCCGCGGGAAAACTGAAAACCTTGCGTGCCACCGTCAGCCGTTCCGACGGCAGCACGATCACGTGGGACTTCCCCGCCGATGACACGGCCTCGGTGCGGCTCGAACTCGATCTGCCGACGGACGGCACGGCGCCGCGCCTGCGACTGAAGACGACTGTAAAGGCGGACGGGTGGTATTCGTTCGGCTACACGGGCGCACCCGAAATTCCCGCGACCGCGGCCGAGGAACTTTGGCAGCCGCTCATCTACAACGAACGGCGCTTTCCGCATGAGTCGTTTCTCGAGGCCGCCTATCGCTGCCCGCTGCCCACGACGTTGGTCACCCATGGCGGCGTCACGACCGGCGTGCTCGCCGACCCCGCGGAATATCCGTTTCAACCGCTGCCGAATTTTGCGAACTCGCGCTTCGGCGTGGCGCTGCGCAACGCCCGCGGCCTCGCGCAGCCCATGCTGTTTGCCCCGCTGCTCGGTGGCGCCGGTTCGCGGATGAAGGCCGGTGAGACCCGCGAGTTCGTGATGCGGCTCGTCGTCGCCAAAGCGAACCTCTCCGCCACCTACGAGCGCGTGGCCCGGTCGCTCTTCGGCTTCGCCGACGTGCGCCACAACGCCCTCGGTTCGCTCAACGCCACCTTTGAGCGCATGCTCGAGTTCGGCCTGAGCGACTATGCGAAATTCAATGCCGACCTGCGCGGTTTCGCCTACGACACCGATGTGCCCGGCGCGGTGAAGAACGTTTCCGCCCTGCACCCGCTCGGCCTCGCGCTCGTCACCGACCGCCCCGAAATCTACACGCGGCTCGCGCGCCCGTTGATGGAGTATTTCGTGTCCCGCGAGCGTTTTCTTTTCACGACCGATCCCAAAGTGAAGGGGCAGTCGGCCTCTTCGCACCTGAGCGGGCTGGGCGCACCGCTCACCGAGTACGCGAATCTCTACGCGATGTCGGGCAAACGCACCCCGTTCTTCCGCACCGCGGCCGAGGGCTTGTTCGGCCGGGACCGCGTCTTGAATCTCCAGGGCAATATTCGCGGCGACAACTGGTCCAACGCCCTTGGCCTCTACCGTGCGACCGGGGAAAAGCGCTGGCTCGACCACGCCATCAAGGATGCCGACGCCTATCTCAAAACCCGCGTCGGGGTGCGGGCGACGGACTATTCGGATCCCGATTCCCGTGGGTTGTTTTTGTGGACGGCGTTCACGCCACAGTGGATCGAGTTGTTCGAACTCTCCGAGGAAACGCGGCTGCCGCGTTTCCTCGCCGCGGCTCACGCGGGCGCGCGCGATTACGCGCAATTCGTCTGGCTCGCGCCGCGCATCCCGGACGGCGAGGTGCGGGTGCACGAGGATGGCTTGGCGCCCGCCTACCGGTCCGGACCGCGTTTCCCGCGGATCAAGGCCGAGCCCGAGACGGTTCCCGCCTGGCGCACCTCTGAGATCGGGCTCACCAGCGAGTCGGCCCCGACGAGCAAAGGGGCGCGCGGCATTCTCCTCGCGTGCTACGCACCGTGGATGCTGCGGATCGCGTCGCTCACGAACGACGCGTTTCTCCACGATATCGCGCGCTCCGCGATCATCGGCCGCTACACCAGTTTTCCGGGCTACCATCTCAATACGGCGCGCAACACGGCATACGAAAAACCCGATTTCGCCCGGCGTGGAAAAGACGAACTCAATTCGGCGACCTCGATCCACTACAACCACATCTGGCCGCACATCGCTCTGCTGCTCGACTACCTGGTGGCGGACGCGTTTGCGAAGTCGCGCGGTGCGATCGATTTTCCGTCACGCTACGCCGAGGGTTACGGCTACCTGCAGCAACGCGTGTTTGGCGATCGCCCCGGCAAGGTCCACGACGAGAGCGGCCTGTATCTTTGGATGCCGCGCGGCGCGCTGACCGTCGATCACCCCGAACTCAATTTCGTGATGGCCCGCGGCACCGCCAAGGTGGCTATTGCCCTCACCAACCAGTCGAAGTCCGCGGTCAAATCCCACGTGACGCTCTCGCGTGAGCGCATTGCGCTCGCCCCGGGGGCCGACGCGAGAATGACCGTGTGGGAGAACAACCGGCGCGTCCGCGAGGAGCCGTTGCCGGCCGATGCCCGCATCGCCGTGGACGTCGCCGCCGAGGGCATCACGACGGTGATCGTCAGCGGCGTCACGCCGCGCGTGGAGTTTCAGGACCAGATTCTCGGCCGCGCCACCCGCCTCCCGGCGGAAAGTGTCGTCGACCTCGGCTGGCGCGGCGCGCGCGGCGTCGTGCTGTCGTTCGGCGCGGGCGAACTGACGAGCGCCTACGTCTACCTGCCTGATCGGGAGCGCGTCGTGACCCACTGCACGGTGCACTATCGGCAGGGCGGCGGTGAATTTCGTGCGGTGTCGGACGCATCGTATCCCTTCGACTTCACGCTTCCCGTCGCGGGTGACGCGCCCTTGGAGTTCTGGTTCGAGACCCAATCAAACTCCGGCCCCGCCGCGAAATCGCCTATTGGCCGGCTGCTCCTGAAATGAGAACGACCGGAATCCTTGTCCTCGCCCTGCTGGCCTCGGTCGTCCGGTTGTCGGCCGCGACGACGCCACTTTTTGACGGCAAGACGTTCACCGGCTGGGAGGGCGACATCGGGAGTGTGTGGCGCATCGAGGACGGTGCGCTCGTGGCGGGCTCGCGGGAAAAGAGGCAGGAGAAAAACAACTTTCTCGCCACCACGCGGCGCTACGCGGATTTCGAACTTACGCTGCAGTGGAAGCTGGAGGGCGCGGAGCGCTCCGCCAACGCCGGCGTGCAGTTCCGCTCGCGGCGGGTCGCCGGGAGCCACGAGGTGTCCGGCTACCAGGCCGACATCGCGGTGCGTTACGACGGTTCGTTGTATGATGAGAGCCGCCGCAAGCGGATGCTCGCCGTGCCCACGCCCGAAGTGCTCGCCCGGGCGCAGAAGCCGCTCGGCGAATGGAACGTGCAGCGCATCCGCGCCGAAGGCCCGCGCATCCGGATCTGGCTCAATGGAGTCGAAACGGTCGACTACACGGAGACCGAGGCCGGCATCGACACCTCCGGCATCATCGCCCTGCAGATTCATGGCGGCGCGCCGTCCATCGTGCGTTATAAAGACATCGCGATCGAGGAGCTGAACCCGGCCGTGACCCGGAAGCCCGAATTCAGGCTGCGGTCCGGCGACACGGTGGCATTGGTCGGCGGCGCCAATTTCGAGCGGACGCGTTTCAACGCCTTCCTGCAAACGCGCCTGCTCGCCGCGCCGGGTGCGACCCCGTTGCGGCTGCGCAATCTCGCGTGGGAGGGCGACACGGTGTTCGAGCAATGGCGCGACGTGAATTTTCCCGGCGTCGCGCAGCAACTGGAGCAGGTGGGCGCGACCGCCGTGCTGGTGCAGTTCGGCCAGATGGAATCCCTCGGCGGCGCGGAGAAGCTGCCGGATTTCGTGCAGGCCTATGAAAAGCTGCTCTCGCGGATCGAGCACGCATCGCGGCGCGTCGTGCTGGTCTCGCCGCTGCCTTTCGAGCATCCGCGACGCGCACGGTTGCCGGACCTCACCCGGCACAACGCCGACGCGAAACGCTATGCCGAGGCCGTGCGCGACCTCGCCGCGCGGCGCGGGCTTCCGTTCGTCGACCTCTTCACCCCGGTCGGCGGCCGGCCGAAGGACGGACCGGCGCTCACGGACAATGGCCTCCACCTCAATGAGCGCGGGCATGAAGTCGTCGCCGATGAAATCGTCCGGCAACTCGGCGTCCCCGCCGGTCCGGTGGCTTCGCCAGCACGTCTGCGTGCCGCGGCGCTGGAGTTCGAGCGGCTGTGGTTCGATGCCTCGCGGCCGATGAACTGGGACTTCCTGCAAGGCGCCCACACCAACGTGCCTTTCAGTCGGAGCTGGCAGGATGGCAATCAGCGGATCTTCCCCGACGAGATGAAGGAATTCCTGCCGCTCCTCGATGCCGCCGAGGCCAACCTCGCGCGAGCCCTGGCCGGCGAGCCCGCCCAGCCCTTCGAGCGTCGCGGCAGCACGCCGGTCGCGGAGCCCTCCGTGAAACCGCAGACGCCCGAGGAGGAGTTCGCGACGCTCGAAGTGCATCCCGACTACGAAGTGAATCTGTACGCTTCGGAGCGCGATGGTATCGGCAAAGTCGTGCAGATCCGCTGGGACGAGCGCGGGCGCTTGTGGGCGCTGTGCATCCCCGATTATCCCCAGGTGAAGCCCGGTGCCCGGCCGAAGAACCGGCTGGTGATTTGCGAAGACACGGACCGTGACGGTCGCGCGGACAAATTCCAAATTTTCGCCGATGAACTGGAGATACCGCTCGGCTTTGAACTGGGCGATGGCGGCGTTTATCTCGCCGCGAGCGCCGGGCTGTGGCATTTGAAAGACACCACGGGCGGCGACCGGGCGAACGAACGGCGGCTCGTGCTCGGCGGCTTTGGCACGGGCGATTCGCATCAGACGATCAACTCGCTGAGCTGGGGATTCGGCGGCGAGCTGTGGTTCACGCAGGGCAACGCGATCTACTCGCGCGTGGAGACGCCCTACGGCATCGAGCGCCACGACAAGGCCGGATTGTGGCGGCTGCGTCCACGCACGGGACAGCTCGACACCTTCTTCAACGCCTCCAGCGCGGGTGCGAACAACTGGGGCGTTCTCACCGATGACTTCGGTCAGGTCTTCCACAAGGAAGCTGCGGGCAACGGAGGCTATTACTCCGTGCCCGGCCTGGTCCGCACGGCGCAGCCGGTGAACGCCAAGGCCCTGAACTTGTTCGTCTCGCGCGCCTCCAAAACCGTGGGCTTCGACCTCATTCACACCCGCCACTTCCCCGATGAGTTGCAGGGCTCAGTCGTCATCGGCGGCGTGTATGACAACACGCTTCAACTTCATCAATTCGGCCTCAAGGATGGTGCTTACTGGAGCCGGCACGACATCAATATCATCCAGACGAAGAACAAAGCCTTCCGCCCTTGCGACGTGCGGCTCGGACCTGACGGCGCGGTGTATTTCGCCGATTGGTACAACCTCATCGTCGGCCACTATCAGGCCTCGTATCGGCACCCCGACCGCGATCTCGTGCACGGCCGCATCTGGCGCGTGGTGCGCAAAGACCGGCCGCTGGTTCAACCCGCGGCCCTCGCTGGCGCCAGTCTCACGACGCTGTTCGAGCAACTCGATTCGCCGGAGCGCTGGGCAAAATATCAAGCGAAGCGGCTGCTTTTCGAGCGCGCCTCCCCAGAGGTAACCGGCGCCCTCGACGCCTGGGTTGCCCAGCTAAAACCCGGCTCCGCGAGGGACGAATACCGCCGCCTCCAAGCCCTCGCCGTCTACGAAGCCCACGAGACCCCGCGCCCCGCGCTGCTGCAGTCGCTGCTGCGCTCGCCCGATGCCCGTATCCGCGCCTACGCTACGCGCACGCTTTCGACGTGGGCACGGGAGGGCGCAATGGCCGACGCGCTATCGTTGCTGGAGCCGCAGGCCACCGATGAAGATCCCATCGTACGCCTCGAAGCCATCGTGGCCGCCAGCTATCTGCCCGATGCCCGCGCCATCACCGTGGCGGCACGCACGCTGGACCGCGCCTTTGGCCCCTACCATCAGCACGCGCTCACGAAGGCGCTCGCTGCCACCCGAGCGCGGTGGTCCAGCGCCCTCACTGCCGGCACGCTGCGCTTCGACCAGGATGAGCACCTGCTCTTTGTGCTGCAATATGGCGGCCTCGACCGGGCAAGTGAGCTCATGCGCCAGCACATCGAACGCACCAGCGACACCGCGAGACAGAGCGCGTGGCTGAAGGCACTCGCCACCATCGGCAACGCCAGCGACCTCCGCTTCGTCTTCGAACGTGGCGCCGCGAACGCCTCCGTGCTCCAGGCCCTGGCCGAGTCACCCGCCGCGCGCCGGCACCGCCTGAAAGACACCGCACCCGCGCTCGAAGCGCTCATCAGCGGCAGCGATGAGGCTGTGCGCATCCAGGCGGTGCGGCTGGCGGGAGTGTGGAAAGTGACTCCGCTCGCCGGACGCATCCGTGCCATCGCCGTCGATGACGCGACCCCGGTTGCCATGCGCAAAGCCGCGCTCACCGCGACGGGCGATCTGGCGGGCCCGGCTGCAGTGCGGGAATTGATCGAGGCGGCGAACCGGTCCGAGTCCGCCGAGCTGCGCCGGGCGGCGTTTGAGGCACTCATCATCGCGAGCCCGGCGGAAGCCGCGTTGCATGTTCTCGCCAGCGTCCGGGTGGCCAAGCAACCCCAGGACGTCACCGCCCTGCTCACGTCGATCCTCTCCAGCGTCGAGGGCAGCACCGCCCTTGGCCGGGCCTTGATGGATCTCCGGGCCGCAGCCAATTCGGTCGTGGCGCCGGCGAAGGACGTCCTTTCGCCCGCCCAAGCCCGGTTTATGCTGCAGGCGCTCAATCGCACGGGCCTGACGACCGCGAGAATCTCGTCGATGCTCATGGCACTCGCCGGAATCGACTCGGCGGTGCCCACCTTCACCCAGGAATACGTGGCGCTCATTGTCCAGCGGGCCAAGTCGGAGGGCAACGCCACCGAGGGCCGCAGAATCTATGAGCAAGCGAGCTGCCTCGCCTGCCACGCGGTCGGCGGCACCGGCGGCAAAATCGGCCCCGACCTCTCCGCGCTCAGCCGCGGCCTGCCCATCGACATGATTGTCACCGAAGTCGTCTGGCCTGCCCTCAACGTAAAGGAAGGTTACGAGGCCGCCACGGCGACCCTGAAGGACGGCACTGTCGTCACCGGCTTCAAACAGACCGAAACCGCCGACATCATCGCCATCCGCGATATGACCAGCGGCGAGGTGAGAACCATCAAGCGCTCCGAGACCACGCAGGTCCAAACCGGCGGCACAGTCATGGCCGACGGGCTCACTGCCAGCATGACCGAGCAGCAGCTCGCGCATCTGATTCGCTACCTTTCGGAACTCGGAAAATGAAGCCACGCCGCGACCCGAACCCCATGAAATCCAAGCCCACCTATTCACCTCTCTCCGTTTTCTTCGACGCCTTTATCGGGATGACGGCTGCAATCCGGGACGATCGCTCGGCCCATGTTTTCTGAAGGATGAAGGCCGCGGGCACCGCCTTCGGCCGGGCGGTCCTCGCCTCGCTCGCGCGCCCACCCAATCCCATAACTCAAACCCGATGAACTCCAAACTATCCCTCACTTACTCTTGGCGAGATGGACCGCGAATTACCTTCCAACGGGTTGTTCTGAGTCTGTTGGTGTCTCTCACTTTTGTTCTTGGCGGTCATGCCCAATCCTCGGGCGAGCCCATGGGCGCGGTCCAAGGCACCGTGTCCAACGCGGTGAGCGGTTCCCCGCTCGGCCGGGCCAAAGTGGCCATCCGGGGCACGGCCCAGGAGACGCTGACCGACGACGACGGCAGGTTTTTTCTCCGGGGAGTCCCGGCCAGGGATATCGAGTTGGAAGTTTCCTATCTGGGCTTCGGGTCGCAAACGTCACGGGTGACGGTGCCACCGGGCGGGCAGGTCGCACGGGATTTCCAGCTCCGTCGCGAGGGAGCCAACCGGCGCGGCGCGGAAGACCAGCCGATAATGCTGGATACATTTCAGGTGGTCGCGGAACAGACGATGAGCGGCCAGGCCGTCGCGATGAACGAGCAACGCCACGCGGCCAACATCAAGAACGTGGTTTCGTTCGACGAACTCGGCGATCGCGGCCAGGAAAACATCGGGGATTATGTGCGCTTTCTGCCCGGGGTCACCATTCTGGACGACGGCACCAACCCCGGTCGGATTGCCCTGGGCGGGTTTCCGGCGGAAATGTCCAACCTTCAGATCGATGGCGTGGACGTGCCTGCCACCGGCATTGGCCCGACCAGCACGCGCGCCGCGGCGTTGCAGGACGTGCCGATCCTGAACATCGAGCGCGTGGAGGTCTCAAAGGTGCCCACGCCCGACCTGCCGGCTTCCGGTTTGGGCGGATCGATGAACCTGATCGCGAAGACCGGCACGGGCCTCAAGCGCCCGGTCGGCCGCTACCAGGTGTATATGAATTTCGACAACGTGGACGGCCTGAGTTTCAACGGCGGTTCACAGCAACCCCACGACCGGGCATCGCCGCGCCGCAAGGAGCCTTCGTTCAGCCTGAGCTACGCTTTCCCGGTGGGAAAAAAACTCTCAGTAAGCTTGGGTGGCTCCCGTTCCTGGCGCCAGCGGCCGACCGACGACACGCCCTCCGAGGTCGCCTTTTGGAACCTCAGGAACACCTATTTTGCCACCGGCGCGCCGAAGGATTATGCGCTGGCGATCACGCAATGGCGTCAGGAGGCCTCGATTTCGCGGACCGAGAATGCCCAGCTCGGCCTCGATTGGCGGCTAACCGCCAACCACACCCTCAGCCTGCAGGTCCAGGAACGCAGGGTGGTCGAAAAGAAGGCCCAGAGCTTCATGACCGCGCGCGTGAGCGCCGGCTACGACGCGATCGGCAAGGCGGATTACACCACCCGCCGCGGAGCGACCGGTAGCTTCGAAATGGGCACCCTCAATCCGTCGAATTTCGACGCGACCACCGACACCAGCATCCGGTCGCTGAAGTATCAGCATCGCGGCCCAGTGTGGAACTTTGACGCGCAGGCGTCCTACTCCGCCGCCGACCGCGAGCGCAGCAGCCTCGGCAAGGGCTACTTCAACGGCGTCCTGGCCAGTATCCTCAACGTCAACATCCGCGGCGACGGCATCGGGAAGGGTTCCAGCATCGGGCCGCAAACCTACACGATCAACCGCACCAACGGCCCGCTGCTGGATCCCTTCAACGCCAACAATTACACGCTCGGCACGGCGAACGAAGAGTATGCCCTGTATCAGACGGACCTCACGGCCGGGCGCCTGAACGTAAGCCGCGCGATCGGCCGTAATCTCACGCTCAAGATCGGCGGCGCTTACAACCGCATGGACAAGGACGACACCCGTCCCGTCAAGAACTACACTTTTGTCGGCCGGGCCAGCGGCCAGACCGCCGTCTCGCTTTACGATCTCGTGGATGAGTCGATCGACGTAAAGGTGAACGGAAACCCGGTGCGCTGGATCAGCCCGGTGAAGGCCTACGATCTCTTCGCGCAACACCCGGAGTATTTTACCCTGAACACCACCCACATCCAGAACCTCGCGCAGAATTCCAAACGCATGCTCGAGGATATTCTGGCCGGCTATTTCCGGTTCGATCTCCGCCTCCTCTCCGGCCGGCTGAATCTCACCGGCGGGGCACGCTATGAGAAAACCGACCTCAAGGGCTGGAGCATGAAGCGCGACAATTTCGCCATCTACCAGCGCGATGCGGCGGGCAACCTGCTGCGCACGAGCGCCGGCGCGTTGATCCCCATCACCAACAACACTGAGCAGCGGCTCAGGCTCATCAATCAGGAGCGGGGAAATTTCGAGAGCCAGAACTACGACGGGTTCTATCCCAGCCTGAACGCCAATTACGCGTTTACCGAGAACTTGGTGGCGCGGGCGGCCTACGCCCGGACGCTCGGCCGCCCCGATGTGCAGTATGTCGTAGCCGGGATCACAGTGCCGGTTCCCACCGACACCAATGCCACCACCGCTCGCACCATCGTCGTCGGCAATCCCGGCTTGGAGCCCTGGACGGCGGATAGTTTCCACCTGTCCCTCGACTCCTATCATCTGAAGGGCGGATTTGGCTCCGTCGGGGTCTATCACAAGAAAGTCAGTAACTTCTTCGCGCAGCGCGGCCGGCCGACCACGGCGGCCACGCTCGAGGCCTACGGCATCCCGGAGGGAGACATCGCATATATGCTGGCCGACAACTACGTCTTACGCCGCTGGGAAAACGTGGGCGATGCGACGCTGGAGGGCCTCGAGCTGAGCTACCGCCAGGATCTGCTGTTCTTGCCGTCATGGCTGCAGCTGGTGCAGGCTTGGGTGAACTATACGCATCTGAAAGTGGGTGGACCCAATGCCGCGGATTTCGTGGGGTTCAGTCCCGATGCTCTCACGGCGGGGTTGAACTACATCCGACCGCGCTTCTCCGTCCGGCTGTCGGCGGCCTATCAGGCCGAAACCAAGCGAGCGGAGGTCTTGGCTACACCCGGGACCCAGGCCGAAGGGTTCATTCCCCCCTCCACTTATGAATACCAATCGGCCTACACCCGCTACGGCATCAGCGCGGAGTACGCCCTGAGCAAGAAGTTCGCCCTCTACCTGAACTGGGACGACGTGTTCGCCAAGGACCGCTTTTTGTATCGCCGGGCCCCGGACACGCCGGCTTTTGCCCAAAGGGCCCAACGCTACGTCACCCCTTCCTACTTCGTGATCGGCCTGAAGGGCAGTTTCTGACGGGATTCACCCCGGGGATTGAAAGGGTTTCAACGCATGCGCGTTTAGCCGCTTCAGCACTCCCAACGATATTATTGTGAAACCATGCTCAGCTATGCCGGATGCCTTCAACGTCTGCTTCGCGCCGTCATCTTGCTGACGGCGACTGCGGCGGCCAGCGCGACCGAATTGTTCCGTTTCGACCCCGCATTTGATCCGACCCAACTCACCGCGCGGAGTGTGACGATTGCCGTTAAGGACGGTGCCTTGGACATCAAGGGCACCGTGCCTGCGCCCGACAATGGTGTCGTCTTCCCCTTGCCGGAAAAGTGGCGGGATCTCTCGCGCTTTCGCTACGTCGAGGCCGACATCGAAAACACCGGCGACAAGCCGCTGCGTTTCACCTTCTGGGCGCGGTCAGGCCACGGCTGGGGCGGCGTGAGTACGTTCACGCCCGACGGCGGCCCCACCGCCGGGCGCGAGACGCTCGCCCCTGGGCAACGCGGCACGTTCAAGATCGACCTGCACACCCGCTATCCGGGCCCGGATGTCTACACTCCCGCGACGAACCCAGCTTCGATCCGCTGGCTGGAACTCGTCGTCGGCGACAGTCGCGTCACGCCCTCGCTGCGCGTGCGGAGCCTTCGCGCCACCGGCAATGCGCCGGGCGTGCCTCCCGACATCTCGCGACGGGTGCTCGTGCCCGACATCTCCCGCGATCCGCCCGGGCCCGGGCGGCGCGTCTATCAGCAATTGCCGGGTTGGGAAAAGACCAGCGTCACTCATGTGCTGACCCTGCCCCGCGAGTGGAAGCCGGGCGCGAAATATCCGGTCATTGTCGAATACCCCGGCAACGTCTTCTACCACAAGTTCTGCCACTCGACCGGCTACACCAATCAGGGCACGATGGCCTACGGTTTGGCGCGCGGCGAAAAATTCATCACCCTGAACCTGCCGTTCATCAGCGTGGACGGACAACGCGAGCAGATCGACGGCTGGGGCGACATCGACAAAGCCGCCGACTACTGCGTCGCGGCGGTGCGCTCGATCTGCGAGAGCTATGGCGGCGATGCAGGCGCGGTTTTCTTCGTCGGTTTCTCCCGCGGCGAGTACGCCGCCAACTACCTCGCGCTGCGCGACGACCGGATCGCGTCGTTGTGGCTGGCCTTCGTCGGCACGAATCCCGGCCGACCGTGGAAACCCGCCGACGGCGCCGGCTGGAACAAAGTCGGCCTCGGGTGGGATGAACGCGCCGCGCGGCTGAAAGGGCGACCGTGGTTCGCCGCTCCGGCCAACCTCGGCGCCCATGTGCACGTCGATGTCGAGTATCTCGAAGACCGTCCTTCGACGGTGGCGACCCGCCGTTGGATGCAGGAAGTCCTGTCCCGACGCACCACCCCGTAACCACACGGAAAAACCATTTACCCTCCTCGATGAACCTCCCTCTGCCCCTGCCGTCCTCCGCGCAATCGTCTTCTGTTTCCACGCCGACGCGTCGCCAGTTTCTGGCGACGGCTGCTACCGCCGGGTCGCTGCTGATTTTGCCGCACGGCCTGCGCGGCCAAGGCACGCGTTCGCCCAACGAGCGTCTGCGCATTGCCCAAGTCGGCGTGGGCGGCCGCGGCGGTGCGTCGCTCGCAGGTCTCGCCGACGAGCAATTCGTCGCCCTGTGTGATGTGGACGAAAAACGCAGTCGCTCCGGAATCGCCGGCGGAAAAAAAGCGGGGCCTCCGGCGGCTCAGCTGAAAGACGCCAAATGGTTCAAGGACTTCCGCGTGATGTTCGAACAGATGGAGGACAAGATCGACGCCGTGGCGATTGCGACTCCGGACCACATGCACTTCCCGATCGCGATGGCCGCGATCGCGCG
>JAEUHA010000193.1 GCA_016793535.1 Opitutaceae bacterium | reverse complement strand
ACCCGAAACAGGCGCTCACGCCCGAGGTGCTCGCGACGACGATCCGGCAGGCGAAGGCGCTGTGGGCGCTGCGGCGCGGGGCGTGAGGGTGAAATGCCGTTTGTTGTAGGCGGGGTGCCCTCACCCCGCGGGGAACGGATCTCGCGGGGTGGGGGCACCCCGCCTACAGGAAGCTGAGCTGCGCGGCGTCCTCGGGCGCGGCGGTGATCTTCGTCCGCGGTTTCGCCCGGTGCGCGAGCGAGGAAGCCATGACGTCGTCGCTCTCGAGTTGTACAGGGATGGTCTTGGCGCGAGCGATGACGCGGGGCGGCAGGCCGGCGCATCGGGCACGGAGGACCCACATTGTCCGGCCGCGAAATGTAACAGCCGAGCCAGGAGTGACTGCTTTTGCTGTGCAGGGAGATGAAACGCGGTCGACCTGACGCCCGTGGCCCGAGCCCGCAGTTGTTACCTTCCATGGCCACGTGGATAGTGCGCCGGCTCGAAACGTGGCCTCCGTCGGACCGATTCCGAACCAGGTCGGACCTCGCTCCGCGGTCTAGAGAACCTGATGCGGTCCGTGCGTTGGAGACTTTAGTCAACGTCTGGACAGCCGAAGCGGCAGAGTATAAAAGAGTGGGTGTTCCCTCCGGCCGTGGAGAGTCGAGCGGTCGTAGCGCAAGAAGGGTCCTGCGAAGTGTCGAACTGAGCCTTTACCCCCATGAAGACACCCCATGTCCTGGTTGCAGTGACTGCCGCGGCGCTTTTTTCCGCCGCTTTTGTGTCCGCAGGTGAAGCCGGCAAGTCGGTTGTGATGGCAAAGTCCGATCTGAAATGGAAAGCGATGGGCAACGGCATCGTCGCGGCGCCCGTTTCGGGTGACATGGAGAAGGGACCATGTCGGTTCTTCCTGAAGTATCCGGTAGGCCTCGTGACGCCACTGCACCACCATTCGGCGGATCACCATGTGACAGTGGTGTCGGGATCGGTCACCCTCACCGTCGGTGGCAAGCAACACCGCCTTGGCCCGGGCGCCTACTTCATGCTCGCCAACCGCGCGCCGCATGTCGCCAAGGTGGAGGGCAACGAGGATGTCGTACTCTTTATCCAAGCCGAAGCGCCCTGGGACGTGGTGATGGCAAAGTAGCGCGTCGCGACCAAACCAGTTTGGCCCTCCGGTCCGCGCCCCGTGCTCCCCGCCTCACCCATCGGGGCATGAGGGTGGTGCGCGGGGCGGCGGGAGTTGCCTGAGCGGACGCGATCAACCGCATTTCCTAAACGCGAGCGGTCGCGTCTCGCAGGGCATCCACCATGCGCTTTTGCCGCGCGTGGACGAAGGCCATGATCGCTTTGGCCTTGGCTCTGGCCTTGGCGGGATCGCGGTGGATCGAATCGAGGCGGGACCACAGTTGCGGCCCGTTCGTCTCGTCGATCTCGAAAAGCCAGTCGTCGGCCCCCATATCGCGATACATCTGCCCCTTGCACGTATCCGTCGGTTGACGCACGTAGACGGCTGGCGTGCCGTGGTGGATCGAGATCAACGGTGAGTGGCACTCGATGCTGACCACGCACGTTGCGCGCGAGTAGATCGAG
Source organism: Opitutaceae bacterium (assembly GCA_016793535.1). Taxonomy (GTDB): domain Bacteria; phylum Verrucomicrobiota; class Verrucomicrobiia; order Opitutales; family Opitutaceae; genus ER46. The sequence goes on along the minus strand of JAEUHA010000193.1, from coordinate 4,539 downwards.
GCCGCTTCGTCGGGCATCCAGTAGGTGTCGCGCCACACGACATTCTTTTTCACGTCGGCGGGGAGCGGATCCACGAGGACGTCCTTGGCCATCTGCACCTGGTAGGTCATTTCACCGCACGCCATGACCTTGTGGCCGGTGTTGCGCACGTAGGAGACGATCAGTTCGCGGAGCTTGGCGTGGTCGCCTTCGACGGTCCGCTGGTTGATCGCGTCCTTCGTGTCGTCGCCCGGCCGGCGACTGGTGTTGTTGATGCGGTAGTAGGGCGTGTAGCGCAGCCGGGGAATGACACAGATGAACTTGCCCTCTTCGAGACCGTGGGCCGCGCGCCAGGCGTCGCCACGCGGGTGGTCGGTGAGGTTCATGGCGAGCTGCGTGTCCGGCCCGTATTCCAGGACCGCAGTGCGCACTCCCTGCGCCTTCAGATAATCGCGCGTCGTCGTCTCTCGGGCAAACACGAAGGCGGCGTGATCGACAATCAAGCGCGTCTCCGGGTCGAGATGCGTAGGCGGAAGCGCTTGGATCTGCGCGCGCCTTTCCTCGAGCGTGCTTCCCTCCACCTTGCGACCGGAGTTGTTGATCGGGTCGAAGGTGATGCCAAAGGCGCCGTAGGGTTTGCCCGTGGCGCGATGCCAGGCCGCGAGATGCGCCCGGGCCCCGAAACCCGCACTCGAGCCATGGAGCATGAAGTCATTCTCCTCCCAAGCCTTCGCGAGCTCGGGTGTGGACGGCTTGCCCGCCTCGACGGTGCCCCGGGCAATCTTCAGGCGAGGAAAGGCCCGCTGCAGAAACTCCTGGGCACCGTGACCGAGCTCGGTCGGCCACAAGGTGACTTCCGCTGCGGGCAGATGACGTTCGATGAGATTGAGGGCGCCGGGCGTGTGCCCGATGTCGCCGATGTTCACGCTCTGCCAGGAGCCGCGCAGGAGAATGCGTGGCGGACGGGTGGAGCGCTGCGTTTGCGCGGAGAGCAGAGGGGGCCGCGTCATGGCCGCCAGCCCCGTGCCGAGGGCGGAGGTCAGGAAGGAACGTCGGGTAAGTGACATGGGGGGGCGCGCAGTTTCGCGCGGCTTGGAACCGAAAGGCGCGCCTCGCAACCACCGTGCCGCTGGCACGCGCCGGCAAGAGTTTTCTGTGATGAGATTGGCACGGGCGGGCCCGCAAAGCGGGCATCCTGCTGTTCGTCCGCAACGCGGATTCAGAGACGGTGCTCCGGCAGACCCAGGAGATGGTGGCCAGGCACCTGAGGTTCGTGCGCTACCTCGCCTATTCACGCGGGACCGAGTTCCGCTTATTGCTGAATAATAGAACCGACCCAGACCGCGAGCACATCGTGATGCACGCCGCAAGGCCTGCTTTACTCGACCGTATGGCGGCGCCGATGTCCTGGATCAGGAGCATCAGATCGAATAATCGTCCGCGGGAGAGCCAGCCCAAGTCGGGTGAGGAGGGGAAAGTCTGGCGCTCCCAAAGGCCATCGGTCATGGGTGAAGGCGTGCCGCGCCGAGTACGGTTGCGGCGGTGCGAAGTCTCCCTCTCGTTTCGACGATGCTTCCCTTGCTTGTTTCCCGACAGTTACGGCAAAACCTCCTGCTCTGGGGCGCTATGCTCGGCGCAATGGCGCCTCACACCAGCCGCGCGATCTCGCTCGAGGATTATGCTCGGGCGAACGCCATCGAGGTCTTTGTCGCGCGAAAGGGGGCCGTGATGCCCAATCCCTACGACTCACCGGGACATTTGCAGGAAGGGACTAAGGCACTGCTTCTGTCGGGCCTAAATCTGACGGACCTGAAGGGGATCAGCACGCTGCTCGTGGAGGACGGCGGTCGAAAAGTGCCGGCCGCGTCGATCAAGGGGCTGCACCTCTATGTGAACAACAATCGCCTGCAGGAACTGCCCGACGAGATGGGTGCCCTCGACAACGTCGAGTTCTTCTACTGCGAGTACAACGAGCTCAGCACGCTGCCGCGTGCGCTCGCCGAAATGGATGGACTGATCGCGATGTATTTCACGGGGAATCGGTTCACGGAAATCCCCCCGTTCGTCTACGGCATGTCGCGCCTGACCAAGCTGCAGTTTTCCAAGAATCAGATCAAGGTCCTGCCGCCCGACATCGGTCGCATGAAGGAGCTGCGGCATTTCAACATCGCGGGCAACCAGATCGCCGTGCTGCCCGACAGCATCGCGAACCTCACGAAGCTCCGCGTGTGTGACGTTTCAGACAACCGTCTTACGGCGCTGCCCGAGGGGTTTGGGCGTGTGCAGATCGTGAACCAGCTTCGCGTCCGCAATAATCCGCTGACGGCTTTGCCGGCCGGGTTCGCCACGATGCGTGCGACCATCGATATCACCGGGACGAACATCGATCCGGAAAAACTCTCGCCAGAGATGCGGGCGCGGATCAGCACGGAGAAACCCCCGGGCTCGAAGGATCCCGCCGCGATGGTCGTGCTCAAGCCGGAGAAACTGGATAAGGTGAAGGCGGACAAACGGCCGAGGTAGCACGCGATCAGCCGGGAGATTCTTCTCGGATGCGGAGCCGACTTGATCCGGAAGACGAAGTTGGTGTGAGCGTCGGCGAAGCGCTCGCCCCTCAGAGCAAGTTTAGCTGGGAATCGTCCGCTGGCGCGATCGCGATTTTTTTCTTCGGCTTGGCCTGCGGTGCGGGGAGCGAGACGGTGACGTCGTCGCTCTCGAGTTGCGCGAGAATGGTCTTCGCGCGGTCGATGACGCTGAGGGGCAGGCCGGCGAGGCGAGCGACCTGGATGCCGTAGCTGCGGTCGGCGGCGCCGGGAATCACGCGGCGGACGAACACGATGTCGTCGTTCCATTCCTTCACCGCGACGGAGAAATTGCGCAGCCGCGGCAGGTGCTTGTCGAGCTGCGTGAGCTCCTGGTAGTGCGTGGCGAACAGCGTGCGCGGCCCGCGCGCCGGGTCGCGATGGAGGTGCTCGACCACCGCCCACGCGATCGAAAGGCCGTCGTAGGTCGACGTGCCGCGGCCGATTTCATCGAGGATGATGAGCGACCGATCCGTGGCGTTGTTGAGGATGTTCGCGGTCTCGTTCATCTCGACCATGAAGGTCGAGTTGCCGCGGGCGAGGTCGTCGCTCGCGCCGACGCGGGAGAAGATCCGGTCGACGAGGCCGACGCGGCACGACTTCGCGGGCACCCAGCAGCCGACCTGCGCCATGAGCGTGATGAGTGCGACCTGCCGGATGTAGGTCGACTTGCCGGCCATGTTCGGGCCGGTGATCAGTGCGACCTGCGCATCGTCGCAGGCGAGCAGGGTGTCGTTCGGCACGAAGGCCGCGCTGCCGCCGCGTGCGATCACGGTGTCGGGCGAACGCAGCACCTGCTCCACGACCGGGTGCCGGCCTTCGAGGATCTCGAGCGTGTCGCCGTCGTCGAGGCTGGGACACGCGTACTCCCACTCGCGCGCGAGCAGGGCCCAGCCGGTCAGCACGTCGAGTTCCGCCAGCGCATCGGCGGTCTGCGCGAGGGCGATCGACTCGTCGAGCACGGCGGCGACGAGCTCGTTGAAGAGCGCCAGCTCGCGGGCGAGGGCGTTCTCCTCAGCGTGGAAGATCTCCTTTTCCTTCAGCTTCAGCGCCTCGGTGACGTACCGCTCGCCGCCGACCGTCGTCTGGCGCCGGATGTAGTCGGCGGGCACGAGGTGCAGGTTCGCCTTGGTGACCTCGATGTAATAGCCGAAATTGTTCGTGAACCTGACCTTCAGGCTGCGGATGCCGGTGCGCTCCTGCTCGGCGCGTTCGAGATCGGACAGCCAGGTCTTGTTGTCGGTGGTGAGCGAACGCAGCCGGTCGAGCTCGGCGTCGTGACCGGCCCGGATGTAGTTGCCGTCGGCGAGATCGTTCGGGAGTTCGTCGGCGAGGGCGGAGTCCAGGAGCTGCCGCAGGGGCGGCAGCTCCTGGAGTTGAGAGTTGAGAGTTGAGAGTTGAGAGACCGGACCGAAGGCGGCGAGGGACGTTCGGAGGGCGGGGAGGCGGGCGAGGGTGTCGCGGATGCCGCCGAGCTCGCGGGGATTGCGCAGGCGGTTCTGCAGGCGGCCGAGGATGCGCGGGATGTCGCGGATGCCGCCGAGCTGCTCGTGGATCTCGACCAGCCGGGTCGGCTGGCCGAGCAGTTCGCCGACGAGCGACTGGCGGCGGCGGATCGCGGGCAGGTCGAGCGTGGGGGCGGCGAGCCAGCGTTCGAGCAGGCGGGCGCCGGCGGCGGTGACCGTGCGATTCATCGCGTGCAGCAGTGAACCGTCGCGCGTGCCGCGGCTCGAAGTGAAGATCTCCAGGTTCCGCAGTGTCGCGGGATCGAGCAGCAGCGTGCGCGTGCTGCGATATTCCTGCAGGCTGCGCAGGTTCTCGGGCTTGGCGCAGAGGTTTTCGGTCGCGTAGTGAACGAGGGCGCCGGCGGGACCGAGACCGGCGTGGGTCGGAGTCAGGCCAAAGCCCGCGAGGTTCAGCACCCCGAGCGTCTCCATGACGGTCTTGGCTCCAGCGACGGTATCGAAATGATAGCCCG
>JAEUHA010000182.1 GCA_016793535.1 Opitutaceae bacterium | reverse complement strand
CTGATCAGGTCGTACGCGTAGCCCTGCTCTTCGAGCCAGACGTGGTTGAAGCGTTCCACGCGCGCCAGGTGGCTGTACATCGTCGGACCGCCGTACAAGACGTACGGTCCCGCCGCCGGCCAGGGCATGCGGAGTCCCATCAGATAGGTCCCCTGACCGGACGCGTGATCGCGGTAGAAATTGTACGCGGGCAGGCCGCGCGGGTTGCGCTCGATGCCGCCGGTGCCCCAGACCACATGGCGCGCCTCGGGGTTGAGCGCGAACGGAGTGCCGCTGTACGCCCGCCAGGTGTTGGTGGCGGCGAGCACGAGGATCGGCGCCTTCCGGTGGCGCGGCGCGCGCCGCACCACGAAGGTGCAGTCGTACAGTCGCGGCTTTCCTTCGACGGTGAACGCGAACCGCGCCACATGGAGCCCGGAACGCGCGTCCGCGGGAACCTGCCAGCGGTGCGTCACGCTCCAGCGGCAGTCGTGCAAGTCATCGGACGCGAGCCGCAGGCCGTGACCGCGCGTGGGATCGCGCTGCGGGTCGTAGTGGCCGAAACGCGCCACGTCGGCCTGGAAGGCCGGGCCGCCGATCATCCATGTACCCTGATTGATGATACGTCCGTGCCGGGCATGGCGCGATGTATCCCCGACGCGTTCGCCGCGTTCCTCCGCGAGCGGCCAGCACGCGAACAGGTCGGAACCGGCGTCCGGTGCCTGGCCTGGCTGCGCGAAGCGGGCGCGGATTTCCGCCGGGTCGAGCACCCGGCCATGGATCGCGGGCAGGGCGAGGTCACCGTCGAGAAAGTGCCGCGCCGCGCCAGCCTGGCCCATGGCGCCCAGACGCAACGGGTGCGTCCCCGGCAGCAGCGGGCCGACGAAGTCCCAGGCGCCGACTTCGCTGCCGTTGACGTAGACGCGCTTCTTCCAGCCGTCCCAGGTGGCGGCGAGGTGATGCCAGACGTTGCGTTTCAGCACCCCGGCCGGCGAACGGTGCACGACCTTGTCGTCCGGCGAAACGCCGTCGCCGAGGAAGAAGCCCACGTAGCCGTCCTTGCCGATGCCGAGGGCGAAACCTTCGTCGGCGTCCTTGTCCTCCTGGCTGATCACGCCCTGCAAGCGCGTCAGGTCCCACGGCCGCACCCAGCATTCGAGGGTCAGCGCGCGGAAACGTCCGCGCAGGCCGTGCTCGATGTGGACGTAGGATCCCGGGTGAATCGGCTGGGGATTCGCCGGCGAAGGTTCGAGCCGGGAGAGCACGGTGTCGCCGGCGGGGTCGTCCACCTGGAGGCCGAGGCGGCAGAAGGACAACTGGTACGGCTCGCTCGCACTGACGCACAGTTCGAGCGTTTCACCCGGGGCGACGGAGTGCTCGAGTGGATACGCGTGCACGCCGGGCACCGCGAGCGCGAGGTGCGGCGGAATCGCCGCCGCCGGTCGGGCGGCCCGGGCGTGCGGGAGCGCCGTGACGGCCGCCACCGTGACGCCGGTGTGTTTCAGGAAGGTGCGGCGGGAAAGGGGGCGCGGGGTGTTCACGGGAGACACCTCTCCACACGACTTTTGCCGTCCGCTGGCAAACCCGAATCGGCGGGAATGAGGAAGGGGTCAGGGCGTTTCCCGTTCGCGCTGCGCGAACGGAGAAGGCCCTGACCCCTTCGGCCGAGGTCTTCGGAGTGTGCCGCCGATTACGAACAGCGGGCGTAGATCTTTTGCAGCATCGACACCGAGGCCGCCGGCGCGTTGGAAGCGGCGGGGCGGTTGGCGGCGAGACTGCAACGGAGGAGGAGCTGCTCGTTTTCCTTGTCGAGCTGGAGAATCTGCAGGATGCGGGCGCGGGTCTTTTCCAGTTGGGCGCGCAGTTCGGGATCGCGGGCGGAGGCCGCGGGTACGGCGCGGAGCGCGCCCAGCGTCGTGTCGAGCCGGCCCAGCAGCTCGCGCTTGCGATCCAGCAGGGCGGCGTCCGGCACCCGCTGTTGCTGCCGCAGGAAACGGTTCTCCTCCAGCACGCACTGGTGAATGTCGTCGCAGAGCTGCTGGTGATCGCGAATGGCTTCGAACTGGGTCATGGGTGCGCGGCGGCGGTTCGGGTGGGCTGGACTTCCGGCGACGCTGCGGCGGACTTGCTGTCGTTGGAATCGAAAAAGTTGGTGACCTGGCGGGTCACGTCGCCGCGCCAGTCGATGTGCTCGATGCGCCACTTCGCCATCGTGACGAGTTCGCGGAAGTCATCGGGCGGGGTGGCGCCGGCGGCCTCGATGACGGCCTGATACGAGGCCCGCGCCTTGTCGGTCACGCCGAGCCGCTCGTAGCAGAGGCCGAGCTGGTACGTGAGCGGCAGCCGCCAGGCCGGTTCGGCCGAGAGCTCGAGCAGGCTCGCGTAGATGGCGCGGGCGTTCAGGGTGTCGCCCGTCTCGAAGAAATCGTTGGCCAGCTGGTTGCCGGTCCGGCGTTGCCAGTACGCCCAGCGCTTCGGGTCGGCCTCGATCCGCGATTTTTCCGTGCGCAGGAGATCGAGGGTGGCGGCGAAGGCCTCCTGCGTGCGGTTCAGCTCACGCAGCGAGATGGCGAGGAGGTAGCGCGCCTCAGGCACGTTTTCGTCCTGCGGCCACTGTTCGAGGAACGACCGGAGCGTCCGCACCGCGCCCTCGACGTCGCCCTGGAGGCGAAGCGCGTAGCCGGCCTTGAACTGCGCGCGCGCCCGGTCGATCGGCGCGAGATCGAGCAGGCTGAGGCGGGCGAAGAATTTTCCGGCCTCGGCGAAGTTGCCCGACAGGAAGTGCGTTTCCGCGATCTCGAACTGCGCGGTGCGGGCCAGCACCTGGTAGTGTTCGAAGCCGTCACCGGGGAGCTTCAGCGTCGAGTTAATGACGTTGTAGAACCGGGCGATCGCGAGCTTCGGCGTGCCGAGGTCGCGCAGCGTTCGGCCGAGATTGAGCAGTGCCTCGGGCGTGCGCTCGTCCCCGGGATATTCCTTCAGGTAACGCTCGTAGATCGCGGCGGCTTTCGTGAGGGCGCCCTGCCGGCGGTGCATGTGCGCGAGCGCGAGCAGTGCGGTCTTGTGTTCGGCGTCGGTCGCACCGGGCGAGTTGAGCACCTGGCGGAACGCGATCTCGGCCGAGGGATAATCCGCCCGCTCGCTCAGGTTGGTCCCGAGCTTGAGCAGACTTTGGATCTCGTCGTGATTGGAGCGCGTCTCCGCGGCCGGCGTCGTCGCCGCCGTGGCCGCCGGTGCCGGAGTCGCTGCCGGGGCTGCGGCGGTGGGAGCCGGCGCCGCCGCCGGTGGATGCGCCGCAGGATCGCCGAACGCGCGCGACCCGAGCGCCAGGCAGGCGAGCACGAGCCAGGCCGGGCCGGACGTTGACGGGAGGAGCGCGCGGGATCGGCGGATCATTTCGGAGACTGCGTGTAGGTGGCGGAACTGGGAGGCAGGGCGCCTGGCGCGGGCGGGGCTTTCGGGACGGGCACGAGCAGCGTCACGTCAGCGGGCGTCTTGGCGGAGCCGGGAATTTGGAAGTAAGGCAGGAAGTCCTCGGCGCGGATCGGCGGACGGGCGTCATCCGGCAGGATGGGCGCGGGCGTTTTCGCCGGAGCCGTGGGCGTCTCCGAGGTGGCCGGCGGGACGGGATTGGTGGAGCCGGGCGTGGCCGGATCCGTGATGGCGACAGGGGCCGTCGTGGTGTCCTCGTTGGGGACAGGCGTCGGGGCTTCCGGAGTCGGCGTGGGTGCCGGCGTGGCGGCCGGAGCAGGAGCCGACGGCGCCGGATGCAGCGGCAGCGCAGCTTCCTGGAAGCGCAGGGGCGGAGCGCCCGTGGCCAGCAGGTACGGCGTGCCTTCCGATTGCCGCACGACGACGCTGATCGAGAACGAGCGGGTTTGCGCGTGGCTCCCCGTCGACGCCAACGCCAGCAGCAGCCCCAGGAGAAGGCCCAGCCTCTTCCCGTGCGTATCCGCTGGCGACAGCGGTGGTTCGCGGTGATTCATTTCGTAAAAGACGGTCCATGTTAATGGATGGTCCTGAGTATGCCCGCTCCTATATCGGCACGGCGTCGGCCGTCTGAAGGAAACTTCCGGGTCGACCTCCGGTGCAAACCCCAGTCGTAACCGTCTGTGAC
>JAEUHA010000172.1 GCA_016793535.1 Opitutaceae bacterium | reverse complement strand
GTGTGCGCCGCCCGGGGGGTGTCGCGTGGGCGCTCTCTAAACGCCCCCCGGGGGTCGGGCGCACGCCCGCGCCCCACCTGTGCGCAGGGGGCGGGGGGCGCCCGCGCTCCCAACTCACTTCGGATCGATCTCGAGCATCGTCCCCGCGATGTGCCGCGGGCCGTTGGCCAGGTTGAAATAGTAGACGACGAGCACCCGGCGCGCATCGACCACCACCGACCAGGGATAACCGATGTCGGTCGTGCCGCCGTCCTCGCGCAGCACGATCTCCGGCGCGGTGGCATAGTCGGTGCACTCGGCGTTCAGGATGCGCGCGCGGATGCCGTAAGGCTTGTGCCGATACCCGTAAACGAGCAGCACGCGCTGGTCCGGCAGCCGCGTGGCCTGCAGCGGGTGCCCCTTGAACCCCATGCCCTGCCAGGGCTGGAACGTTTTCCCGCCATCCGTCGACCGGGCAATGCACGCCTGGTCCTCGAAATTCGCGGTGCGCAGGAACGCCACGACATCACCCTGGGGCGTCTCGTAGGCGGACGCTTCGTTGAAGGTCACCTTGGCATCGACCGCGACCGGCGCCGAGTAGCGCCAGGTCGTGCCGCGATCGTCCGAGACGAGCAGGTGGTTCGACGTCTTCCGCGGCTTCTCTGTATCCATCGCCGCAACCACCCAGAAAATCCGGCCGCTCTTGCCTTCGTACAGCGCGCCACGGTTGTAGGCCGGCAGCGGGCGGCCGTAGGGGTCGTGATTGATCTCGGGCGGAATGTGCGGCGGGTAGATCGGCCCCTGCCACGAGCGGCCGCCATCGCTGGAGCGCACAAGATAGCCGCCGAGGAAGACGGCGCCGGGCCGGTTCTGGTTGACCCGCGGGCCGAGCAGCGGGACCGCCTCGGGCTTCATGACCGCCCACCCGTAGCTGCTGCAAAGCAGGGTGCCGTCGCGGAGCTGGAGCAGGCAGGGATCCTGCGAGCCGCCGAACGCATGCGCGTAGACCAGCTCCGGCTCCTTGGTCCAGGTGGCGCCGCCGTCCCGTGAACGCACCAGGACGAGGTAACTGTTGGGATCGATGTGCGACTCCGTCTTCTCCCGCAGCGCGACGCGCGACGGCGCCCGGCGAAAGGCCACGAGAAGCTCACCGTCGGGCCGTTTCACGACCGAGGGGAACGTGGCATAGAATCGACTCTCCTGGTAGAGGATGGAGTCGCTGACCTTGCGCACGCCGGGGACGAGTTCAGCGGCCCCACCCGACAGGGCGGCAGCCAGGGCAATCACGGCCGGGAGAAGAAAGCGGAGAGAAGACATCGGAGGTCGGGGCCAGCGCGGCGGAGGCATCCAACCTCGCGCGCCCCGTGGCGCCTGTCGAGGCGGCAGACGTGAGCCGTGCGCATCATCGGTCCGCGCTAAATTCTCCGAAACGGTGGGAGCGTCTATAGGCCGCGACCGAGCGTTCGGCCTCACTTTCGGTCGGGGCGCAAACCCCTCCCCCGGTGATTTCGCGTTGCCCCGCGCGGCGAACCCGCCTTGCGGCTCGCGCGCCGAGCGCCCACCCTGGTTTCCCCGCCCTTACCCATGCCCCTCAACCGCAGACAATGGTTTGCCGCCGCGACGGCGGCCTCCGTCGGCCTCATTACGGTGCGCGCCGCGCAACCCGCCGCCGTCGTGGCGCCCGATGCCCAGCGTTCGCTCCGCGATCTGCGGATCACCGCGATCCGCGTCACCCCGATCGCCCTGCCCGACCCGCCGATCCTCGCCGCCTCCGGCGCGCACGGTCCTTACTTTCTCCGCAACGTGATCGAGCTGGAGACCAATGCCGGGATCACCGGCATCGGCGAGACCCGCGGTGGCGAGAGCATCACGAAGACCCTGAACGCCGCGCGCAGCTGGCTGGTCGGCGAAAGCCCGTTCGCGTACCGGACGTTCCCGGCGCGGCTCGGCCGCGAGGCCCTGTCCGCCTACGCGGGCCTCGAGCTCGCCTGTCTCGACCTGATCGGCCGCGCCACCGGACGCCGGGTCTGCGAGCTGCTCGGCGGACCGGTGCGCGAACGCGTGGAGTTCGCGTCGTATCTGTTTTATCGTTACGCCGCCGACCACCCCACGGTCCTGGCGGACAAGGCGCTGGCGGACGATCGCGGCCGGGGCGACCGCGCGCTCGACCAGTGGGGCGACGTGCGCACGCCGGAGGCGATGGCCGAGATGGCGTGGCAGTTCAAAAAGAAGTGGGGCTTTCGCTTTCACAAGCTGAAGGCCGGCGTGCTGCCCCCGGACGTGGAGCTCGAGACGCTTCGCGCCATGAACGCGCGCTTTGGCGGGAAGGAACCGCTGCGCATCGATCCCAACGCCCGCTGGACGGTGCCCACCGCGCTGCGCATCGGCGAGCAGCTCAAGTCGCTGCCGCTCGACTACTATGAGGATCCGGTGGAAGGACAGGCGGCGATGGGTGAGGTGCGGCAGAAGACGGGGCTGAAACTGAGCACGAACATGTGCGTGACCCGGTTCGAACACATTCCCGACGCCGTGCGTCTGAAGCCGGTCGACATCGTGCTCGTCGACCACCACAGCTTCGGCGGCATCCCCGCCTGCCAGGCGATCGGCGACCTCAGTCCGTCCCTCGGCTGGAGTCTCAGCCAGCACAGCAACAACCACGGTGGCATCACCATGGCCGCCATGATCACGGTCGGCGCCGTGATTCCCCAGCTCACGTACGCCAGCGACACCCACTACGTCTGGCTGCCGGAAGGGGCGGACATCATCGTGGGCGGCAACCTGCCCATCAAGGACGGCATGATGAACGTGCCCGCCGGTCCTGGACTTGGGGTCGAACTCGACCGCGGCAAGCTCGCGATCGCGCACGAGCGCTACGTGAAAAGCGGCATGCGCTCTCGGAACGACGCCGACCTCATGCGCCGGCTCGAACCCGGCTGGCAGCGAAAGCCGTTCTGAGTGGCCAGGGAGCGGGCCCACGGAACACACGGACTAAACGGACGCCAGTGCTCCGAGCGCCCGCGTTCTGAGGACCGGGGGCAGGTCGTTGCCTGTTGCAGCCGCTGCAACATGTAACGACCTGCCCCCCCTGGAACGTTGGCGCTCGGTGATTCAGCCCCCGTTCAATGCGGCGCCGCGGTCGCGCCGCTCGCCGTGGCCGCCGTGTTCTTCGGTGGGTGGAAGAAGAGCGCCAGCGCCACGGCCGCGGCGGAGGAGACGATGAGCGGCACCATGAACAGGCCCTTGAAGTCGACGATGGAGTTCACGGTGTAGACCGACTGCATCAGCCACGGGCAGATCGAATACGCGAGCAGCGCGCCGATGCCGAGGATCTGGAGGTTGAAGAGGCCCTGCGCGCTCGAACGGATGTCCTTCGGGAAATACGCGTCGACGAAGATGTACACCGTCGCGAAGAAGAACGCGTAACAGATGCCGTGCAGCACCTGCACGAGGATGATCACCGCGGGATTCTGGGGGAAGAACGCGTAGACGGCGAACCGCGCCGCGTGGCCGAGGATGCCGACGATCATCGTCGTGCGCCACCCGAACTTCTTCAGCGTCGCGCCCAGCACGAACATGGTGAGGATTTCGGCGATCTGGCCGACGCTCATCACCGGCGCGATCCAGTTCGACGCGATGCCCACGCCGCCATTGGCCACCGGGGTGCCGAGGAAGACGCCGGTCCAGTTGAAGTAGCAGTTGTGCACGAACGAGTCGGCGAGCGTCACGAGCCACAGCACGAGCACGAACGGGTGCTTCAGCAGCCGCAGCGCCTCGAGCCAGGCGAGGCTTTCGCCGGCGCCGGCGCCGACCTTCTTCGGTTCGGTGCGCGGCAGCGTGAGGCTGAACGCGGCGAGCACGAGGGAGGCGATGCCCGCCACGATGAAGGTCCACTTGGTCGCGGCCTTCGCGGCGTCACCGGTAAGGGGATTCGCCAGCGCCTTGCCGATCCAGTCGACGAAGCCCGCGGGATTGGCGGCGTTCACCGCGTCCCAGTTGACAAAGATGAACGTGAACGGCCATGCGGCGAGGATCCAGCCGACCGTGCCGCCCATGCGCACGATGCCGAATTCCTTCTCCGGCTCCTTCATGTTGGCGAACGCGATCGAGTTCGTGATCGAGATGGTCGGCACGTACAGCAGGCAGTGCACGAGCATCAGGCCGAAGAACGGCCAGAACGCCTTCGTGAACCCGCAGCCGAGGATCGCGAGCCCGCCGACCAGGTGCGAGAAGGCGAGGAACTTCTCGGGCGCGAACTTCCGGTCCGCCCACTGGTTGCTGAAGAACATGCCGATGATCGACGCGACCGGGAAGGCGTTCAGGATCATCGATTGCTGCCCGGGCGTGAACCCCAGACTCGGCAGATAGCCGAAGATCAGGGGCAGCCAGGCTCCCCAGATGAAGAACTCGAGCGCCATCATCAGGAACAATGGGCCGCGGTAGGATTGGGTGGGAGGCATGGGGGATGGGAAAGTTGAGGGCTGAGAGTTGAGAGTTGAGAGATCGCACCAGCAACAGAGGGAAAGCTGAAGGGGATTGGGACTCTCAACCCTCAACTCTCAGCTCTCAACTGCGCCGCGCCCGCGCGGCGCTAAGGTTTCCAGGTGCCTTTCGCGACCGCCGGGACGAATGTATCCAGTCCGGGCGGACGGAATTCCAGGGTGCGGCCCTGTTCGGCGCTCATGTAGGCGGTCATCAGGATCTCGACGACCTCGAGGCCCTCGTCGAAGGTCAGCTCCGGCCGCCGGCCCTCGAGGAAGCAGCGCACGAAATACCGGTTCTCGGCCTCGTAGCCGTACTCCGCGGCCTCGTTGCCGACGATGGGCATGAGTCCCTGCTCGGCGTTCTGCTTCTCGACAAGATCCTCCCCGGCCTTGCCTGTGACCCGCCGGCTGAGGAAGAGCTGGCTGCCGGTGGTGAGCGAGTTGTGCGCAAACGAGTATTCCGGTCCGAGCAACTCGGTGCTCAAACGCAACCCGGCGCCGACAAAGCTCCACGAGGTCGTCACCTCGCCGATCAGCGGACGCCCGGTCTCATCCTCGTACTCGATCGTCGCCCGGGCAAAATCCTCGGACGGCCGCCGCGAATAATCGACCTCGGGCCCCATCGTCTCCTTCAGCATCCGGACGTACTCCGGGCGCGACCATTTCAGGCTGTGGATATGTCCCGTGATCTTTTTCGGCCGGATGGCCCCGCGCGGCTTGTCCGGGTCGCTGAGCAGGAAGCGCACGACCTCCACGCTGTGGCACATCATGTCGTTGAGCACGCCGCCGCCCTGGCTCTCGCCCTGCCAGAACCACGGCATGTGCGGGCCGCTGTGCTCCTCGGCCGCCCGCGCGAGATAGGGCCGGCCCGCGATCGAGGCGCCCCGCTTCCAGGTCAGCGAGCGGCCCTTCATGAGCGAGGGCACGAAAACCTGATCCTCCAGATAACCATGGAGCACGCCGGCGCGCCGGATCAGTTCCACGCAACGCTTCGCCTCGGCGACGTTGCGCGCGAGCGGCTTTTCGCACGCGATCCCGAGGAGCCGGCCCCGGCCGGACTCGAGTGCCGCGACGATCTCCTCGAGGTTTTCCACGCGCCGGTGGTTGGGCCCGCAGATCCACAGGGCGTCGATCGCCGGATCCGCGATCATCTCGGTGATGGAACCGTAGGCGCGAGTGGCGCCAATGCCGAGGTCCCGGGCATACGCGGCGGTGGCGGCGGCGTTCGCCGCGTTCGGGCTCCAGATGCCCAGCACGTCGGCGTCGCGCACCGCCTGCCAAGATTGGAGATGAAACCGGGTGATGAATCCGCTGCCGATGAAGCCGACGCCGAGACGCTTGGTCATAGAGGGGTGCGGGGATGAAGCACGAGAGCCGCGCGAAGGAGAACCTCAAAATGCGCGGCCTGCCTCCCGCGGTGGAAGCGGCATGCCGCCGCTCCTGCCGCCGTCGGTCGCTCCCCATCCTTTCCCATTGTTGCCGCGACCAAATCCGCCATGCTTGCCCGCATGAAGCTCTCCCTGTCCACCTGGGTCCTGCTCACGTTCACTGCGCTCGTGCCGCCGCTCACCGCCGCGACGCCCGAACTTTATCGCGTCGGCGATGCGTTCGCGTCGTTCACCACGAAAGACCAGCACGAGAAGAGCTACACGTTCGAACGCGGCGTCCGCCTCGTGATCGTCTCGTTCGAGATGGGCACGGGCAAGTCCGCGAACGCCTTCTTCGAGAAGCAGCCCGCCAGTTTCCTCGACTCCCACCAGGCGATTTTCGTCTCCAACATCCACGGCATGCCCGGCATCGGACGGATGTTCGCGCTCCCGAAGATGAAGAAGTACCCGCACCGGATCCTGCTCGCGGACGCCCCGGATTTCCTCGACCGGTACCCCGTCAAAGACGACCTGCTCACGGTCTTCAACCTCGACGAACGCGGGGTCATCACGGCGATTCGCCACGTGAACCCGAAGAAGGACATGGCCACGATCTTCGCGCCGGCAAAGTGACTGGCTGCCGCCAAGGGTAAACGCGAACAGGCAGACCGCGGTTCGGGGCGGAAACGCGGGACGAGGGATATCAGCGGGCCGGCTTGGATTCGGCGCGCCCGAAGACCCGCCAGATCACGTACGACACCACCATCGTCACGAGGAAAGTAACGGCGGCCGTCGTGGCCGAGTCGTCAGCGGCCACCGAGTAGATCGTCGCCACGAGAAAATTGGGCAGGATGGTGACCAGAAAGATCCGCCTCACCGGGATGCCCATGGCGGCGGCCGCGATGACCGAAGTCTCCGCCAGCACGGGCACGCTGCGCAGGCAGGCCAGCGTGATTCCCAGCCGGGATTGCAGGGCCGCACGGAGTCGCTGCAGTTCGGCATCGGGGATGAATTTCGGCGCCAGCCGGCCGACGGCAGTCCGGCCGATCCACGCCGCCGCAAACACGCCCAGGCACATGCCCAGCGTGCCGCCGACAATTCCCGCCAGCCAGCCGGCCTTGGCCGCAAGGTACATGATGACCACCGTCGCCGGCACGGGCGCCACCGAGTCGCAGGCCAGCAGCGCCACCGCGACGAGAATCAACGCCCCCGTCTGCTGTTCCCGCGATTGCAGCAACGGCATCACGTACTCCTCGCCGAGCAGCACGAATGGCAGGATGACGAGCGTCATCACGAAGAGCACGAACAGGATCGTACGGAGCGTGGAGGGTTTCACGGAGGTCTTCTTGGAATCCCGGCGGGTGAGGGACGATCGCGTCTACTCCTCCACCCGGCCCGTCAGCCGCATGATGAACTTGATGGCGTAGAGATACGCCCGCTCGCGGACGAGCAGCGGATCGCCCGCGGCTCCCTCGATGCCGAGATCGGAGATGTCGTCGATGACCATGCCAGCCTCCGGATTCAGCACGATGTAGGTCAGCACCTTCACGAGCGTGTCCCGGGGATAGGTGTCGAGCAGGTGCTCATACACCACGCGCGGCATGTAGCGTTCGACCGGAAGCTGGATCGCGTCGGGCACCGCGGCGATGTAGAGGAGATTGCGGATACACCGCAGTTCGTCGCCTTCGGTGCCCGGCGGCCAGGTGGCAATCTTCTGCCGCACGCCTTCGACCTGATCCTTCATGAAGTCCTCCGGCAACTCGTCCGGAGGAGCAAAAGGTGCGACGATGCCGTGGTCCGGCGGCACCTGGAAATCGATCCCGTCCGTGTCCACCTTCGTCAGCTTCGCCCACGGCGGCGGGGGCGGCGGCGGCGCCAGGGTGCGCGGGGGTGGCGTCACGGCCACGGGCGGCGTGATCGGCGTTGAGGGCGCAGCCGGAGGCGGGGTTGACGGAACCGGAACCGGGACCGGAGTCGGCGGCGGCGCCGCGGGACGCACCGGAGCCGCGGGCAGTTCCTTGTCCACCGGCACCGCGATCCGCCCGCGCCATTCCGCGAGCAGCCCCACCGCGACCCAGGCGGCGAGCGCAGGCACGAGCCAGAGTTTGCCGGTCCGGGTGGCAAACTTCTGCTGCGCATCCCAC
>JAEUHA010000144.1 GCA_016793535.1 Opitutaceae bacterium | reverse complement strand
GCACAAAGGCCGCCTAATGCTCCGCAACATATGCGGAGCGGTCTGGACCCGGGTCTGTCAGACTGACGCGATAACGCCATGACTGCCCTGCTCCGCTCGCTGCGCGACACGTTCGTTTCCCTCAAACTCACACTCGTGCTGCTCGGGCTGGCGATGGTGCTGATCTTCGTCGCCACGCTCGATCAGGTCGACCTGGGCATCTGGGCCGTGCAGGAGCGCTATTTCCGGTCGTTCATCGTCTACCTCCAGGCCGGTCCGCTCGTCATTCCGGCCTTTCCGGGCGGGTACCTCGTCGGTGGCCTGCTGCTGGTCAACCTGACCGCGGCCTTCCTGCATCGCTTCGCGTTCACCTGGCGCAAGGCCGGCATTCTCGCCGTGCATGCGGGGCTCATTCTGCTCCTGATCGGCGAGTTGCTCACCGGACTCTGGCAGGAGGATTTTCACCTGCGCCTCGACGAGGGTCAGACGAAGAACTACGCGGAGAGCTTCCGCGAGAACGAGCTGGTCCTGATCGACACGACCGATCCCAAATACGACGACGTCGTCGCGATCGCCGAGACCGCGCTCGTCCGGAAGCAGCCCATCCAGCACCCGCGGCTGCCGTTTCGCGTGGTGCCGACGACGTTCTATCCGAATTCGATCATCGAGCCGAATCGCTTCACCGGAGCCCCGCGCAACGACACGATGCCCCGGGCGACCGCCGGGATCGGTCAGCAGCTCGTCGCAATCCCCCAGCCGATCACCCGCAATCCCGAGGAACGCAACGTGCCGACGGCGTTCATCGAACTGGCCACCGCCGAGGGCTCGCTCGGCCGGTGGATGGTGTCGCTCCTGCTCGCCGCGCCGCAGACGTTTGAACACGCGGGCCGCCAGTGGTCGATCGCGCTCCGCTCCCGGCGAAACTACCAGCCGTTCTCCCTCACGCTGCTGAACTTCAGCCACGAACGCTACGCCGGCACGCAGATCCCGAAAAATTTCTCCAGCCGGCTCCGGCTCGTCACGCCCGACGGACGCGACGATCGCGAGGTGCTGATCTACATGAACAATCCACTCCGCTACGGCGGACTGACCTTCTATCAGGCCGGCTTCGAGAACAACGACCGCACCACGATCCTCCAGGTCGTTCGGAACCCTTCCTGGCTTTTCCCCTACCTCGCCTGCACGCTCATGGGAATCGGTCTGCTGTACCAGTTTTCCTTCCACCTCGCGGGCTTCGTCCGCCGGCGTTCGGCCCGAAACGAAAATGCCGGCGCGGTGCCCTCACCCCGCAGTCCCTCGCGACCTGAAACCGAATCCCGTGGGTTGAAGGCAGCCCGCCTACCCTCCGTCACTCCCGAGGGAAAACTCCTGCGCAACGGGCTCGCCGCGGTGGTCACCGGGCTCGCGCTGATTGCCGTCGCCGCGTCGCTTCGTCCGGTCCGCAACCCGGCCGCCTTCGACGTCGCCGCCTTTTCCCGCCTGCCCACGCTGGTCAACGGTCGCGTGAAGCCCCTCGACACCGTCGCCCGCACGACCCTGCTGGCGATCCAGGGCCGGCAACGCGTGGTCACGCCGGACGGTCGCTCGCTCCTGCCGGCGGAGTGGCTCCTTGATCTGCTCTACCGACCCGCGCAGGCGGACACGTACGCGGTGTTCGAGATCGTCCATCCCGACGTCCTCGCGCTGCTGCAGCTCACCACCGCCGACGGTGCCGGCGGCAAGCGTTTCGCGCTCCAGCAGTTCGTCGCGCGGCTCAGTGAGATCGACCGCCAGGCCAAGCTGGCGGACGGCACCGCGGCCAACGCCCGGACGCCCTTCCAGCGGGCCATCGTGCAGCTGCGCGATGCCGTGCTCCTGTACCAGCATCTCCAGGCCAGCCTGGTGGCGCCAGGTGACCGCGACTTCCTCGAGCGGCTCGCCCGTTTCGAAGCGCTCCGGCCCAACCTGGGTCCGGACGGACACCCCGCGGCGACCGGTCCGCGGCCAGGCGAGGCCGACGCCACGCTCGTGCTCGAGCTCGCCCGGGCCTTTGCGGTCATGGACAGTGCCGGGTATCTGCACCTGATTCCGCCCCCGGCCGAGACACCGGACAACAGCGGCTGGAAAACCGCCGGAGCCGCGTGGACGGACAGCTTTTCGGCCGCGGGCGTCCCTCCCGCCGCGCCCGCCTACGCCGCGATGGGACGCGCCTGGGTGGCCGGTCAGCCGGAGCCGTTCAACCAGACCGTGCTCGCGCTCCATCAGGACTTGCAGCGCCGGTTTGCCGCCTCGATGCGCAAGAGCCACGTCGAGGCGCGCTTCAATTCCGCGCAGCCGTTTTACTCGAGCGCCGTCCTGTACGTGGCAGCGTTCCTCGTCGCCCTGTTCTCCTGGCTCAGGTGGCCGGAGGCGCTCGGCCGCTCCGCGTTCATGCTCGTGCTGGTCGCGTTCGCCGTGGCGTCCGCCGGCATCGCCACGCGCATGTGGCTCGAGGCCCGGCCGCCGGTGACGAATCTCTACTCGTCGGCCCTGTTCGTCGGCTGGGGTGCGGTCGCGCTGTGCCTCGTACTCGAGTATTTTTTCCGCAACGCCATCGGCAGCGCCGCGGCGGGCCTCATCGGTTTCGCCACGCTGCTCATCGCGCACCACCTCGCGCTCAGCGGCGACACGCTCGAGATGATGCGCGCGGTGCTCGATTCCAACTTCTGGCTGGCGACGCATGTCGTCACGATCACGGTCGGCTACTCGGCGACGTTCCTGGCCGGATTCCTCGCGCTCTTCTACGTGCTGCGCGGCCTGTTCACCCGGTCGCTCGACGCGGCGACCGCGGACGGGATCGCGCGGATGATCTACGGCATCGTGTGTTTCGCGACGCTCTTCAGCCTGGTGGGGACGGTGCTCGGCGGCATCTGGGCCGACCAGTCGTGGGGCCGCTTCTGGGGCTGGGATCCGAAGGAGAACGGGGCGCTGCTGATCGTGCTCTGGAACGCCATGATCCTGCACGCCCGCATCGGCGGGCTGGTGCGGCAGCGCGGCCTCGCGGTCATGGCGATCTTCGGCAACGTCGTGACCGCCTGGAGCTGGTTCGGCGTCAACATGCTCGGCGTCGGCCTGCACAGCTATGGTTTCATGGGCGCCGCGTTCTGGTGGCTGATCATCTTCGCCTCGAGCCAGCTCGCCGTCATGGGCGCCGCCGCCTGGCCCCTCGCGCGGTGGCGCAGCTTTCGAACCGTCACCGCACCGGCGGATCCCACCGGTCGGGCGCCGGCAGCCTTCGGGGCGACGATCCAGCGGGTCTGACGCTTGCCGGGAGCGCGGTCCCCGCGACCTCAGCCGGGCGCCTCGTAACCCTTCACGGGCACCATCGGCGTGAGCGGAGGGGGCGTCAGGCCCTGGGCACGGAAGAGCTCGTGCAGCGCGGCGATCGTCTCGAACGACGGCTTGAAATTGCCGAACCGGTGGCCCTCGGCGATGAGCAGCGGCGTCCAGCCGCGCTTGTTCTTCTGGTTCCACACCTCGAAGGTGGCGCCCCGGGCGGCGAGCAGCTTCACCACTTTGGGAAAATTGGCATAGGCCGCGCCGTGCATGGCGGTCTCGCCGGTGCGGGAGACGGCGTTGATGTCGAAGCCGAGCTTGAGCAGGAACTCGACCGCCTCCATCGCCTCCTCCTCGGTTCCCGCCTCTTCGCCGGCGGAGCGCGTGCCGAGACCGGCCGCTGCCATGAGCGCCGTGCTGCCGTCGACGTTGGTGATCGTCGGATCGGCGCCGAGTTCGAGCAGCAGCTTCATGTAGGCCAGATCCGCGGTGTCGGCCGCCAGCATGAACGGCGTGCAGCCTTTGCGCGCGATCCGGCCGCCGCCAGACGGGCCGCCCGTGAGCTGCGTGTTCACGTTGGCGCCGCGGGCGACGAGCTTCCGGATCAACTGTTCGCTCGACAGGCTGCCGGAGCCGTCGGGCGGCGGCGCGCCTTCGTCTTCGCCGCGGTCCGGCTTTCGCACCCACACCAGGATGTGCAGCGGCGTGTAGCCGGACCGCAGGTCGTTGGGATCCGCCCCCAGGTCGAGCAACTGCGCCGCGAGTTCAAAATGGCCGTTCTCGATCGCGATCGTCAGCGCGCTGGATCCTTTGCGGGGCAGCTTGCCCCCGGTCCGGACCGGCTGCGTCGCCTCGTTGACGTCGACCCCGGCCGCGAGCAGCGCCCGCACGACCGCGGTGTGCCCGGCCCGCGCGGCGAACAACGTCGGCGTGAATCCCGACTGCAGGGGCGTGCGGAAATCGGCGCCCGCCGCGAGCAGCGCCTCCACCACGGCCGCGTGGCCATCCGCGGCGGCCCACATGAGGGCCGTCTGTCCCTGCGGCAGGCGTTCGTCGGCGCGGGCGCCGCGCCCCAGGAGAATCTTCACCACCTCCACCCGACCGGTGCGCGCGGCTGTCATGAGGGCGGTTTCGCCGCCGCGCAGCGTCGCGTTCGGATCGGCGCCGGCGTCGAGGAGCAGAGTGACGATGCCGGCGTGGCCGTTCGTGCAGGCGAGCGCCAGCGGCGTCAGGCCGTAGCGGTTCTCCGCCTTCGGATTCGCGCCCGCCGCGAGCAGCGAACGCACGGTATCCACGTCGCTGTGACGCACCGCCCAGTGCAGCGCGGTCATGCCGTCGGCCTGCGCCGCATTGACCTGGCTGTCCCGTAGCAGCGCGCGGATCACGGCGGCGTCCTGCCGCTCGACCGCATCCGCCAGCGCGGGCGAAGCAGGCTGTGCCCAGGCGGCTGATACGGCGCCGGCGAGAACCAAGCACCTCACCAAGCTCCCGATCTTTGACCGCGGATTACGCTGATCACGCGGATTCAGGCCCCGGAGCGTGCCGCCTTTATCCGCGCCATCCGCGTAATTCGCGGTGAAAATGCCGGGTGCCGGGCTCATGTTCACACGTTCAGTGGCGTGAACAGTTCGTTGATCTTGCCGTTGCTGTCGGCGAACGAGTCGATCTTCACGCCGACCTTCTGCATGAGCGTGAGGTGCAGGTTGGCGAGCGGCACGGGCTCCTTGTAACGCAGGTGGCGGCCGCCCTTCATGCCGCCCGCGGCGCCGCCGGCGACAATCACGGGCAGGTTGGTGTGGTCATGCACGTTGGGATCGCCGATGCCGCTGCCGTACAGCAGCAGCGAATGGTCGAGCAGCGTGCCGTTGCCCTCCGGCGTCGCCTTCAGGCGCTCGAGGAAGTAGGCGAAGAGCGAGACGTGAAACGCGTTGATCTTGGCCATCCGGGCGATCTTGTCCGGATCGTTGCCGTGGTGCGACAGCGGGTGGTGCGGGTCGGGCACGCCGATTTCCGGATACGTCCGGTTGCTCGTCTCGCGGGCGAGCTGGAAGGTGGTGACGCGCGTGATGTCACCCTGCATCGCGAGGACCTGCAGGTCGAACATGAGCCGCGCGTGGTCGGCGTAGGCGGCGGGGACGCCGAGCGGACGGTCGAGGTCGGGCATGGCGTGGTCCGCCACCGACGATTCCGCCTTCTGGATCCGCCGCTCCACCTCGCGGATGGTGTCGAGGTACTCGCCCACTTTCGCCTGGTCGGAGGGACCTAGCTTCCGCTTCAGGCTGGCGACGTCCTCGGCCACGAAGTCGAGCAGGCTGGCGCGCTTGCGCAACGCCGCCTGCCGCTCCGCGAGGCTGCCGCCTTCGCCGAAGAGGCGCTCGAACACGATGCGCGGATGGGCCTCGGACGGCAGCGGCGTCGTCGGCGAGGACCACGAGAGGTTGTTCTGGTAGACGCACGCGTAGCCGTTGTCGCACTGGCCGGTCGTCTGCAGCATGTCCATCGACAGCTCGAGCGAGGGCAGCTGGGTCTCGCGGCCGATCTGTTGCGCGGCGAGCTGGTCGGCGGTGGTCCCGAGATAATAATCGGAGCTCTCGGTGTGTTTCGCCTTGGCGGCGCTCAGGAACGCGGAGTTCGAGGTCGCGTGCGAGCCGGGGTAGGCGTTGCGCAGCTCGAGGTTGGTGAGGACGGAGATCTGCGCCTTGACCGATTCGAGCGAGCTCAGGATCGGGGAAAGCTCGCCGAGCCGGCCGTCGGTGCCGGGCGGCGTCCACCGGCTGATGTCGCAGCCCATCGGCATGAACACATAGCCGAGCCGCCGCACCGGCAGCGCCGCGGTCCGGGTGGCCGCGGTCGCCGCGGGAATCATGGCATCAAGCAGCGGGAGGGCGAGCGACGCGCCCATGCCGCGGAGAAAGGTCCGGCGGGGCAGTGCCTTCTTGGTGATGATCATGGGGATTTCCTCTTTTGAAACGGGGTGCTGTGCACGAGACCAAGGATCAGGGATGAGAAGCGATAGTTGTCCGCCTGCGCCCGACGGACGATCTGACGAATGGCCGGCGCGTCGTGGGGTTCGACGCCCCGCCCGAGGGCAAAGATAAGGAGTTTCTCGGCCACGGTGCCAGCCAGGAGTTCCGGGCGTTTCAGCAGGGCGCGCTCGAGGCCCCCGACCCCATCGAACGCACTGCCGTCCGGCAGGCCGCCCGAGGTATCGATCGGCCGGTGATCCTCGGCGCTCCGCCAGCGGCCGACGGCATCGAAATTTTCCAGGGCGAAGCCCACGGGGTCCATGACGTTGTGACAACTGGCGCACGCGGGGTTCTCACGGTGGGCGGCCAGCCGCTGCCGCATCGGCAGCGACTCCGACACGGTGTTGTTGTCGAGCGCCGGCACGTTGGGCGGCGGCGGGGGCGGCGGGGCGCCGGCCAGGTTGGCCAGGATCCAGTGGCCGCGGATCACCGGCGAGGTGCGCGTCGCATACGAGGTCACGGTGAGAACGCTCCCGTGCCGCAGGAGCCCGCCGCGCTGGCGCTCCGGCTGACCGGCAAACGAAACGCGCCGGAAGTGGCTCCCGTAGATGTGCGGCACGCCGTAGTGTTTCGCGAGGCGCTCGTTCAGGAAGGTGTAGTCGGCGTCGAGCAGGGCACTGACGGTCCGGTCCTCCCGCAGCACGCTCGCCACGAAAAGCTCCGTCTCGGTGCGGAAGGCCTGCCGCAGGTTGTCGTCGAAGTCCGGGAAGCGCCGCAGGTCGGGCGTCACGCCCTCCAGGCTGCGCAGGTGCAGCCACTGGGTGGCGAAGTTCGTGACCAGGCTGCGTGACCGCTCGTCGGCCAGCATCCGCCGCACCTCGCGCTCCAGCAATTCCGGCCGCCGCAGGTCGCCGCGCGCCGCCGCGTCGAGCAGCGCGTCGTCCGGCAGGCTGCTCCAGAGGAAGAACGACAGCCGCGACGCGAGCTCGTAGTCACTGATCGGATACACGGTGCCGGGCGCCAGGCCGGGCGGATCCGCCTCGATGCGGAAGAGGAACCGCGGGCTGACCAGGATCGAGCTCAACGCATCCTCGATGCCCGCCTCGAATCCGCCGCCCTCGGCGCTGCCCTGGCGGAAAAACTGCAGCGGCTTGCGCAGGTCCTCCTCGGTCGCCGGCCGGCGGTACGCGCGCCGGATGAGCCCCGCCAGGATCGTCCGCGCCCGGCCTTCGGGATCGGCCGACGCCGCCGCCGCGATCCCGACGGCAGCCGCGCCGAAGATCCGCTGCCGGCTCGGCGTGTCGCCCGCGCCCGTTCCGTTGAACGGGCCGGTGATCGACACCTGGTAGACGGCCGGCGCCGTCCGCGGATGACGGTGCATGTTAAACCGCGCCGCGTACGGCAGGCGCTCCGTCTCGAGCAGCGTGGAGGGATTCTTCGGAAACGTCACCCCGACGTCGCGGGGTCCCGCCTTCACCGTGACCCGCGTCTTGAGATGGGCATCCACGACCTCGGCGTTCTTGTCCGCTCCCGGCGGCTTGACCGTGAACAACGCGACGCGCTCCCGATCGAGCAGGATCTCGAGCTCATGCGGAGCCCGCAGGCCCTCGACCTGCTCGTTGCGATCGCGGGCCAGGCGCACCTGGATTTCATACTCCCCGTCTTGGGGAAAGGTGTACGGAATGAGCGTGCCTCCCCGGGTGCCGAGCGGGAGACCCTCGACGTGTTCCTCCTGGGTCACGTCGGGCCGGACGCGAAACGTGTCGCCGCCCGGGGTTTTCCGCGGTGCGCCGACCGCCAGCCGGGCGATTTTCTGCGCAGCGGAGACGTAGCGCTCGAGCAGCGTGGGCGAGAGATTGCCCACCGTGACGTTGTCAAAACCGTGGCTCGGCTCGTCGTTCGGCAGCAAGGCCGTGGCATCGATCTCGAGCGCGAGCAGGTCGCGGATCGCGTTCTGATACTCGGTTCGGTTCAGCCGGCGAAACGTCTCGGAGCGGCCGGGATTCGGCGCCGCGTCGGCGGCCCGATCGAGCGCGCCGGCGAAATGCGTCACGAGCGCGGCGTACGTGGCCTCGTCCGGCCGTTCCTCCCCCACCGGCGGCATCTGCCGATGGTGGAGTTTTTTCAGCACGCGTTCCCAGAGCACCGGATGCGCGGCGGGATCCCCGGCATTCACCCCTTCCAGCAGGATCCCACCCTTCTTCGTCCCCGCATCGTGACACTCCACGCAATAGCGCGCCACGAGGGCGGCCGGATCGCTGGCCGCGTCGGCGGCCGACCCGAGCAGGCAGCCGCCGGCGAAGACCAGGAAGCGACGGTACGAAGCGAGCCGGAGACGGGGCATGGGGTGGCGCGAAACGTGCGAATTCCAGCCCGGAATCGCAAAGCAAATATCGACCCGGACTCCCGGAATTTCACTCTGGCGCTGGCGTGGGGGGACGCCTTTCGTGGGGCGAACCTCCCCACCCCATGCGATTGTCTCCCGACCGGCCCTCGAGCTTTAGCATCCTGTCCATCGACGCTCATTCTGGGAGCGCGGACGCCCTCGTCCGCCGGTCGCTCGATGCGGACGAGGGCGTCCGCGTTCCCACTGAGGGCCGACTCCCCCTTCGGTCGTTCGGCTTGAGCCTCCTCGCCCTCGCCGCGCCGGCGCTGTTCGCCGCCCCGCCCACCCCCGCCCAGGAACAGGCGTGGCGCGAGGGCATCAAGCAGGCGCTCTTCATCACCGCCCCGCCCGCCCTGGCGCCGGAAAAACACGGCGAGTTCGAGCCCGAGCCCGGCGTGATCGCGGAACGCGTCACCTACGGCACGCAGTTCGGCTTGCGCGTGCCGGCCATCGTGTATCGGCCGAAGCAGGACGGCGGTCGCCGGCCGGCGTTCATTGTCGTGAACGGACATGGCGGCGACAAGTTCTCCTGGTACGCGAACTATTCCGGCATTCTCTACGCGCGAGCCGGCGCGGTCGTGCTCACCTACGATCCCGCCGGCGAGGGGGAGCGGAACATCCACCGAAAGTCCGGCACCCGCGCGCACGACAAGGTCGAGCCGCCTGACGAACTCGGCCGCCGCCTCGGCGGGCTGATGGTGACGGAGATCATGCAGGCCGTTTCGTACCTGAGCCAGCGGCCGGATGTTGACCCGCGCCGGATCGCGGCCGCGGGTTATTCGATGGGGTCGTTCATCCTCAGTCTGGCCGGCGCGGTGGAGACGCGGCTCAAGGCCTGTGTGCTCGTCGGCGGCGGCAACCTCGACGGTCCCGACGGCTATTGGGACAAGTCGAAGCCGATGTGCCAGGCGCTCCCCTACAAGGCGCTCCTGTTCCTGGGCGACCGGCCGGCGGTGATCTATTCGCTGCATGCCTCCCGGGGTGGCACCCTGATCTACAACGGGCTCGAGGACACCACCGTGCAGGTGCCTCCGTTCGGCGAGGCAGGCTTCGCCGCGCTGCAGGAACGGGTGCGAACCCTGCGCGGGTCGCCGGCCGACGTGTTCGAGACCGGCTTCGTTCCCGGCACGGGCCACCGGCCGTGGTTCGTGACCAAGGCCGTGGCGCGCTGGCTCGAGCAGCAGCTCGATTTCCCGGCCTGGACCGGCGCCGATATCGACGCGATGCCCGAGACCCACATCGGTCCCTGGGCCAAGGCCAACGGCGTCGAGATGGACAAACTCTACGCCACGGAACATCGCGAGGGCGGCACGCGGGCCCTCGGCGTGGGCGTGCCGGGACTGAAGCGCGAGGACCTGGCGGTGTTTCCGGCGGCCGAATGGGAACGCCGGAAAGCGACCCTGATTCACGAATCGTGGCTGCAGGAAGCCCGGGCGCGGCTGGCGGGAGCCGGTCGGAATTGACGGCGGCCGCGGGGAATATTTCCGTTTTCCCCAAGCTCCGCCTCGACACGGCGGAGCAATCCACCTCTCTCTTCTGGACCCCATGCACACGAATCGCCGCCAGTTCCTGAAGGACGCCTCCCTGGGCGTCGCTTCGCTGGGTCTCGCGTCCGCCGCGCTCGGTGCCGCCGAACCGAAGCAGGCCAAGCAGAAGCAGGCCCCCGCTCCTGCGGTCAGTTTCGCAAAGAAGTCGAAGATGAAGCTCGGGACGGTGACTTACAATCTGGCGATGGACTGGGACATCGCGACGATCATCAAGCACTGCACCGCCGCGAAGTTCGAAGGCGTGGAACTGCGCACGACCCACAAGCACGGGGTGGAAGTGACGCTCACGAAGGATCAGCGGACCGAGGTGAAGAAGCGTTTTGCCGACTCGCCGGTCGCGCTGGTGAGCCTGGGCAGCGCGTTCGACTATCACACCCCCGACGCGGCAAAGCTGAAGAAGGACATCGCCGCGACGAAGGAATACCTCGTGCTGGCCCATGATGTCGGCGCCGCGGGCATCAAGGTGCGCCCGAACGGCCTGCCCAAGGAAGTGCCGGTGGAGAAGACGCTGGAGCAAATCGGCCGCTCGCTGCGCGAGCTCGGCGAGTTTGCCGCCGGTCATGGCCAGAAGCTGTTTCTCGAGGTGCACGGCAGCGGGACGTCCCTGCTCCCGCACGTGAAGAAGATCATGGATGTCGCCGACCACCCCAATGCGGGCGTCTGCTGGAATTCCAACGCGACCGACCTCGCGGGCGACGGCTTCGACCACAATTTCAACCTGGTAAAGAAAAAGATCTTCACCGTGCACATGCGCGATCTGTACCTGGAGGACTATCCGTTCCGGAAACTCCTGACCGCGCTCAACGACTCGGGCTATACCGGCTTCTGCTTCGCCGAGATTCCCTCGAGTCCCGATCCGGTACGGGTCATGCACTACTATCGCTCGCTCTGGCTGGCCTATCAGGGCCTGCTCTGAGCCGGCCAACCTCCGACCTTCGCCTTTCCGGGGCGCACCCGCTCCGGGCCACCGCAACTTTTACTCAACCCAGAATCCACTCATGACATCTCCCGGTCCCACTCCTGCCTCCGGTCGCTGGTGGCACGGCCTCACTTCCTACCATTGGTTCGTGTTCACCGTGGCTGCCCTGGGGTGGCTCTTCGACTGCCTGGACCAGCAACTCTTCACGCTGTCGCGCATGCCGGCCATGAAGGCGTTGCTGCCGCCCGGCAGCGACCCGGTGTTGTGGGGTGGTTATGCCACGTCGATCTTCCTCGCGGGCTGGGCCACGGGTGGACTCGTTTTCGGCGTGTTGGGCGACCGTATCGGGCGCGCGAAGACGATGATGATCACTATCCTCATTTACTCGCTCTGCACCGGCCTGAGCGCGCTCTCGACCTCCTTCTGGGACTTCGCGTTCTACCGGTTCATCACCGGCCTGGGCGTCGGCGGCGAATTCGCGGTGGGTGTCGCGCTGCTCGCCGAGGTGATGCCGGCCCGCTCCCGTTCGGGCGCGCTCGGTGCCCTCCAGGCGCTGTCGGCCATCGGCAACATCTCCGCGGCCCTGATCGGCATGGGCATGGCCCGGCTCGAGAGCACGGGCGTGATTTCCCTGGGCAACTCGTGGCGCTGGATGTTCGTCATCGGCGCGATTCCCGCCGCGCTCGCGCTCGTAATCCGCATGCGCATGAAGGAGCCGGAGCGCTGGCAGCGGATGAAGGACTCGGGTGAGCTGAACAAGCACAGCGCCTTCACCTACAAGGAACTCTTCACCACCCCGCGCTGGCGCAAGAACGCCATCATCGGCATGCTCCTCGTGTGCTCGGGCGTGATCGGCCTCTGGGGCATCGGTTTCTTCACCCCCGAACTCGTCCGCACCGTGCTGACGAAGACCTACACGGCGCAGGGCATGGCCAAGGAGCAGATCGGACCGCTCGTCGACAAGTGGGCGAGCTGGGGCCTGCTCACGCTCCAGCTCGGGGCATTCTGCGGCATGCTTTCCGCGAGCTGGGTGGCCGGAAAGCTCGGACGCAAGAAGGCGTTCGCGATGGCCTTCACGACCTCGATGATCGCGACGGCGTGCGCGTTCCAGTTCTACACCGACGCCAGCCAGACGTTCTGGCTGATTCCGATCATGGGTTTCTTCCAGCTCTCCGTGTTCGCCGTCTACGCGATCTACCTGCCGGAGCTCTTCCCCACTCATCTGCGCAGCACGGG
Organism: Opitutaceae bacterium; assembly: GCA_016793535.1. GTDB lineage: Bacteria > Verrucomicrobiota > Verrucomicrobiia > Opitutales > Opitutaceae > ER46. The sequence continues at coordinate 1,174 of JAEUHA010000144.1, read as the reverse complement.
CACGTCCTTCTGCTACAACGTCGGCCGCTTCCTCGCCGCCGCCGGTGTGCCGTTGATCGGCCTGCTCAAGACGGAGGTTTTCGCGCACTATGCGGAGCCGATGCGGCCCGCCGCCCTGACGATGTGCGCCGTGTTCTTCCTCGGGCTGATCGTGCTGCCCTTCGCGCCCGAGACGAAGGACAAGCCGCTGCCGGAGGACGAGAAGGGGTTCGCGCACTGAGTTGACGATCGCCTGGGAGCGAGGCCGCCCTCGTCCGCTTTCGAACGATTGCGGACGTGGGCGTCCGCGCTCCCGGGGACATCCGCACATGAGAGATCACCTCGGCGCCCGGCGCTTCACCCCATGAAATTCGGCATCTGCAACGAGACGTTCAAGGACTGGAAGCTCGACGACATCTTCGCGTACTGCGCGCGCGTCGGCTACGATGCGGTCGAGGTGGCGCCGTTCACCCTGGCGAAGTACGTCACCGACATTCCGGCGGCGGAACGCGTCCGCATTCGTGAGTCCGCCGCCAGGGCGGGCATCGCGATCTCCGGCATCCACTGGGTGCTCGTGCAGGCTGAGGGGATGCACCTCACCTCGCCCGATGCCGCGACGCGGGAGCGCACCGCGCAGTACTTCTGCGAGTTGGTCGATTTCTGCGCCGACATCGGCGGCAAGGTCATCGTCGTCGGCTCGCCGAAACAGCGCAGCCTGCAGCCGGGCGTGAGCTACGAGCAGGGCTGGGCCTGGGCCGGCGACGTGTTTCGTCCGTCGGTCAAGCGGGCGGAACAGCGCGGGGTCGTCATCTGCCTCGAACCGCTGCCGGCCGAGGACACCAACTTCATCAACACCGCCGCGGAGGCCGTGCGCTTCGTGCAGCCGTTCGCGTCACCCGGCTTCAAGGTGATCCTCGACGTGCGCGCAATGAGCCATGAGGAGAAGCCCGTGCCCCAGGTCATCCGCGAGTCCCGCGGACACTTCGCGTATGTGCACGCGAACGACAAGAACCTCAAAGGGCCCGGCTTCGGTGACGTCGATTTCGTTCCGATCGCCGCCGCCTTGCGCGACGTCGGCTACGACGGCACGGTTTCGGTGGAAGTCTTCAAATACGACGAAGGCGCCGAGGTCATCGCCACGAAGAGCCTCGACTACTTGAAACGAGTGTTCGGGTGATCCGGGAGGGGGTCAGCC
>JAEUHA010000067.1 GCA_016793535.1 Opitutaceae bacterium | reverse complement strand
GCGCACCACGATCTGGTGCTGCGGGTGCTGCGCGTGGATCATCGTCTCCAGCCAGCCGTGGTGCTGCATCCGGTCGGCGAGGGCGTTGCCGATGAGGGCGACGCGGTCGCCGGGATTGAGCTGGAAGCCGCCGCCGGCTCCGCCGGCGGCGGAGTTGAGAGTTGAGGGTTGAGAGTTGAGAGACGGAGAAGGAGTCGGCTGGGCTGCCATGGCGCCGATGGCGGCGGCGGCTTTGGTGGGCGGGGTGGCGGCTTGCTTCTTGCCCTTCTTCGTCGCGGCGGGTTCGGCCGGCGGCCGCGGCGCGCCGGGCGGGACGGTCTTGCCGAGGGCGTAGTCGGACGGCTTCAGGCCGATCCGGTAGCTCTTGAAGCCGTACATGAGCGGCTGATACGGGTCGACGACCGTGACGTCGGCCTTGGCCGGCACGTCGAGGCCGAGGCCCCAGTAGACGCCGTTGACGACAAGGCGGCGCAGGCCCTCGTTCTCGAGATCGGTCGCGGCGCCGAGAGTGGTGGTGAGAATCTTGTTCTGCTTGCCGGTTTCGTTCGTGTGCAGGCGCGTCCATGCGACGGGCATGGCGGGCGAATTCACCGGTTGGTCCTGCTTGTCGGTGACGCGCTTCTTGACCGCGTCGGCGGGAGCGTCGGTCGGGTTCATGCCCTTGAGCACGAGTCCGCGCATGAGGATCTTCGCATCGGCCGGCGGGTAGGCCTCGTAGACATCGCTGTTGCCGAAGACGTCGGTCACGCCGCGGAGCAGGGGATCGCGGGCGGCTGACGACTCAATGACGCCGCGGGTGGCCTCGACCTTGTGCCGGCCCCAGTGGGTGACCCAGGTCTCGCCCAACACGTGCTTGCCAAAGCCGCCGACCCACGGGCCCTTGCTGTTCCAGGTGTACTTTGCCCACTTGCTGTCGGCCGGGAAATTGAACGGGTGGGTCGAGGTGCGCAGCGCGATGATCGGCACCCCGCGGTGGTAGGCGTTGACGAAGCGCTGCATCGCGTCGTCGGTCCAGTTGCGGAACCGCAGCGCCATGATGATCAGGTCCGCGCGGTCGAGCGCCTCGCTGCCGGCGAGCGATTTCTGATTGTCGGGATTGATCGTGCCGTCGGGATCGAGGGCGAAAAGGACGGTCGTCGTGAACCCGTGGCGCTGGCTCAGGATCTTGGCCAGCATCGGCAGCGCTTCCTCGCTGCGGTACTCCTCGTCGCCGGAGAGCAGGACAACGTGCTTGTTCTTCGCCGTCACGCCGGCGGGCGGATTGAACACGAGCGTCGACTGGGCGGCGGCGACGGCGGCGAGGGACGCGAACAGGGCGAGGCGGAAAGCGGAGCGGAGCATGGGGGTAGGGGATGAAGTAGCGAGTAGTGAGTAGTGAGTAGCGAGTAGCGGCACCCGACCTGATCAGGAAGTGCTCGAAGGCGGGATGCTCACTACTCGCTACCCGCTACTCGCTACTTCAAGGTCAGGCCTGTTTCACCTTTTGCCACTTCCGCGTCTTCGCGGACTTGAGCACCGCGTCGACCACGTAGTCGGTCGCGAGGCCGTCCTTGAAGTTCGGCGTGCAGCCCTTGCCGCTCTCGAGGCCCTGGACGAACTCCACCATCGCGTGGACGAAGCTGTGTTCGTAGCCGAGCTGGAGGCCGGGCACCCACCATTTGCCGCAGTAGGGATGATCGCCGTCGGAGACGTGGACGCTCTTCCAGCCGCGCTCCGTGCCTTCGTCGCTGTAGTCGAAGATCTGCAAGCGGTGCAGGTCGTGCAGGTCCCATTTGAGACTCATCTTCTCGCCGTTGACCTCGAAGGTGTAGAGCGCCTTGTGACCGCGGGCATAACGCGTCGACTCGAAGAGACCGAGCGAACCGTTGTTGAAATGGCAGTGGAAGATGCAGGCGTCGTCGATGCCGACCTTCTCGACCTTGCCGGTGAGGTTGTGTTTGCGCTGCTTGACGAACGTCTCGGTCATCGCGTTCACGTCCTTGATGCCGCCGTTGAGCCAGAGCGCGGTGTCGATGCAGTGGGCGAGCAGGTCGCCCGTCACGCCGGAGCCGGCGACCTTGACGTCGAGGCGCCACAGGCCCGTGCCGCCCTGCGGCAGCTCCGGGTTGATGGTCCAGTCCTGGAGGAAATTGGCGCGATAGTGGAACACCCGGCCGAGCTTGCCGGAGTCGATGATGTTCTTCGCGAGGACCACGGCCGGACAACGGCGGTAGTTGTACCAGACCATGTTGGCGACGCCGGCCTTCTCGACGGCCTTGAGCATCTTCTCCGCCTCCTTGCCGTTCAGGGCGAGGGGCTTTTCGCAGAGGATCATCTTGCCGGCCTTGGCGGCGGCGATGACCTGCTCGGCGTGGAGGTTGTTGGGCGTCGCGATGTCGATCACGTCGATGTCGTCGCGCGCGATGAGTTTCTTCCAGTCGGTCTCGACCGACTTGTAGCCCCAGCGCTCGGCAAACTCCTTCACCTTCGCCTCGTCGCGACCGCAGACGGCCTGCGGCACGAGCTCATAGCTGGAAGGGAAGAAGTGGTTGACCTGGTGGAAGGCGTTGGAGTGGGCGCGGCCCATGAAGCTGTAGCCGATGAGCCCGATGCGGAGTTGTTTCTTGGACATGGGAGAAAGGTAGCGAGTAGCGGGTAGTGTGTTGGGGAGTAGCGAGTAGCGACTAGCGGGTAGCGAGTAGTGAGTAGCTGGCGGGCGTGCGAGACGAGTGAGCGAACGCATGAACCGCGAAAGTGAACAACGAGTAAGCGCCAAACTGGCGAAGCGTGATGCTCGCTACTCGCTACTCACTACTCGCTACCTGGTCGGCTTAGCCGACCCAGCCGTGGTTATTCCGGACCTCGATCATCGCCGCGAGGATGTCGTTCCAGGTCTGCTGCTGCGTGAGCACGGCGTTCGGGAACATGCAGCCATCCCAGCAGATGTGCTTCATCTTCTTCGTGACCTTGCCGGCCTTGTCGCGCAGCCAGTAGCCGGAGTCGCGGGCGATGTTGAGCTTGCCCTTCGGATCGGTCGCGAGGCAGTGGCGGCCGGTCTTCTCGTGGTCGCCGGAGCCGAAGACGGAGCCGTCGTTCTGCGCGACGTGGAAATCGATCGTCCACGGACGCAGCGCGTCGGTGAGCTTCACCATCGCCTTGTGGAACTCGGCCGGCTCGTAGTGGTAGTTCTTCGGCACGATCCGGTGCGCCTCGGCATTGTAGCCGAGCGTGTAGAGGTGCGTGTGCGACATGTCGGCCTGGAAGCCGACGACCTTGGGCATGCCGACTTCCTCGAGCAGGTTCACCATGTTCTTCCACGAGTGCATGCCGCCCCAGCAGATCTCGCCTTCGGCGGCGAGGCGCTCGCCTTCGCCCTTCGCGATCTTGCCGGCTTCGCGGAAGGTCTGGGCGATCAGCTTGGTGACACCCTTGGGATCCTTGTCCCAGGCGGTGACGCTCGTGGCGCTGTCGATGCGGACGATGCCGTACGGACGGACGCCGAGTTCGCGGAGCTTCTTCGCGATGCGAACCGCCTTGCGCACGTGGGTGACGAAGTTGGCGCGGGCCTTTTCGTCGCCGCCGGCGGAGGCGTCGAACCACACGGGGGCGACGACCGAGCCGACAACGAGGTTCTTCGACTGGATCTTGGCGGCGAGGGCCTTGGTACCGTCGTCGGAGATGTCGATGTCGGTGTGCGGATTGTAGAGGAACAGGTCGACGCCGTCGAACTTGACGCCGCCGACGTCGGCTTTCGCCGTCAGGTCCAGCATCGTGTCGAGTTCAATGAACGGTTCCGCGCCAGGGCTGCCCTTGCCGACCAGGCCGGGCCACATGGCGTTGTGCAGTTTGGGATAGTTGTTTTGAGGCATGGGATAAAGGAGGTGAGAGGCTAGGGGTGAGGGGCGAGAGGAGGAGGAAAGTAGCGAGTAGCGGGTAGCGAGTAGTGAGTAGCCGGCGGACGGGTGAGGCGTGACGAGAGACCGCTTGAAGTGCGGAGGAAGGCAGCGAGTAGAAGCTGTGGCGCGAACGCGTGATGCTCGCTACTCGCTACTCACTACCCGCTACTACCTCAGTTGAATTTGTTCTTCCGATACGCGCCCATCTCGGGGGCGTCGGGATTCACTTCCGGGCCGAAGTAGCGAAGGCACACCAAGGGTTCGGTGCTGCTGGTGTTCTCGAACGTGACGCCGGCCTTGGCGCCGTCCTCGGTGCAGAAGTATTCGTCCTCCGTCAGCTCCGTGAACCGGATGAGCTTCGGGCTCACGAGGGGTTGGCCGTTGATCCGGCCGCTGCCCTGTACGCAAATCAGGCCGTAGGCGCCGGTGTCTTTCACGGTGCATTTCGTGCCCGGATCGACGGTGAGTTCCTTGGCGGTGAACAGCTGCTCGCCGTCGACCTTGCCATAAACGATCCAGCGGTCGACGTAGCCTTCGCTACGGGTGTCGGCGACCGGGACGGGCTCGAGGTAGTGGTTGTCCTTGAAATTCGGGTCGACGTTCTTCTCCCAGTCGAGCTGGTCGACGATGAAGTCGATGTCCCGGTGCTTCGACTTGGGCATGTCCTTTACGAGAAGCGACCACGGCACTTCGCGGCCCTCGACGAGGTTTTGATACATGCCGAAGACGTCCGAGCCCCACTGCGGCTCGTAGGTGCAGAGGGACCCGGGGGCGTGGAGGATGCACGGATCGATCAGCCAGCCGCTGCCCACCTTGAGGCGATAGGCCTTCGAGAGATCGAGGATGCCGTTGTCGCCCTTGTTCCAGTTGCGAATGCACTGCTTCACCTGCTCCTTCGTCGTGCCGGGCTCGAAGCCCATGAAGGTGTAGGGGAAGTTGTTGCCGACATTGTTGTGCTGCGGCGGGAAGTAGTACGACTCCGGCTTCCCCTCCTGGCCGACCAGCTTCGCCTGTTTGGCGGACTGGTGCATATGGTGCGGGATCGGCCCCATGTTATCGAAAAACTTCGAGTAGACGGGCCAGCGCTTGTATTTCTTCCAGATGGAGCTGCCGACGAGCGTGGCGCCGCACTCGGCCACCGCCTGCTGCAGCGTGAAACGCCGGCCACCGGAAACGCACCAGCTCAGGCCTTCATCCCAGGCGCGGCCTTCATTGGCGGTCGGGGTGGTCGACGCGAACCAGCGCTCGTCGATGCCGCCGCGGTTGAGGCCGTAGGCATAGGTGTCGTCCGGGTGAAGTTTGATGCGCAAGCCTGGTTGCAGGAAAGAGCGCGGCACCCAGGCGGGTGCGAGGCGCAGAAGGCCGCCGGTTTCGGCGAGCGTGCCTTCGACGAGGCCTTTGACGTTCGATTTGATCGTCTTGAGTTCGGTGACGGAGGTGGTCGGCATGGGCAAAGCGGTGATCCGGCCCTCGACAGGAAGGCGGACAGCGGGAGGTTTAAGGGGAACGAAAACGGGGAAACGAAAGAACATCCTACCCGAGCCGCAACGCAAACGCCTAGAAAGGGCGCGGCGAGTTTTGGTGAAATAGCGGCGGCCAATAAAAAAGCCCACGGATCACGCGGAAGACACGGAAATCCGAGATTTCCGTGTGCTCCGTGTGTTCCGTGGGCAGCCCTCGTTTTTGTTGATCCTTAGAACTTCATCCGCACCCCCGCCGTGGCCCCGCGGCCAGGGAGGGGCGCGAGGTCCTTTACGAACGACGCATGCGGCCGGGCCTCCTCGTTCGCCAGGTTCGTGCCGCGCACGAAGATCTCCCATTGGGTCCGGCCGACGCTCAAGACGCGCGTGAGGTGCGCGCTGATCATCGTATAGCCGTCCGAGGGCGACTCGTTGGCGGCCACGCGGTTCTGTGCCAGGGTCCACTTGCACTCGGCCCCGGCGCTCCACGCGGCGTTGGCCCAAAACAGCCCGGCCGAGAGCCGCGCCGGCGGAATCCGCGGCAGGTGGCGCGAGCCTTCCCGCGCCCGCGTCACGTCGGCGGCCAGGCGCAGGTCGAGCTGCCAGTCACTGCGATCATGCAGGTGCCAGACCGTCTCGACTTCGGCGCCCCAGAATTTCGCGTCCCGCTGGACGTAGCGGTACACCGGCAGGCCGCCGCCATGTTCCTCCACTTCCTCGTCGTCGGGCGGCAGGAACTCCCAGGCTCCGTCATGCTCGATCGCCACCAATCCCGTCGGCTGTTCGAAGATGAAGTTCCGGAATCGATTCGCGAACACCGTGACCGCACCCGTCACGAGTCCGGTCCGCCGGCGTACGCTGGCTTCGAAACTCAGGGACCGTTCCGCGCCCAGGTCCGCATTGCCGATCTCGAACGCCTGCGTGCCCGCATGGGGGCCGTCGGCGAAGAGCTCCTGCGCGTTCGGCGCCCGGCCGGTGTGGGTGAGCGAAACCGCGAGCGCGTAATCGGGGTTCAGTTTCCAGACGGCCCCGAGCGAGCCACTGAGTTCGTTGTCGCGCCGGGTGCGGCCGCCGTCGGGCGCGACGCGCGTGCGCTCGTAGCGGCCGCCGAACTGCCAGGTGAGCGTGCCCTGCTTGAGTTCCTCGAACGCAAACACCGCGTCGGCGCGCGTGACCGACGGCGGCAGGAACGCCTCGTCGCCGATCGCGCTGAAATCGCTGCGCGAGGACTGCACGCCCAGCGCGCCCGCCCACGGGCGTTCGTCGCCGTGCAGGAGTTCGAAGCGGGCATCATGTCCTTTGTTCGCGAATACAGTCCCCGCGGTGCCGTCGGGCTCGAACTCGGTGTGCCGGTAGTGGGCATGGCCGAACTTCAACCGCGCCCCCCGGAGGAAGCCGTGGTCGTGGTGCCACTCGGCCTGCACGTCGGTGCGGCGCTGCCGCAGCTTGATGCGCACGCCCGCGGCCTCCCCGCCGGCCGCGGCCCCGGCTTCCTCCTCGTGCTCGTGGGCGTGACCGGGCACGCCGTAGGTGCTGTTGAAGCCGTTGTAGCTCGCGCCGACGTGAAACTCCTTGCTGACATACGAGAGTCCGACCGCGCCGCTCTCGGTCTCGAGCGCGCTGTTGGGCAGCCGTCCGCGGGCGAAATCCGGGGCCGGCTCCCGTTCCGCCGCGGCGTGGGCCGTCTCCTCGGCCCGGACGCGCGCGCTTTCGGCGAAGCCGGGGATCCGGACGTCGTCCGTCGAGCGACGGAAGCCGTCGAGGTGCACCACGATCGCCCGGTCCGCGTCCGGCCGGAGCGCGAAGTCGAACACGCCGCCCCGGGCGAACTCATGCGCCGCGGTGCCGCCGCGGACCTCGAACCCGCCGCGGACCGCCTCGGTCGGGAGGTCGGTCTCGATGCGGTGCGTGATCACGTTGACCACGCCGCCGACGGCGTTGCTGCCGTAGAGCAGGGAGGCCGGTCCGCGCACGATCTCGAGGCGCTCGACGAGAAACGGTTCCACGCTCACGGCGTGGTCCGGACTCGCCACCGAGGCGTCGATCGTGCCCACGCTGTTTTCCAGGAGACGGATCCGGTCGCCGCCCAGGCCGCGGATGATCGGACGGCTGGCACCGGGACCAAACGAGGTCGCGCTGATGCCGGTCTCGGCCGAAAGCGTTTCCCCGATCGTGGCCTGCTGCTTCAACAGCAGCGAACGGCCGTCGAGGACGGTGGTGGACTGGGCGAGATCGACCTGGTTGCGCGGAAACGGCGCGGCGGAGGTGACGTAGCGGTCGAGGGTGACCGTGCCACTGGTGTGGGACGCGGCTCCCGGCGTATGGGAATGGCCGTGAGCCGGCGCCGCCGGCGGCGCGGCCGGGGCGTTTTGGGCGCGACCTGCCGTGGCGAGCAGGGCGGAGCAGAGTAGCGAGACGGAAAGCGGACGAAAGGCGGACATGATGAGTGTGGGTACGAGACAGCTAACCATGCGGGTCCACGCCGGCGGCGTGCGACACGCTAACCCGTCGCGCGGGGAAACGCGCGACGACGACTCAACCAACCCAACTCAACGGGGGGCCGCGCTCCGGTTGCCGGAGATAACGCGGTGAAACCAGAAAAACCTCGGCCGCCGTGACCGGTGAAATGCCCGCGGGCACGGTGGTCGGCGGCGTGACGAACAGGGGTCCGACCGGCAGGGAAACACCGCTCGCGAACAGCACGACGGCGCAGGAATGATCCGGCTCGGAGGTCGCGTGATCGTGGCTCGGGCAGTCCTGGTGCGCGTGCAGGTACCCATGCGCCTCCGGACTCGCGGCGAAGATCGTCAGCGCAAACACCATCGCTGCGCAGCCCAATGCCAGCAGCCGACGCAGTCGGTCGGCGAGGCAGGTGGGCTTTTCGGAGGCGGACATCGGCGGGTGGTGAACGTTGCGATTATGCCCGAGGCGTCAAGCGGGGGAGCAGGATGGCCTTCGTGGGAGCGCGGCCGTCCCCGGCCGCATCTTCTATCTCTGCGGACGAGGACGTCCGCGCTCCCACAAGGAGAGAAGCTACGGCACCGTCGGCAGCACCCTCAGGCTGAACACCTGCCACCCGTCGCCGTGCCGGCGGATCCGCCCGATAAACGACCGCCCGTTGGTGTCCGCCCCGAGCGGGATGGCTGTGCTCACCGCAAACTCCCGTTCGCCCGCCGCGAAAAGGCCGGGGAGCGCCGCGTGCCTCACCCGTACGGTGCTCGCGGCGGGCTGGACGGCGACGATCACGCCGCGGAGGGAAAAGCCCAGCAGCGCCTCCTCGGCGGCCGCACAGTCGCAGTTGCGCTCGTCCTCGAGCAGTTCGCCTTCCGGAATCGACACCAGGAGCGTCTGCAGCACCGCAGGCTGCGTGTCGCGGACCAGCGCGACGACCAACTGCGCCGGGGTCTTGCCGCCGAGAAAATCGCGGAGCAGCGCCACCTGCGGGGCGCCCTTGATCCGGCCGGTTTCGCTTGTCGTGAGCCGCACCTCGCCGGCGACCGTGAAATCGGGCGTCACGCGCCGCAGCCGGAGTTCGCCGCGGTCGTCGACCGACGTGACCAGCATCGCGCCGTCGTGCAGGAGCGATACCGCGACGCGGCCCGTGGTCGGACCCGCGTTGAGTTGGAGAGGCGAGAGGAAACGCTCGCCCGCGTCGGGCGAAAGGGCCAGGAGCACACGCGGCGCCTCGTGCGTCGCGGTGTACCACGCCGCCGCCACCCGGCCGCCGTCGACGGCGATCTGGGGTCCGTTGTCGGGATTGCCGGCGATCTTCCAGCCGTCATGGAAAACCGGATGCGGCGGCTGCCAGCCGCCCCCCGCGAAGCGTGCCGCCCGGATGTCGCGCACCTCGTCGGCCGTCCGCCCGCGGTAGGCCAGCAGCGCCGAACCATCGGGGAAGGCCGCCAGCGAGGTGGGGCAGCCCTCGCTCACCGACGGATCGATGAGTGTATCCAGTTCGTTGACACCGACCACCCGGGCGAACAATTGCGTCACGGGCCGGCCGGGCGCCGCCGCGCGGCCGTCGAGCCAGGCCGCGAGCACGCGGCCGTCGGCCAGGGTTGCGAGCGACGCGAAGCCGACCCGGCGGCTCTCGCGCGTCAGCGGCGCGCCCGCGCTCCACGTCCGACCGCCGTCGGTGGTCTGGGCGATCCAGGCGTGCGGTTCCGCGCCGGGCGTGGACGTGACTCCGTTCGCGGCCTGGGCCTCCGATGCCTGCCTCACCGACCACAGCGCCGTGGCGCGCCCGCGCGTGCCGACGGTCAGCGCGGGCATCGCCGAGCCGTTGACGACCCAGTTCGCTCCGCTCGCGATCGTGCCGGCGGGCGACCACGTGAGGGTCGCAGCATCGAGCGTGGCGAAACGGAGCGCGGTGGCCGGGCCGGCCTGTTCCAGCCAGGTGAGCCACACCACGCCGTCCGGACTTCGTGTCACCGCCGCACCGACCGCGTTGGCGTGGGTCGGCGTCGGAATCGGTTGGGCGGTGATCGCAGGCGACTCTGCGGCGCGGAGCGCCACGGCCGCGAAGAGCGCAAGGAAGGCGAGGGCACGCATGGACCCGAGACA
>JAEUHA010000061.1 GCA_016793535.1 Opitutaceae bacterium | reverse complement strand
AGGCGGCGCGCCCGGCGACCGCCGTGAAGTGAGCCGCCGCTACCTGGCCCCGACCTCGCGCCACAGGCGCTCGAGCACTGGTTTTATGACCGCCGCGAAAACCTCGTAGGAGGGCGGATGGAAGTGGAGCTTGTCGCTCTTATAGAGCTCGAGCCGCGGGTGGCCGCTGGCGTCCACGAGCGCCGGATTGAGGTCGATGAAGTGCCGGCGCGGCGTGCTCGAGCAATAGGCCCGGGCGAGGGCGTTGTAGTGGTCCACCTGCTCCCAGAGCGGCACCCGATCGGGGCTGCGCGTGGCGGTCACGAACACAAGATGCGTCTCCGGCGACCAGGCCCGGACCCGCTCCGAGAACTCGCGGAATCGACCGAAGATGACCGCGGGAGCATCAGCCTCCTTCGCCTTAAGATCGTTGCTGCCGCAGTAGTACACGACGATCCGCGGGGCGTAGCGCGGCACGAGCTGATCGAACCGCGCCAACTGATCGCCCGTGCGCGAGCCGCCGAACGCGCGGTTGAGCACCGGCAGCGGCGCCATCTGTTCGGAGACATTCGTCCACTGGCGGAAGATGCTGCTGCCGACGAAGAGAATGCCGCCCGGCGGAAAGGGCCGCGCCGCGTCGAGCTCGGCGAAGGTCTTGAACGACGGCTCATACTGGGCCCAGCGCTTGGCCGCCTCGTCACTCGCGCCGGCCGGCGCGGCCGACGCGGCACCGACCACCCGGGCGGCCAGGGCGAGGAAGAGGCAAGGCAGGAAGAGTCGGAGTTTCATGGGAAGGGAGCCGCCGGCAGCGCCGGGGCAACATTGGCGCCCGACTCAATCCTCACTGCCGCGAATCAGCCGAGCAGGAGCGCTCGCGTGGTTGCAACGTCGAATCCGACCGATTTCGAATCGACTGCAAAACATCTCCAGGGTGAGTCGAAGGAGTCAGGCCTCTGCCCCCTTCTCCGGCTTCGCCGTTGACACCCGATCGCGCTGCACGGTCACTCTTGCCGCCCATGGCGGAAACCGACCATTTGCCCATCTTTCATGTCATTGGATTTTCCGGGCACCGGCGGGTGTCCGATGCGGCGGGACTCGAGCGGGCGCTGCGGGCGGTTCTGGACGAGTTGCGCGCCAAGCCGGGCGTGGAGTGGCTGGCGCTTTCGTCTGTCGCGGCGGGCAGCGACATGGTGTTCGCACGCACGGCGCTGAACCTCGGAATGGGCTGGGAGGCGATCCTGCCGCTCCCGCCTACCGAATTCCGCCGCGATTTTAGCGAGGCGGAGTGGCGGGAGGTCGAGGTGCTGCTGGCCGAGTCGGAGCATGTTCGCATTATCGGCGAACGCGGCCGGCGCGAGGATGCCTATCTCGATGGCGGCATGGAGACCGTGAATCACAGCGACCTGCTGCTCGCGGTCTGGGACGGGGAACCTTCGCGCGGACGGGGCGGCACGGCGGAGATCGTGGCCTACGCACGGGAGCTCGGCCGGCCGATCATCATCGTCGATGCGAACACGCTCGTCGTCCGGCGGGAGAACTTCGAGCGGCTTCAGGTAGGTGACCGCCACGTGACCCGGCTCAACGCGCTGCCCTCCGTCCCAGTGACGGAGTCGACACCGGGCGAACCAGGCCGCGACCGGGTGTCCGGATTTCACTACAAGGTCGACCGCGCCGCGACGAACGGCGCGCCGCATTTACGCCGCCTGATCCCGGGCCCGGGCGGCCTCCATGTGCTCGCGACGGCGCTGGCCGCGGCCCCGCTCGCGTTTCACCTGCATCATCCGGCGATGCCCTGGGGGAAGCTGCTCTGCCTGTTCGGCGCGCTGGGGATCGCGCTGGTTGTACGCCACCACCGGCACCAGCACGACTGGGTGCGCAGCCGGCTCGCCGCGGAAATCACGCGCAGCGCGCTCGCGACCTGGGGCATGCCGCGGGCGGTGCGGCTGTTTGACGACTTCGACTGGGCGGGACTGGAGCCGCTGCGGCGTTCGCTCGATGTGCTGCAGCGTCGGTCGGTGCGGACGCGGCCGGCGGCCTTCGATGAATTCAAGCAGCGCTATCTCCGGGAGCGGCTCGACGGCCAGCTCGCGTACTTCGCCCGGCAGGACGCGCGCGCGGTGCCACAGCTCGGCCGGCTCCGGGCGGGATTCACCATCAGCTCCCTCCTCGCCATCGTATTCACTGCGATCTATGCGGCGCACAGCACGCTCGCGCAACCGGTGGCGCCGCCGTGGGTGGAGAGCTGGATCTTCGGCTTCGGGCCAATCGTGCTGCCGGTGCTCGCGGCCGCGTTCATCTCGCTGATCTCGATCAACGACCTCCACCGCCGCGTCGCGCGCTACAAGGAAATGCGCATCCGCCTCGAGACTGCGCGCAAGGAGGCCGCCTTCGTGCAAACATGGGGTGCGCTCGAGCGCGTCGTGGCCAAAGCCGAGCGCGCTCTGCTGCAGGAAGTGTTCGAGTGGCACTCGATCACGAGCTTCACGGAATCGCACTGAGGCAGACGATGGGGGCGGATTTCCCACGAAACACACGAAGCCATGAGTCCCGGACGAACGCGGCAATATGAGAGGAGTCATGCTTCAAGGCTTGGATCGACCAACTTCGCGCATGGCATGATTTGAACTTTTCGTGCCTTTCGCGTGTTTCGTGGGTCACCCGGTTTTGCCTTTTCGGCTCCGGCTAGCCCCGCACCTCTCCCATGTTCGGCTGTCATCCCTACGACATCGCGGCGATCGTCGCGTGGCACAGGGAAATGGGGTCAGGCGTTACCTGTTTCTGCGGCAGCAACAGGGAAAATCCTGCGCCCAATCTATTTTCAACCCGCCGCTTACTTTCCACTCGCTCCGCCGTCGGCCGCGCGGCGGTCGAGTCCGCCTTCGAGCACGTTCGTCTTCGGGTTCAGCACGATCACCTCGGCGACGCCCTGGGTGGCGACCTCGTTGATCGTGTGGCCGCGGGCCTTGAGCGTGTTTAGGGTGTCGGCCGAGAAGCCGTAGCGCTCCACGTTCAGGCGATCCGGCAGCCACTGGTGATGAATCCGACCCGCGTCGACGGCCTCCTGCGCATTCATGCCGAAGTCGACGACGTTGAGGATGGTCATCAGCACGGTGTTGATGATCGTGCGACCGCCGGGCGATCCGGTCACCATGAAGAGCTTTCCGTCCTTGGTGA
>JAEUHA010000053.1 GCA_016793535.1 Opitutaceae bacterium | reverse complement strand
TTTCGACACGCTGATGCGGGCCGTGGAAATCGTCCGCCGCGAGAATCTCGACTGGATCCTTCCCGTCGGCGGCGGCTCGGTCCTCGACGGGGCGAAGTTCGTGGCCGCGGCCGCGGGGTACGCCGGCGATCCGTGGCAGATTCTCGTCACGCGCGGCAAGCACCTCCAGTCCGCCCTCCCGATCGGCGCCGTGCTCACCCTGCCCGCCACGGGCTCGGAAGCGAACGCGGCCGCCGTCATCAGCCGGCGGGCGCTGCGCGAGAAGCTGGCGTTCATTCACCCGCTGGTATTCCCGCGCTTCTCCGTGCTCGATCCGGAGACGACATTTTCCCTGCCGCCGCGCCAGGTCGCCAACGGCATCGGTGACGCCTTCTGCCATGTCATGGAGCAGTACATGACGTATCCGGTCGGCGCCTCGATCCAGGACCGCTTCGCCGAATCGATCCTGCGGATTCTGATCGAGGAAGGCCCGAAGACGCTCGCGCAGCCGCAGGACTACGCCGCGCGCGCGAACCTCGTCTGGGCTGCAACCTGGGCATTGAACGGCGCGATTGGCGCGGGCGTTCCGCAGGACTGGGCGACGCATACGATCGGCCACGAACTCACCGCGCTGCACGACATCGATCACGCCCGCACGCTGGCGATCGTCCTGCCGAGCCTGATGCAGGTTCAGCGCGCCACCAAGCGTGGGAAGCTGCTCCAGTATGCGGAGCGGGTGTGGGATCTGCGGGACGGAACCGAGGAGGGGCGCATCGACGCCGCCATCGCGCGGACCCGCGCGTTCTACGAATCGCTCGGCATCCGCACGCGCCTCTCCGACTACGGCGTGACGGCCGCCACGGCCGGTGAAGTCGCCCGGCGGCTGCGCGCCCGCGGCATGGTGAGTCTGGGCGAGCGCCACGACATCACGCCGGCGAAAGTCGAAGAGATCCTGCGCCTCGCGGCGTAAGGCTGGCGGTCTCGCGCTCCTTTTGAGCCCGGATGGCGAGACCACGGGCTCACGGCGGCGCCGCGGTCATGAACTTGAGTGACTCGTACTGTCCGCCCAGCTTCTGCATGAGATCGCCCAGGCCCGAGAATCCGTTTTCCCGCAGTGCCCGTTCGGCCCGCGCAAGGGCGAGGGGGTCGCGGTGGTTGGGATCGCGGTCGAGGGCGGCCTTCGCCTCGGAGACCGCACGCATCCCGGCCTCCAGATTCGCCGGAAGACGGCCCAGCTTCCGTCCGCCATTGTCGTCGTAGCTTTCCCGGATCGCGCGCAGCGTTTCCACCGCCTTGCTGGCCTGCACGAAGGCCTCATGGCGGAATCGGGCGTCCGCGACCTTCACCACGTACATCTGGCCGAGGGAGCCGGGATCGACGACATCGACGCCGTTCACCCGGTCGTGGATGACCCGCGTGAGGTTGGGGGTCACCTGCACTCTTTCGAAACGGCGCGTTTGTGCATTCCACACGGTCCGCTGATCCGAGAAGGCCGCGCTCGCCTCAATGTGGGAGCGATCCGTGGCGAGTTGCTGGTGCTCCGACGCCCACTCCCGGGCGCGCGCCGCATCGTCCGTGGGGCCACCCGTGAGTCCGGCGAACGTCCGGTAGGAATGATCCTCCCAGTGTCCGCGCGGAATCTCGATCCAGCGCTCGTTTCCCGTCTGAGGATCACGTCCCGCATAATAGCAGACGCGGTAATCACGATCGGTGTTCAGGCTCGTGCCGTCCTGACCGGGCGTGCGGAACTCGACCACGCGCACCATCCGATACTTCATGTCGGGCATGGAGTCCTTGATGTGTTGCACGACCTGCGCGTCGTGCTGCCGGTAGATCGCCTCCCGGGTGTTGGAGAACGCCTCCCGCGCATCGGCCGGACCGGTTTTCAAGGCCCGCACCATCGACGGATCGCGCATGATGGACAGCACGTCGCCCTGGTTCGCATAGGTCCGGCCATCCGGCGCGCGGGTCATCCTCGCCCGCACCTGGATCACCGCATCGGCAACCACGGGCCTCGCACCGGGGCCGCCGGCCTGCGGCGCCGGCCCCTTCGCGGTGGCGGCGGGCAACGGCGCCCCGCGCGCCGCCGTTGGCGGATTGGCCCCCGCGCCGGCCTTGCCGGCCACCCACGCGCCGGCGGAGGTCTGGCCATGAAGCTTCACCTCCGTGCTCAACCATGAGCCGAGCCGATCAGACCCGACCTCGAGGAGCGTTTGCTTGAGCGAGTTCACCAGCGTCTCACCCGCCGCGAGGTTCTTGAGAAAGTGGTAGCTGACGAAGATCGCCCAGACCTTCGCTTTGCTCTGCACGCCCATCTTCTGGATGAAGTCCGGATCGACGACTTTTCCCTCCGCCACGCCCTCGATCATCATCAGATTGCCCCAGAGCCATTCCGCGGGAGTCCCGCCCTCCTGGTAAGTGTTGATCGCGCTGACGAGTAATCCCTTCAAAAGGCTCGCCCCGACGGCGCCATAGGGCCCCGTCACCGAGCCCACGGCCGCTTGAAAGGCCAGGTCCCCGCCCCATTGAGCCCAGTCGAGCGTCTCAACGATATAGCTGGCCCAGCGTTCCTCGTCGGCATAACCGCGGGCTCCTTCCGCGAGGGTGAGCTTTGCCGCGATCGACCAGATTCGGCTGCGCAGCGCCTTGAGGCCGTCGGCGCCGAGCGTTTGCTTCCGCCGGTCCAGCAGTTCGCGCAGCCGGGGCTGATACGCGGCCGGGACGAACTTGCGGATGATCGTCTCGCAGCGCTCCAGTTCGATCTGCCACTCACGTCCTCCCGGTCCGTCGGCCGACGTCACGATGCCGATGGTGACGATGGCCGTATAGCTCTCGTCCTTCGTCCCCGTATAGCTGATACGAAAATCGCATGGGACCACGCGCCCGTCGCTGGGCAGCTCCTGGGCGAAACGCATGCGCAGGATTCCGGCCGGCTGGTTGGACGGTCGAATCCCCACCAACTTCCATTCGAGCTGCCCGGCGGCGATCAGGCGTCCCGCGACGGTCTGGGGCGACTCCAGGCAGTCGATGGCAACAGCCCGCAGCGTCTCCGCCCGCTGCGTCAAATTCTCCATCCGGCCCGTTTTCGGATCCGGGGCGAACACCCGGAAGTCGACGTCCCTCGGCTCGCCCCGGCCATCGGCCGCCACGTTGAACCAACGCGTCTTCGGATCACGTCCCATCGTGTCCACGAACAGCCCTTCCTGCATGACCCGCACGAGGATGTCGCGCTCGACCGGCTCGCGTCCCTTCTGGGTCGCGATGAGCCGCAGCGTCGCCACCTCGGCGTTCAAGCCGTCGTGCCGCGGCTCGAGGCCTGCTTCCTTCAGCGTCACGACTGCCCGCACCCCATCGACCGACTTGACCGTGGGAACCGCCACCGCGCGGGACTTCGAGTCGTAGACGGCGCTGAACTCCCAGCGGCCCGGACCCGGATTCTCCAGCCACACCTGCACCGGAGCCTGCTGGCCGGAGTTCAAGGTGAAGTCCACGACGTCAGGTCTGGCGTCGAGCAACGCCGGCGGCGTGAGCTTCACGGTGACGCTTTTCGCGTGCACCTCCGCACCCTGCTGGAATTTCGCCACGAGGGTGATCGAGTTTGGCGGCTTGGCCGGGCCCCGCACCGGATTGGGATTGGAAGCCTGGATGAACACCTGCTTCCACTGGCCGTCGAAGCGCGGCTCGCCCCAATCGACCCATTCGCGGCCCGGGCCTTCGGCGGAGAACATCACGGCGGCGGTGCGGCCATCCAGCTTCGCCGACTTCGCATCGACGGGCACGATGAGTCGCGCCTTGAGCGTGACCCCGTCCCGGCCGTCGGGCAGGAGCTCGCGTTTCGCCGCGGGTTCGGTCGCGATCTGCAGCATCACGCCGCCGGGCGCCGCCGCCACCGTTCCCGCTGCTCCCGCCCAGCCCAACGCGCCCGGCACGAAGCTCATCGACTGGAGAAACGCCATCACCTCCTCTTTCGCGCGCGGCACAAAGGGTGCGCACACGCTGCGGACGATCGCCTCGGCCTCGGCCTCATGGCCTTCGAAAGCGCCGCTCGCCCGCACCTCGGCCATCCGCACGGTCGCACCCCACCGGACAAACAGGTGCAGCCAGAGTCCGCCCTCGATCGGCCCGGCAAAGTTCATTTCCTCGCCGCACTCGCTGACGCCAATCGTATCCGCACCCTGGCGACGGATCTGGGCCTCGCCGCGAATCCCGAGGGCCGGCAGCTCGATCGGCATCGTCCCGTTCGAAGCCGAACCCTTGAACCGGGTCATCCGCTGGGCCGCCGCCGCCATTTCCCCGGCATGCGCCTCCTTCCGGCCGATCCACAGGCTGATCTCGCCGAGCAGGTCGACGTCGCCTCCGATCTGACGCGGGAAATCATCGATCGTCAGCACCTGCGTGGGCGCCGTCTGCCCGCGTTGGAATCGTTTCCAGAACATCGCCGTCCCGAGATTGCTGCCGGCGATGACGTTTCGGCCTCCTGACCAGTCCGGACGTTCCGCGTGGCGGACGAGCGCGGCACCTTCCGCGCCTTGGGCGCGAGTTCGCACGGGCGCGATTCCGGCCAGCAGCACCGTCGCGCAGCCCACGATGAACGCCGACGTCCTGGTATTCATGTGCCCATCCTCCCGCGCAAGTGTGCCACCACGTGGGCCGCGCGCGCATCCTCGCCGGACGGCACCGGCACCCGCACCGAGTTGATCTGACGCTGGTTCTTCGCGCGCGTGGAATAGACAAATTCCAGACCCAAGGGAGGCCCTTCATGAAGCTCGACGGACTCGAGTCGCGCGCCGAAGCCGTTCCACACATGAAGTTCGCCGCCCAGCCGCAGGCCGTCGCAGCCGATCCGAACCTCGCGGGGTCCGGCGAGGCGCCGCCGCTTCTGACGACGGGTCGTGACCAGAATGATGACCACGATGATTGCACAGAGGCCAAGCAGGACGGCGAGCACGACCGGTCCCGCTTCCGGGTCGGCGAGGGCAAACCCGCCACCGATCACGACCGAGAAGCCCAGGACCACGAAGAAAAGCTTCCACTTCAGGCGGCGCTCGACCTGGTCATCCGCTTCCACCCAAGCCTGCCAATTCGCTTCCGGCACGGTCCAGCGGGCAAGCAGGCGGTCGTCGGTGTCGAGATCGGCCACGACCCGGGCGCGATTGCGGAAATACGGAATCACCATCAGCGCCGTGAGCGCGGTCGTGATGCCGATCAGCACCAGGGCGTAGCGGCCCTGGCCAAAAGACTCCAACGCCAGGAACGGCGCGGCAGCGAGTACAGCGCCCAGGGCCGCGGCGAACCAGCACCCTTTCTCTCCGCGCGTCAGCATGACCACGACCTCCCGGACCATGTCGCAGTCCGTTTCGCCTCTCGACGCGGCCCGTATTCATCGCCGCAGGACACACGCAACCAACCGCCGCACGGCGCGCGCTGGACGCCTGGCCTGAGCCACACGGGAGAGCTCATGGCCGCAGGATAGCGAGTCCGGCCAAATAGCCCAGCCCGCCCCGCGTTTCCCGCCATCAAGTAGGAATGCTGCGCGTGCCATCAGCGCAGCTCCCTGACCTCAGCGCCGTGCAGATCCGGCCCGGACTGCGCAATTCACCTATCGTCCTGGGGCGCTGGCGGCCGGGCTCGCCGGTGGTCCCGCCGCCCGGACGACGCCGACCTGTCCCACGGTCACTTGCCTCGTGGCGGCACCGAAACGCGCGCGGACGTAGGACGTGACGGCGGCGATGTCCGCATCCGGCAGGGCCGCGAGACCCGGCATGTCCGGAAAGGCGGTGTTCTTTCGATCCAGGTTGCGGCCGAACAAGACGGAACGCACGAGTTCCTCCGGCGCCCCGGCGATCACCTTGGAGCCCTCGAGCGGCGGCGCGATCGTGGGCGTGCCCTTCCCTTCCGGACCGTGACACGCCGCACACACGGCGAAGAGTTCCTTGCCGCGCTCGAAGACCGGACCGGTGAGCGCGCGGGCCGGTCGGGCACCGGCGGCCGGCTCGGACCAGACTTTGCGCAGGGCGGCCGCGCGCGCCTTGACGTCTGGATGCGAAGACTGTTCGACGGCGGCAAGTGCCGAGGGAACCTGCGCCAGCCCGCGCAGCTTCGACGCCTTGAGCCCGTCCAGCAACGCGAGCCGCACCCAGTCCGGCGTGCGCTTGGCGTCGGGCAACCGGGCGAGCACGCGATCCACGCCACCGCCGTTGGCCGTGGCCTGGGCCAGCGCCGCCACCAGCCGCGCGGCTCCAGCGGCCTCCGTCGCCCAGCCGGCCGTATCCAGCACGGTCTCGAGAACCGCCGGCTCGCGGCCCTTGAGTCCGCTCAACGCCGCCTCCACGAAGCCGGGCTGGGCCGCCTCGCGCCGCAGCAGCGCGAGCCGCGCCGCGCCGAGTTCCGCGTGGTCGGATTCCCCCAGGGTGAACAGGAGCTGGCGCCGCACCTCCACCCGCGCATCGTCCTGCAGCGCCAGCACCGCGCGCCGCACGGCGGCATCGGCCAGGTGCGGTTCCGCCACCCGCAACGCCGCGGCGCGGATCACCGGCTCCCGGTCCCGCAGCCCCTCCTGCAGCGTCGGCGTATCCGCGGCACCCATACCATCAAGGGTCCAGAGCGCATGCAGCCGCGCGAGCACGTCGGCGTGCTCCCGGGCCATCGTGCGCAGCGCCGGGATCACGCGCCGGTCGCCGGCCTCGACCACGAGCCGTTGCGCGGTGTCGCGCCAGAAGCCGTTGCGGTGCGCGAGCTGCGCCACCCAGCCGGCGGCATCGTCGCGGGCGAGCTTGGGCCGGGCGCCCGCCGGACGCTCCCGGTGCGAAATCCGGTAGACCCGGCCGAGCCCGTTGAACGGTTCCTGGAGTTTCCGCGCCAGGAACTGCTGGCGCAGGAAGCTCGTGACAAAGATGTCACCCTCGATGATCCCGCGGTGCATGTCGGCGACGTAAAGGGCGCCGTCCGGACCGTTCGCGGTGAATACCGGCCGGAAGCGCTCGTCCTTCGAATAGAGGAATTCGCGCCGCTCGTAGGCATTGCGGGCCGCGAGGGTGCCATCGGACTCCGTCACGATGCTCCGTCGCATGAACCGCCCCGCGACGTCGCCGAAAAACACGTTGCCGACGTACTCCGGCGGAAACTGGTCGCCGCGGTAGACGCAGGGTGCGGTGTTCGACGTGAACACCGCCAGGGTCCCGTCTTCGTCGCGCAGCTGCGCACGGCGGTTGACACCGGGCGTCGGGCCCTGCGGCCAGGTCACCTGGTCGGCCGGCAGCCGCACATCGATGCCGTAGGTCACGTCGTAGTTGGGATTGCGCTGGAAATAGTGCGCCGGAACCACGTCCGCCCGCAGGTGGTCGCCGTTCGAGGCATAGTAGAGTCGGCCGAAGTTATCCTGGGCGAGCCCCCACTGCGCGCGGCTGTTGACGTACGGCTGGATGACCCACTTGCCATCGAATGGCCGCAGCCGCAGGCCCGCCTTGGCCGTGTAGAGCCAGTTGTCCAGCGAACGAAACACGGTGCTCTGCGCCGCGTGCGGGTTGGCCGGTATCTCGAGTCCGCTCGTGATCGGCACCCGTTCGTCCGCGCGTCCGTCGCCATCCCGGTCGCGGGCGAACACGATGTCCGGCAGCGCCATGACGATCGCCCCATCGCGCGACACCTGCAGGCCGCGGGGCCACTCGACGTCGTCGAGGAACACCGCGCGCCGGTCCATCCGGCCGTCGCCATCGGTGTCCTCGAGCACCACCACCCGGCCCTTCGGCATCGGCAGCTTCTCGAGGCCGGGAATCACGTCGCGCAGGGCCCAGTTGTAGCCCGGCCACTCCAGGGCCCAGAGCCGGCCACGCTCGTCGAACTGGATGGCGACCGGATCCTGGATCAGCGGCTCGGCGGCCACGACCTCGACCTTGAAGTCGGCCGGCACCTCGAGCAGGCGGACCGTTTCCTCCGGCGTGTGGCGCCGGCCGTCCGGCAGCACCCAGTGCCCCGGCGGCACGGAACGGTCGACATCGGCGCGATCGCCGACCTGGGCCCGGAGGGGGACGCTCGTGAGCGGCCCCAGGACGAGCGCGCCGGCCGCGAGGAGGGAGACGAGTGAGACGGAACGGGAGTGGGAGAGCATGGGAGACGCGGGGCGAAGCAGACTCAGTGATTGACCGAGCGAATGAGCTCGTGCGCGAGATAAATGACCTTGTCCTCGGTGTTCGTGGCCCACGGGCCCGGATGCCGGCCGAGGTTGGCGGAGTAGCCTTCGTAGCCGCCCTCCCGGATGACGCGCCGGCTGCCGAGATAGCCGAATCCATCATTTGAATACCCCGCAACCCAGAGGGCGTTTGGACCGGCGGCGAGTTCCTGTTTCAGGCGGAGGGAATAGTCGACCGTGGTCTCACCGCCGATCGCGACGATGGTGAGGTCGACGCCGAACTGCACGACCTGCACCGGGCACGGATACGACGTGGGCAGCTTGCCCGCGTCGAGCTGGGCGAGAAGCTGCTCGGCGCGCGCCTTGTCCGCCGCGACGCGCGACTGAGCGCGTCGCACCAGATCAGCGCGGCTGATGTCGGCGAACTCGAGGTCGGCGTACGCCAGGGCGCTGCGCAGCGGCCCGTGCACGGTGCGCGGCGTGATGACCGCGAGCGCGGCCTCGACGGCGTTGGCGAGGGTGCGGCCGTGCTGGGCCGACTGTTCGAGCGTGCCGCGCGGATACGGATTCTGGTCGCCGCCGGCCCCCATCAGGAAGAGCGCAACCGTCCCGGGCCGCGCCTCCTCGAGGGCTGCCTGCGCGTAGCCGGCGTAGTCACCGTTGATGCTGTACGTGCCGGTGACGGTGTTGTGGCAGGCGTAGCCGAAGAGGATCGCCTTGACCTCGTTCTTTGCGTTCGCGATCCGCAGCACCGGCACGTCGTGATCGACCGGGCCGTCCGGATTCGGACTGTTGCGGATTTCCGTGCCCACCCGGAGCCGGCGGTTCATGGCGAACCCGGCGCGGGCGCGCGCGTAGTGCAGGGTGACCGGCTCGCGGCGCGCAAGGGCGTCGTCGATCACGCGCCCGACCTTCTCCTCGAGCCCGCGGCTGTAGGCGTTGGCCTTTTCGACAAAGGCGGGATCGCCCACGCCGCGGCCATAGAGTGACGGGCCCGAGTGCGTGTGGGAGGCGTTGAGCAACACGTGCTCCGGCCGCAGCTGGTGGCGTTCGAGGATCCGGCGCTCAACCGCCTCCCGCAGCGGTTTCGGCACCCCGATCAGGTCGAGCGTGACGAGCACGACGGTCGTTCCCGCCGCGTCCTCGACGGCGAGCGCCTTGGCGAAGAGCTTTTGCACCACGGCTTCGCTCGGCTTGTTCCGACCCGCGTAGCCTGCCATCCAGGCCGGTCCTTCCGGCGTGATGTCGATCGCCGCCGCGCCCGCCTTCCATTCCGGCCGGCTGGGCGGGCTGGCCGCGAAACCGACGTCGAACCACACCACGGTGAAGAGCGCAAACCAGCAGGCACGTTTCATCCGGGCAACGTAGGCCGGGAGCCGGTCGCGTCACAACGTCGAACCGGCCCCGGGGTACGAAAGAGCCACTTCCCCGGCCACGCCATGCCCGGGACCCGACCGCGGATTTGGTTGTGTCGGCGGTGCCGCCTGCCGTCTGCTGCCCCACCCTCCGATGAACCCCCACCCCCTCTCCTGGCTGCGTCCGCCGGTCGTGGTCTGCGTCATTGCCCTGCTGTGCG
>JAEUHA010000689.1 GCA_016793535.1 Opitutaceae bacterium | reverse complement strand
TGAGCCGGAGGCATGCCGTTGAAAGTTGAGGGTTGAACGTTGAAAGAGCCAAACTCGACGGGACGAACAACCGTTTGGCAGACGGAAGGCGAAGGCACCTTTCGGTGCGGGTTGCCGTCAGACCGCGATTTCAACCCGCGCCCGCGGCGTCGTGTCTTTCAACTCTCATCTTTCAACTTTAAACTGCATGAGCCCGGCTCAGCACCACCGCGAACCCAACCCCAGCCCGCCACCGGCGGGATTTGCCGGTTGTCGAGGCCGCCGCGGTCGTGCGAGATGACGTCACCCCGCGCCACGATGAAGCTGATTTCCACGTTCGCCCTTTTTCTGCTCACGCTGCCCGGTCTGTTCGCCGCTGCCGGCGGACGTCCGAACATCCTCTGGATCACGTGCGAGGACACGAGCCCGCTGCTCGGCGCCTACGGCGACGCGTTTGCCGTGACGCCGCGGCTCGACGCCTTTGCACGGCAGGGTGTGCGTTACGACCAGGCGTTCGCCTACACGGGCGTCTGCGCGCCGAGCCGCTCCTGCCTGATCACCGGCGTGTATCCGCTGCGCCTGGGCAGCCATCACATGCGCTCCAACGCCCGGCTGCCGGCGGACTTCAAGTGCTTCCCGGAGTACCTGCGCGGGGCCGGGTACTACGCGTCGAACAATGTGAAGGAGGACTACAACTTCGCGACGCCGCGCGGCACCTGGGACGAGTCGAGCAACCGCGCCCACTGGCGCAAGCGCGCGCCAGGCCAGCCGTTCTTCTCCGTCTTCAACTTCACCGTGACGCACCAGAGCCAGATCTTCTGCGACGACGCGAAGTACCGCGAAAACACCCGCCGGCTCACGCCCGCCCAGCGGCGCGACCCTGCGAAAGTCACGGTGCCGCCGTTTCACCCCGACACGCCGGAGTTCCGGAAAGAGTGGGCGCGGCATTACGAGAATGTCACCGCGATGGACTACCAGGTCGGCGACGTGCTCGACGAACTGGAGCAGGACGGACTCGCCGAGGACACGATCGTGTTTTTCTTCTCCGACCACGGCACCGGCATGCCCGGCGTGAAAATGTGGGCGTGGGGACCCAGCCTGCGCGTGCCGCTGCTCGTGCGCTTCCCGAAGAAATGGCAGCACCTCGCGCCGGCCGCGCCCGGCGGCGCGACGGACCGCATGGTCAGCTTCGTCGATTTCGCGCCCACGATCCTGAGCCTGGCTGGCGTCGAGTTGCCCGCCCACTTCCAGGGCCGCGCGTTCCTCGGCCCGCAGGCCGGACCGGCCCGGGAGCACGTCTTCGGCGGCAAGGAACGCCAGGGCGAGGCGGTCGATTGCGTGCGCTACGTGCGCGACCGGCGCTTCCAGTATCTGCGCAACTTTCTCCCGCACCTGCCCTACGGCCAATACATGAGCTACAACTGGCAACACGCCAGCATGCGGCGCTGGGAGGCGCTGCACCTCGAGGGCAAACTCTCCGGACCGGCCGCGCGCTTTTTCGCCCCGCGCAAGCCGGTCGAGGAACTCTACGACGTCCGCGCCGATCCCTGGCAGGTGCGGAATCTCGCCACCGATCCGGCGTATGCGAGTGAACTCAACCGGCTTCGGGCCACGCTGGAGACGGAGATGCGCGCGGCGGGCGACCTCGGCCTCCTGCCCGAGCGTGAGCTGCACGCGCGGGCGGCAGACTCCACGCCCTATGCGATCGCGACCGACCCGCGGTTGAATCCGTTCGAGGAGCTGCGTCGCGCCGCCGACCTGGCCAGCCGCATGGATCCACGTCAGGCCACCGCGCTCGCGGAACTGCTGCGTTCTCCCGACACCGCGATCCGCTGGTGGGGCGCAACCGGCCTGCTCGCGCTGCGCGCCGACGCGGCACCGGCCCGGGCGGCCTTGCTCGGAGCGCTCGGGGATGCGTCACCCGATGTCCGTATCACCGCGGCGGAGACGCTCGCTCACCTCGGCGCGCTCGACCGCACGCTCGCCGTGCTGGAAGCCGCCCTGCGGGCCAACGACATCTTCGAGCGACTCTCCGCGCTCTCCGCCGCCCACCGGCTCGGCCCGCAGGCGCGACCGCTGCTGCCGGCGATCCGGGCCGCGAAAATGACAGTCCCCGGTCAGAAGGATGCGTCCGACTACGTCGGCCGGATGGTCGACTATCTGCCGGGGCGAATCGGCGGCTGACGACGCCCCTGCCGGGAGCGCGGCCGTCACCGGCCGCTTTCGCTGAGGCGGACGAGGACGTCCGCGCTCCCCGGTGGAGGCCACTTCAGAACAACCGCTGCAGCGTCGCAGCGCCGCCCCGGGCCACGAGGGCATAGGCCGTGGCCGAATCCGCCCAGGCGGTGGCGGAGAGATTGCCCCGCGAGACAAGCAACGACTTCGGATCCGCGCTACCGGTCGAGAAATCCGACCGCGCCGCCGCGTAGAGGTGGAACCACGTCCCGTCGCGCTGAAAGCAAAGCTCGAACACCTCGCGACCCGCGATCGTCACCGTCCGGCAGCGGTGGCGCCGCAGTTCGTCGAGACTGAGCGTGAGCCCCTGCGACAGCGGCAGGGTAGCCGTGGCGAGTCGCCCCTGCACGCCGTCGAGACCGGGCGGGAATCCCGTGTGGGCGGCATAGTCGTCGACCATGTCCTGCAGCGCGAACGCGGCGAAATCCTGGAGGCTCGGCGCCCGGAGCGCGGGCCGCAGCGTGACCGCGAGGAGCGCGAGCAGCACGACCGCGGCGGCCGCGGCGAGCCAGACCGGACGTTTCCAGCCGGGGCGGCGCGGCTCGCTGAGTCGTCCTCCCGCGAGGATCGACTCGCGCAGGCCCGG
The DNA here is from genome assembly GCA_016793535.1 of Opitutaceae bacterium. Taxonomy (GTDB): domain Bacteria; phylum Verrucomicrobiota; class Verrucomicrobiia; order Opitutales; family Opitutaceae; genus ER46. The sequence continues at coordinate 9,168 of JAEUHA010000689.1, read as the reverse complement.
CGGCGGCATCACGGCGGCGAGTTTCGCCGCCACCTGGGCGTCGAAGGCACGCTGCCGCTCCCACCAGGCGCGTAGTTCCGGGTCGCGCCCGGCCTGGGCGATCGCCTCGGCGAAACGGGCATCGTGCGCATCCCGGCCGTCGGGACGATACGCTGCCAGGATAAACTTGGCCTCGTCGTTGTTCATGGGCGATGGGTCGCACGCGGGAAGTCGATGACCTTCCCGCCCTGGGTTTTCTCGGCGAGCCGCGCACGGAGGTGGGCTTTGCCGCGCGACAGGCGCGACATCACCGTGCCGATCGGGACGTCGAGGATTTCGGCGATTTCGAGGTAGGACATGTCCTGCAGGTAAAAGAGCGTCAGCGGCTCGCGAAACACGGACTCGATCTCCTGGAGCGCGGCCAGCACGACCGGTGCGTCGAGCTTGCCGATCAGGTCCGGCTCGACATCCGGCAAATCCCGTTCCGCGGGTGCCAGGTCCTCGATCGCCGACACGCGGCCCTCGCGGCGGCGGATACGCAGGAACTCGCGGTAGAGCGTGGTGAACAGCCAGGACTTCGCCTTCGCCGCATCGCGCAGGCTGTCCCCTTTGGTGGCCCAGACAAAAAAAGTCTGCTGCGTGAGATCCGCGGCGTCCGCCGGCCGGCGGGTCAGGCTCAGCGCAAAACGGTAGAGCGACGCATAGTGCGCCTCCACCACTTGCGGGAATTCCTGGTCGTGCATGGATTGTGGGAGCAACGGGTCGCGGTCCTATTCCCCGGATCCCGCATCTTTCCCCTGTTTGCCCGGAAGCCAATCGGGTTCGTCGCCGCTGTCGCCGGCGAAAGGGACGCGGAATTTCCTTATCGCCGCTCGAAATTCCAGGCTGTTGAGTCCTTGTCTTCCGCTCGGGGTCGCGCACAGACGCCCGAGAGGCAGGCGGGGCGCCCTCCCCCCGCGGGTGGCAGGTGACGCCTCAAGCCCGCGGGGGGAAGGCACCCTGCCTACAGGCAAACCCGACCTCGCAGAACCCATCTGATCGCACCCCATGACCACCCCACGCCTCCGCGCCGGCTGTTCGTTCCTGCTGGCCACGCTCGCTTTCGTCGCCGCCCATGCCGCCGATCCCGCCCCGAAGCCCAACGTGATCCTCATCTTCGCCGACGACCTCGGTTACGGCGACGTCGGTTGCTACGGCGCGAAGGACATTCGCACGCCGCACATCGATCGGCTCGCGGCGGAGGGCACGCGCTTCACGAGCTTCTATGTCGCCCAATCGGTCTGCACCGCCTCGCGCGCCGCGCTCATGACCGGCAGTTACCCCAACCGCGTGAGCATGAGTGGCGCGTTGAACCACACCAGCACGACCGGCCTGAACACGCGGGAGACGCTGCTCAGCCAGCACTTCAAGGACCAGGGTTACGCGACCGCGGCGTTCGGCAAGTGGCACCTCGGGAACCATCCGCCGTTCACGGCGAACCGCCGGGGGTTCGATGAGTTCTACGGCCTGCCGTACTCGAACGACAACGGACCGCTGCATCCGGTCACCCGCGGCATCCCCGCCCTGCCGCTTTACGACAACGACGACGTCGTCGAGGTCGACCCCGACCAGTCGCAGTTCACCGCGCGCTTCACCGCCCGGGCCGTCTCGTTCATCGAGCGCAACCGCGACCGGCCGTTCTTCCTCTACCTGCCGCACGTGATGCCGCACGTGCCGATCTTCGCCTCGGCGAAGTTCCGCGGGCGCAGCGCGCGCGGACTCTACGGCGACGTCGTCGAGGAGCTCGACGCGGGCGTCGGCGAGATCATGGCCACGCTGCGCCGGCTCGGGCTCGACGAAAAGACCCTCGTGGTCTTCACCTCCGACAACGGCCCGTTCCTCTCGTACGGCGAACATGCGGGCCTGTCGGGGCCGTTGCGCGAGGGCAAGCTCACCACCTTCGAGGGCGGTCATCGCACGCCCTGCCTCGTCCGCTGGCCGGGCCGCGTGCCGGCGGGCCGCGTGAGCGACGAGCCGTGGAGCACGATGGATTTTCACGTCTCCATGGCGAAAATGATCGGTGCCACGCTGCCGAACACGATCCTCGACGGCGTCGATGTCCGCCCTCTGCTCTTCGGCGAGCCCGGCGCGAAGGGCCGCGACGAGTTCTGGTTCTACTCGGGCGAGGAATTGCACGCCGTGCGCCAGGGCGACTGGAAGCTGCATGTGCCGCACGAATACCTGACCGTGGCCGCCGAACCCGGCCGCGGCGGCAAGCCGTCGAACTGGGCCAACATGAAACCGCAATCGATCGAGAACTCCGGCATCCGGGGCATCGCCAGCCGGCATGGTTACCGCGTGGAGAAGATCGAGCTCAGCCTCTACAACGTCCGGCAGGATCCCGGCGAAACCCGCAACCTCGCCGCGCAACAGCCCGAGATCGTGGCCCGGTTGCAGCAGGTGGTCGCCCGGGCGCGCGAGGATCTCGGCGACAGCCTCACGCAGACGAAGGGAAAGAACGTCCGCCCGGCCGGCGACATGCGCGGGGCGCTGCCGGCGGGCGTGAAGCGGATCGCAAATCAGGAGTACAGCCGGCCGGAAACGGGCGCGCTGCTGCTCGACCTCTATCTCCCGGTGAAGACAGCGGAACGCCCGCTGCCGGTCGTGCTGTGGATCCATGGGGGCGGCTGGAAGTCCGGCACCAAGGAGAACTGCCCGCTCACCTGGCTCGCCGCCGAAGGGTATGCCGTCGTGAGCCTCGGGTACCGGCTGAGCTGGCTCGCGCGCTGGCCCGCGCAACTCGACGACGCGCGTGCGGCGCTGCGCTGGCTGCGGACGAACGCCGCCAAGTACCAGCTCGATCCCGGTCGCATCGTCGTCTCCGGCGGCTCGTCGGGCGGCAACCTCGCCGGCGTCGTCGGCACCGCTCCCCGGCCCGCGGGTGAGACGGTTTCGAGCGCCGTGCGCGGCGTGATCGACTTCTACGGCGCGAGCGACGTGCTGACGATGCCGGTCAACGTGCCGGGGCCGGAGCGGCCCGACGCGGTGCTCGCCGCGTCGAACGCGGCGAAACTGCTCGGCGGCATCGTGCGCGACCGGCCGGAACTCGCGCGCGCGATGAGCACGTTGTATCAGGTTTCTGCGGACGACCCGCCGTTCCTGATCATCCACGGCGACCAGGATCCCCAGGTTCCCCTCGTCCAGAGCGAGCGTTTGCATGCGAAGCTGCAGGCGACCGGCGTGGCGTCGGAGTTGGTCGTGCTGAAAGGGGCCGGTCACGGCGGCCCGGCCTTCGCGACCCCCGAGGTGAAACAGAAGATCCGCGACTTTTTGCAGCGGACCCTGGCGCAGCCCTAGCCTGGGAGTCAGAACCGGATCCCGCTCCGGTTTGTGAATTGCCCGTAAAACCACGGGCCTTCATGTCGCTTCGCCCCGGACATTTACTCGCCGGTCCGATGACTCTGGGATCATGTCCCGCGTCCCCATTCGTCCCAACCCGCGATCTGCCGCGCCGTGAATCGCCCACTCTTGGCGACGGCGGCATTGGTCCTCTGCCTTCCCGGATGGTCCCAATCGGTCCCGCTCGGTGAAATCGTCCACGGAGACCGCACGATCCGGGACCCCCTCTATAGCTGGTCGGCGCGCTTCCCTGCGGACTGGATCGTCGACGGCGTCGTCCGCTGGGGCGAACGGGAAACGACGCTTTACTTTGGGGTCCTGGCAGTGCCCAGCGCCCATGCGACGCTCTATTACAAGAGCTATGCGAAACCGCAGCCGATACCGGCGGGCGCCGAGTACTTCATGCGGACGGAGGCCGAGCGGCACGCGGTCCGGCGCATCTTGAACGGCCTGACCTCCTACACCCCGCAAGCGGGGAGCTTCACGTTCAAACACATCGGCGGCCATCCCGCCCTGGGCTTCGTCGCGCACTTTACGTCCGACGACCGCACCATTTGCGAGCACGTGATCCGGGTCGTGAGCGAACGCGGAGTCGCGCAGTTCATCCTGCGGGTTCCACTCGTGCAGTTCGAGGCGGTGCGCGCCAACTTCGAGGCGATGGCGGATACGCTGCTGCTGCCGTAGCCGAGCGGGGCCACCGCCGCTTGGCGGCGGCAGGAGCGGCGGTGCGCCGCGACCGAACGGTCAGACCGCAGATCGGTGGCGGCGTGCAGCCGCTCCCACCGCCAGCGCCCAGCGCTTACTTGAGTTCCCGAAAGCGCACGTTGCGCCAGCGCACGGAGTAGGGACCGGAACCCGGCTTGATGCCGTGAACCTGGAAGCCGATGTAACCTTCGGGGTCGTCGGGTTGACGAAAATCCGCCGTCGGCACGCCGTTGACCCAGCTCCGGTAGTGGTCGCCCTGCACGACGATCCGGTAGCGGTTCCACTCGCCCCGCTTGAACGCCGCCTTCGCGGCCTCTGTCCGCACGGCTTCGGTGTTGGTCACGGTGCTCCACCACACCGCCCGCCGGGCCTCATCATAGAAATCCCCCGCCGTGCCGTTGATCGCGATCTCGCACTGGGGACCGTACAGCCTTCCCGCCGGGAGCGACTTGCCCTTCTTGGCCCCCTTCGGGGCCGGATCGCCTTCCTTCGCCAGCCGGCTGCGCACCTGCACGCCGGAGTTCAGGGCGTCGTCGACGTTGACCTCGAACTCGAGTTCGAAATCCCGGTACGGTCCCTTGATCAGAAAGGAATTCGGGCTGCCGTCCACCGTCGTGCCGATGAGCACGCCGTTCTCGACCTTGTAGGATGCGGTGCCGCTGACAACGCGTCCGCCGTCGAGGCCGTTCTTGAACCAGGTCTGCCAGCCTCCAGCCGACTTGGGCTCGGCGGCCTGCAGCGCGATGAAGGAAAGCGCGGCGCTGATCACCGCGCCGGGGAGGAGGAGGCGAAGGGGTTGCATCATCTCCACGATGGAGCCAATCACGCGGCGATGCAACCCGGGGGGAGGCCGGCGAAATCACGAAACCGGCCGCAAGTTTGGCGTGAACCGCGCGCGAGAACGGTTTTCACTGCCGCCATGGTACCCCGCGCCCCCCACCTCCGCCGGTTTCAATTCCGCCTGCTGGCCTTCGTTGCCCTGCTGCTCGCCGTCGCCAACGCGCTGTCCGCCGCGACCGCCCGGAAGAACGTCCTGTTCATCATCGCGGACGACTTGAACAACCTCCTCGGCTGCTACGGCGATCCCGTCGCCCGGACGCCGAACATCGACCGGCTCGCGGCGCGCGGCGTGCGCTTCGACCGGGCCTACTGCACCTATCCGTTGTGCGGCCCCAGCCGGAATTCGATGCTGACGGGCCTGTACCCGAACAGCACCGGCATCGTGGCCAACTCGCAGATCTTCCGGCAGACGATTCCGAACCAGCTCAGCCTCTCGCAGGCGTTTCGCCAGGCCGGCTACTTCGCGGGCCGGATCGGGAAGCTGTATCATTACAACGTGCCGAACTCCATCGGGACGGACGGTCATGACGACCCGGCCTCGTGGGAACTGGAGCTCAACCCGGCCGGCGTCGACCGGCTCGAGGAGCATCCGAAGATCAAGACCCTCACGCCCGGCCAGTTCGGCGGCACGCTCAGCTGGTACGCCTCGCCCAAGGGCGATGCCGAGCACACGGACGGCAAGATCGCGGCCGATGCCGAATGGGTGCTCGAGCGCTGCGCCCGGCAGAAGGACCGTCCGTTCTTTCTCGCCGTCGGCTTCTTCCGTCCGCACACGCCCTACGTCGCGCCGGAAAAGCCCTACTACGGCCTCTACCCGAAGAGCGCGATGCGCGTGGTCCAGGGCGTTAAGGAAGACCAGGCCGACCTGCCCGCCGCCGCGCTGATGAGCTACAAGAACGAGCAGAACCAGCTCACCGATGAGCTCCGGCGCGAGGCCCTGCAGGCCTACTACGCGAGTATCAGTTTCATGGATGCGCAGGTCGGCCGCGTCATGGCCGCGCTCGACCGCCTCGGCCTGGCCGAGAGCACGATCATCGTCTTCACCAGCGACCACGGCTACCACACCGGCGAGCACGGCCTGTGGCAGAAGCAGAGCCTCTTCGAGAACAGCGCGCGCGTGCCGCTGCTCATCGTGGCCCCGGGCGTGGGCAAGCCGGGCACCGTGGCGCCGACGCCGGTCAGCCACCTCGACCTCTATCCCACCCTCACCGCGCTCGCCGGGGTCAAGGCCCCCGACAATCTCCAGGGCCAGAACCTCGCGCCCATCCTGGCCGACGTCACCGTCCCGGGCCGCGGCTGGGCGCTCACGCAGGTCATGCGGGGCGGCGGCGGGGGCGGCGGCAAGAAAAAGGCCGCCGGCGGCCGCTTCGCCGGCTACAGTTTCCGCACCGAGCGCTGGCGCTACACCGAATGGGGCGAGGGCGAACAGGGCCGCGAGCTCTACGACTACACCACGGACCCGCAGGAGCTCACCAACCTTGCCACGCTGCCGGCCCATGCCGCGACCGTCGCCGATCTTTCCCGCCAGCTCCGGGCCGCGGTCAAGACGACCTTCCCGGCGTCGGGCACTTCGCCCGCGGTGAAGGAAGGCCTGTGGGCGCCCCTGCTGGCCGCACCGTAAGCTCTGGTCCCTCCGACCCAGCCCCACGACCTGCCACCCCATGCGGTTTCGCCTGATCGTCCTGCTCGGTCTCGGAGCCGTCGCCGCCCCCCGGGCCGCGGATGCTCCGCCAGCCGGATCCGCGCGGAAACCGCATCCCCGGGCCGTGCCCAACATTCACGCGCCCGGAGCCGTCGACCGGCCGGAACTCGTGCCCTTCATCCTCGCCGATCCCGCCCGCGCGGGCGGCATCGTGGTGGACGAAACCGAGGCCGAACTGCAGGGCGCCTGGCAGTACTCGACGCACACCCCACCGTATGTGGGTATCGGATACCTGCACGACCAGCGCGAGGGCAAGGGCGCGAAGTCGGTCACGTTCACCCCCACCCTCCCGCGGGCCGGCCGCTACGAGGTCCGGCTTGCCCACTGCTACAATGTACGGCGCGCGACGAACACGCCGGTCACGATCCATCATGCCGACGGCGATACGGTCGTGCGCATCAACCAACAGGAGGAACCGCCCCACCACCGGCTCTGGCGCACCCTGGGCACGTTCCGCTTCACCGCCGGCCGCGCCGGCTGGGTGCGGATCGGCAACGACGGGACCGAGGGCAAGTATGTGATCGCCGACGCCGTGCAGTTCCTGCCGGTGGAGTGACACCCATCGGCCCAAGCTGCTAAGCTTTACCGCGGATTACGCGGATCTCGCGGATAAGGGAAACATCAGCACCCTCAGCGAAACCCGCGGCCAACAGGCTCGGGCGGCATGCAGCGAGAAGGACGAGAGCAACGTCCATTCGGCATCATTTCCCCGGGAGCGCGGACGTCCCCGTCCGCCTCGATCGATCGTCGGACGACGACGTCCGCGCTCCCGACCGCAGCCAGCTCGCCCGCCCGTTACTTCACTTCCCGCACGGCGGCGCGTTCGACGGCGAGTTCCCCGGCCTTCGGCGGGGGCAGCGTGACCCGGCCGGTGGCGGCCCATTCGGTGCCGCGGGCCAGAGTGACTTGGAAACCCAGCCCGTTCACCGCCTCGACCGCATGGCCGAGGGTGGTGTGAAACACGCGGCCTTGGCCGTACGGGATCACCATCAGCATGGGCTCCTGCTCCTTTGTGGCGGCCGAGAGCGCCGAGGCCAGCACGGTCACATTCTCCGCCGGGCCGCGCAGGCCGTGATAAAGCTCATCCTTCGCATGCAGCCAGCGGGCCGGCAGGCCGCGCACGATGGGGTGCTCCGGTTCGCGGAGCTCGACCACGAATTCGTGCTGGGGACCGTGGCCGCCGCCCGGGCCGGCGGTGAGATCCCTGGTCCACTGCAGGCCGCGCAGGCGCAGGTAGGGACCGGACTTCTCGTTGCGGCCGCCCCAGCCGCCCAGGCCGATCATCGCATTGTACTCCGGCCACTCGGGAAAGGCGTTGTTGGCGGCGTGGTAGGACACGAACCCGCCTCCGTTCTTCACGTAGTCGACGAACGCCCGCCGCACGTCCTCGGGCCAAGTTTCGCCGTTGTAGTTTGAAACCACGACCCCGTATTGCGCGAACGCCGGCCGCCAGGCCGCCCACTGCCCGGCCACCCGTGTCTTGTGTTCCGCCACCGCGGCCGCGTGCTTCTTCAACGCCTCGCCGTGGGCCGCCTTCTGCGCCGGCGTGGCGTCCCGGGGGAGGCGCGGCGCGGCCGGAGCCGCGGCGGGCGAGGTCGACACGTCGACGGTAAAACGTCCCGTGTCCGTCAGGATCTTGCGCAGCAGCGGCGTCGTGGTCGCCCACTGGTGATTGTTCTGACCATCGACGATCAGGACCTTGATCCGCTCCGCGGGGGCCGCGGCGAAGGCGGTGCCGACGAGGGCGAGAAAACAGGGCAGGAGCAGCAGGTAACGCATGGGGGTGGAATTCGGCCCGACGCTGAGTGACCCGGGATCCGGATGCAAGATACCTGGGAGCGCGACCGTCACCGGCTGCAACGGAACAAACGCGGCCGAGGACGGCCGCGCTCCCAGGGGAGGAAAGTCGTTGCGGCAAGGAACACACACGTTTCCGCAAGCCCTGCATAGCAAAGGCGTCCGATCCGGCCTAAAATTCTCGCATGAAAACGATCCTCGCCCCCGTCGATTTCTCGTCCGCCACCGATGCCGTCATCGCCGAGGCCACCTCGCTCGCCCGGGCCGTCGACGGCCGGGTCGTCCTCCTCACCGTGATCCAGCCACCGGCGGCGGTGGCCGACTACGCCCCGCTCCTGCAGGACATCGCGGAGATCACCGCCGCGGGCGAGAAGGCGGCCGCCACCAAGCTGGCTCGATTGCAGGAGCAACTGCAGGCCGAAGGCGTGACAGCGGAGTGCGTGCAGGTCGTGGGCGCTCCCGTGCACCACATCGCCGCCGAGGCTGAACGCGTCGACGCCGACTATATCGTGATGGGCTCGCACGGACATACGGCGCTGTACGAGCTGCTCGTCGGCAGCACCACGCATGGCATTCTGAAACGAGCAACGTGTCCCGTCGTGATCGTCCCCGCCTCGAAGGCGAGCGCGGCAGCTCCCGCCGGCAGGTCGCAGGGTGCGTCGGTTTGACCGGGATCGGAGTTCCTTCAGGGGGAGCGGCCTGTCCCCAGGCCGCAGCGGGGCGTGACGTTGGGCCAAGTCGTGAGGTGCAAACGATACGTCGCTGAA
>JAEUHA010000637.1 GCA_016793535.1 Opitutaceae bacterium | reverse complement strand
TCATGCGGGAGCGCATTGGACGCGGTCCAGTTGGCGGCGACCAGCAGGTCGGCGTCCTCCGGCGCCGACAGCATGAACGCGCGGAACATCACGCCCCACTTCGTGCCACCCTTCTCGTCCTCCATCGCCCGCCAGATGCGGCCCTGGTGCACGACGACCGGCACCGGCGCGGTGTGATAGGAAATATCGGGAAACAGTCGCCCGCTGCGCTCGTCCTTGGGCTCCGTCCACGTCCGTCCGCCGTCGGTGGAACGGCGGATGACGCCGTGGCCGTGCCGGTGTCCCGCCGTCGTGCCCATCATGTAGACCGCGCCCCGATGGACAAAGATGCTCGCCCAGAAGAGACCGTCGACCCGGCTGATCGACGTCCATGTCCGGCCGCGATCAGTCGAACGATAGACGCGCGTGACGGCGCTCACCTTCTCCGTGCTGCCCGGACCGAACTCGTCGTGCTTCGCGAGGTAGCTTCCATCCGGCAGCACCGCGATGCCCGCGGAACCCAGGAATACACGGCTCGACTTCGGACTGTGCGCGATGACGACGCCCGGCACCTTCGCGTGATCAGGGCGGACCGCCGGCGCGCCCAGGGCAACAACACCAGCAGCGAGGGCGAGCAGCACGCCGCGCATCAGACGGGAGGGAGTCGAAAGGGGCATCGCCGGTGGAGCATGGTGTCGGTGCGTTCCAACTGCAATCGCCCCGTGCGTGACCGCAGCGTCAGAGTTTCGCCGGATCCAACACGACGTGCTTCACCCGCTCGCGCTTCCAGGTGTACGTCGCGTGGACGCGACCGTCGCTCGTCTGGATGATCGCGGGATAGGAGTATTCGCCGGGCTGATCTTCGAGGGTCACGACCGGTTTCCACTCCCGGCCGTCGCGCGACACCGCGATGACCAGCGGCGTGCGGCCCTTCGGCACCGGATTGTAGATCAGAAGATGCCGGCCGTCCTGCAACGTCACCGCATCGGTGCCGGAGCTCGGATTCGGCACGTCGAGCAGCGCAATGGGACTCCCGGTCCTGCCGGCGTCATCGGACGACAGCGTGAAGACCTTCCCCTGCCGCGTGCGCCCGAGCGCCTGCAGCTTCGAGCCGCCGATCCGGTCGTGAAACAGGATGCTCGGCTGGATCGCGGAGATCGCGACGCCATCGTGCAACGGCGGGGTGGCCGTCCAGGTCCGGCCGCCGTCGCTGCTGCGTTCGAAGTGGACGGTCCACTTGCTCGGCCGCTCGTCAGTTTCATTGCTCGTGGGCGAAAGGATAGTGCCGTCCGCGAGCTGCACCGGCTTGTTCTTGATCGGGCCGAGGATGCCGTTCGGCAACCGCCGGGCCTCGCTCCACGTCCGGCCGCCGTCCGTGCTGGTGCGCACCATGCCCCACCATGTCTGCGGCGAGGGCCCAACCTTGTAGAAAAGCATCAGCGGCGCGCCGCGCGGCTGGAACAACACCGGGTTCCACGTCGGGTGCCGCGTACCGTCGGCCTGGACGCCGTTCGCGACCTCCACCCCCGGCGTCCAGCGGCCGTTCTCGAGCCGCGAGACCCAGATGCCAACATCGGGATGCTTCTCGCGCGTGCCGCCAAACCACGCCGCAACCATCCGCTTCTGCTCCGTCTCCACGATCGTCGAGGCATGGCACTGCGGGTGCGGAGCCTTTTCGTAGATGAACTCGGCCGTGATGACCGGGTTGGCGCGCAGGGCAACGCTGCCCGCCAGCAGTAAAACGAGGCCGACGAAGTGGAGTGGTTTCATGGAATCCGGGGACGAGGGGGTAAGGGCGCCTTGGGCAGTGCACGCCGGTTCGGTGACCGCCGTGATCGTGAATTGCGGGGATGAAATGCCCACACGGCAAACCTCATCGCGGGCGCGGCTCCGCCGAGGTGACGTCCGCCTCCCACGCCGCGAGTTCCGTCTGGAGTTCGCGCACCCGCTGCCCCTCGGCCGCGGCGAGATCGCGCTGCTCTCCCAGGTCGCGCTCCAGGTTGAACAAACGGCTCACTCCATCGGCGACCACGAGTTTCCACGGTCCGCGGCGAACGGCCTTCGCGGCCGGCGTGCGCCAGAACAGGGTGCGCGCCGGCAGGGCCCGGTCGCGGAGCAGCAGCTCGCTCAGATCGATGCCATCGAAACGCGCGTCCGCCGGCCCGGTCCCGCCCGCCAGCGCGAGAAACGTCGGCGCCAGGTCCATGGTCAGCGCGGTCGCCGCCGTCACCCGGCCCGGCGCAATCCGTCCGGGCCAGTTCGCGAACGCCGGAACCCGATGCCCGCCCTCATGGAGGTCGCCCTTCTGGCCGCGCAGCGGACCGTTGCTGCCCACCCAGGAATAGGCCCCGTTGTCGGACGTGACAAAGATCAGCGTGCGCTCGCGCAGGCCCTCGCGCTCGAGGGTCGCCACGACCTCGCCCACGCTGGCGTCGACGGCCTCCAGCATCTCCCGATACGCGCGCGGAAACTCCGACTTCGGCAGCGGACCGTATTTCTCCGCGTCCCACTTCCGGCCCTTGGTCCGGTGAGCGGGATCGCGCGGGCCTTGAAAGGGGAAATGGACCGCGATGTGCGACATGAAGACGAAGAAGGGCCGGTCGCGCTGCTCGCGGATGAAGCGCACCGTGTGGCGCGTGACGACGTCCGTGAGGTAGCCCGGCTCATCCGCGGGTTTCTGATTCGCGAACCAGTCGATGCTGCCGTCGCGCGACACGTGCGAGTGATAGTCCGGCGTGTTGTTCGAGCACCGGCTGTCCGCGAATCCCTGGTCGTTGGGCCCGAACCGGGTCACGTGCCCGACATGCCACTTGCCAAACACGCCGCTCACGTACCCGGCGGGCGCGAGCAGTTCCGCCAGCGTGCGCTTCGCCAGCGGCATGCCTTCGTCGAGGTTGAACCCGATCGCGTTTTCGATGCCGCTGCGCTGCTGGTACTGGCCGGTCAGCAGTGCGGCCCGCGTCGGGCTGCAGACCGCGCCGTTGGTGTGAAAATCCGTGAACCGCAGGCCCTGCGCCGCCAGCCGGTCGAGGTGCGGCGTGCGATGGCGTTGATTGCCATAGCTGCCGAGGTCGCCGTAGCCGAGGTCGTCGATCACGATCAGCACGATGTTCGGGCGGACGTCGGCGGCCCGGGCCAGCGTGCCCAGGGAGAGCGCGATCAGGAACAAGGTTACCCACGGAACACACGGATGACACGGAAGGGAACGTGTCCTTCCGCGTGGTCCGTGTGTTCCGTGGGCCAGCTCCTCAGTGTTGGCTTGGCACCGCTGTGGATCAGCGTTCATCGCGCCGCCTTGCCGTTTTCGATCTTCGCCAGGT
>JAEUHA010000670.1 GCA_016793535.1 Opitutaceae bacterium | reverse complement strand
GCCGTCGAAGCGTGGAGCGGAGACACAAAACTGGGCGAATCCGCGGTCTTTGCCGCGCGCGCCGACGTCAGCGCCAAGTACGCGCTGCCCGACGAGACATGCACCGCCTTCCGCTTTTCCGCCACCCACCCGACCGTCCCGCCGCGCTCCCAGTTCGAACTCGTGATCCGCGCCCGGCTGCGCGACGGCACCCGCACGCCGCCGTTGTTCGTCAGCCGCGTCGGACCGCTCCCCCTCGAACGCGACCCGCGCGCGATGCTTCACGCGCGGCTTGCGCCGGACGCCCTCGGGGTCGAGATCGGGGCCCACGCGCGCCCCGTCGAGGGCCTGACGCCCTACTACACCGACGCCGTGGCGGACTTCGCCGGGACCGCCGGGCGCGTCGACTTCCTGTCCGACGGCACCGCGCTGCCCATCGCCGACGGTACGCTCGATTACCTGTGCAGCTCGCACGTCCTGGAACACCTGCCCGACCCGCTCGCCGCCCTGCACGAGTGGCACCGGGTGCTGCGCCCCGGCGGCTGGCTGTACCTTGTCGTGCCGGACCAGCGTTTCACGTTCGACCACCCGCGACCCACCACGACGAGCCAGCACCTGCTCGAGGATTTCGCGCAGGGGCGAACCGCGGCCGGCTCGCTCGAACACGTTGACGAGTTCATCTATCAGACGGACTGGTCGCTGCTGCACCCCGACGTCCCCGCCGCGGAGCGACCCGCCCGCCAGCTCGCCGCACGCAATCGCTACCTGCACGACGTGCGGCAGGGGCGGCCGATCGACATCCATTTTCACACGTTCACGCCCGCCTCGTTGCGCGGGGCCCTCGCGGCCGCCGGGTTCATCGGCGGAAATGAGCCCCGCTTTGAACTCCACGCGGAGGCGGAACGGTATCCGCCCGACCGCACCGACGGCATCGCCCTGCTGCTGCGCCGCACCGGTTCGCCGGCCGCGCATCATCGCGCCACCGGTTCGTTCACGCTCACGGTGGCCGCGACGGCGATCCCGCCGCTGCCACTGGTATGCCCGGTGACGCTCTCGCCGCTCCACTGCGAGTCCGCCGGTGGCGAAGCGAGCCTCGTCGCGCTCAACGGCGGACGCCGCTATCCGCTGCGCGCCGCGCGCCCGTTGCTCCTGCCGCCGGGCGACGGCATTCCGATGCGCACCTGGCGTCCGGCCACCGCACTCCCGGCTCCGGCGCCGCTGCCCGTCGCAGCCCTCGCCCAGGCCCGCATCGACGAACCCGCGGCGGGAGCGCTCATCGATCCGCTCAGCTTCTTCGTCCGCGGCTGGATCTGGCTGGAACGGGCCCAGGCCCGCCTCGCCGCCATCGAAGCCTGGGCCGGCGAGACTCGACTCGGCGAAACCCGGGCGTGCTACGAACGCGCCGACGTGAATGCCGCGCTCGGCCTGCCCGCCGCCACCCGCGTCGGCTTCGAACTCTTCGCCCATCATCCCGCCGCGACGCCCGGGCCTCCGCTCGAAATCCGGATTCGGGCGCGCTTCAGCGACGGCAGCGTCAGCGATTTTCTCGCCGCCACCGCGGTCGAGGTCCTCGGTCGCGACTACCGGCGGAACCACTTCGGCGTCCTCCTCGATCAACGCACCACGGCGATCCAGCGCCGCGCGCAGATCTTCACCGAAGGCCCGTCCCTCGCCCACCCCAACGGCGAGATCGACCTCCTGCTCCGCCGTTACCTCGGTGCGCCACCGCGCCGCGTTATCGACGTCGGCTGCGGGATCGGGTCGTACGGCCGCGGGCTGCGGGCCGACGGCTACGACTGGTTTGGCGTCGAAATCGATGCGGGGGACTGCGCGGAGCTGACGCGACTCGGCCTTCCGCACGCGCACACCGACGGCCGCGCGCTGCCGGCGGCCGACGGCAGTTTCGACGCCGCGCTGTGCCTCGACGTGCTCGAGCACATCGACGACCCGCGCAGCTTTCTGCGGGAAGTGAGCCGCGTGGCGCCGCGCCAGCTGATCGTATCGGTGCCGAACTGCGAACTGCTCGGCTACCTGTGGGATCACCTCGCGGTGCCGTGGCACATGCTCGAGGGCGACCACAAGAATTTCTTCACCCGCTGGAGTCTCGGCGCGCTGCTGCGGGAGTTCTACCCGGAGGTCGAACTGCGCTTTCACGGACCTTATCCGCTGCGGACGATCGAGGGCACACCGCTGTACTACCATCTGTTCGCCGTCGCGACCCGACCCGCATGAGGACGCGAGGTCGCATTTCCAGCCGCCTGAAACGGTGGGAGCGGGTTTATCCCGCGACCCGTCGGGGCATAAAGCCCCTCCCACATTCAAACTGCCCACCACGCGCATGACACACGCGGAGAAAATCGCGCAGTGGATAGGAGCGGGGAAAATCGGCGTCGAGGTCGGCGCCGGCGGCAAACCGGTGCCCGGCCTCGAGCCGCCGGCGATCCAGGTCGATTGCTTCAAGGCCTTCGGCGCGGACACCTGCGACGCCGATTTCTACGGTCACGCCACTGCGCTGCCGTTTCACGATCACGCGCTCGATTACGTGCTCGCGTCGCACGTGCTCGAGCATGTGGCGAACCCCGTCGCCGCACTCGTCGAGTGGTACCGCGTCGTCCGGCCCGGCGGCATCGTCTACCTCATCGTGCCCAACCGGCTCGCGACCTTCGACCGCGGCCGCGCGCTCACCCCGGTCGACCACCTGCTCTCCGACTTCGAGCAGGGCACGACCGCCTGCGACGCGACGCACATCGACGACTTTGCGTTCGGGATCGACTGGTCGCTCTACCAACCCGGGATCGCACCGGAGGAGATTCCGGCGCGCCGCGTCGACGTCGCGCGCGGACTTCACGCCGCCGTCGCGCGCGAAGAGGACATCAACATTCACTTTCACACCTTCGAGCCCTCGAACCTGCGCGACCTGCTCGAAACCCTCGCGCGGCCGCCGGTGCGCCCCGGGCTGCCGCGGCTGCACTGGGAGATCGTCGACCTGGTGGACGGCTTTCCATCCGCGAGTCCCAACGGCGTGCTCGCCGTCCTGCGCGTGACGAAGGGCTGGCGGGCGCGGGCCGACGCCGACGCGTTCCGGCTTCGCACCGGCGGCGACCCGCGCGCCGTGTTGCGGGCTGATGCGCAACCCTTCGCCCAGTGGGCGGCGCGCACGCCGGGACTGGGAGGCGTGCAGCGCACGAGCTGAATGAAGCGCGTCCTGTCCGCCGCCTTTGCCGTCTGCCTGTTCCTCCTCATCGTCGGAGGCAAGTGGGCCACGTTCGACCGCTACGGGTCGGCGATGCCGGACTGGGACCAATGGGACGCCGAGGCGCTGGAACTGCTCATTCCCTGGTTCGAGAACGAGAATTTCATCCGCCACCTGGTGCATCCGCACAACGAGCACCGGGTCATCATGACGAAGCTGCAGAACCTCGCGCTCGTCCTGCTCAACGGCCAGTGGGATTCGCGGCTCGAGGCGGCGACGAACGCGCTGCTCCATGCCGGCCTCGCCGTCGGTTTCTGGCTCGTCGGGCGTCGGGTGATGGCGGCACGATGGCAGGTCCCGCTGTTTGTGCTCCTCGCCGCACTCTTCGGCCTGCCGGTCGCCTGGCAGAACGTGCTCGGCGGATTTCACTCGCAGCAGTACTGGCTCGCGGGGCTTTCGTTCGCCGCGATCGTATCCGTTCCATTCGCACGCACGGGCAGCATGGCGTGGTGGGGCGGCCTGCTCGCCGCGGTGCTGGCCCTCGGGACCATGGCGTCGGGCTTCATCGCCGCCGCGGTGGTGCTCGTCGTGCTCGGCTGGCGGTGGTGGCGGCGCGCGCTGACGTGGCGTGAGACCTGGCCGACCTGGGTCCTGATGGCGGCCTGCGTGGCCGTCGGCCTGCTGACCCGCGTGGAAGTCGAGTGGCACCGCGACCTGAAGGCAAAGACGGTGCATGATTTCGTGTTCACCATCGTGCACAGCCTGCAGTGGCCTTGGCGGGAGAAACATTGGGCGGCGGTGCTGCTGTGGCTGCCGTGGGCCGCCGTGGCGTGGGGGGTGGGACGCACGGCACTCCGGCGGAGCCGCTCGGGGAGCGCGGGCGTCCCCGTCGGCCGTACGAGCTATGCGGCCGGGGCCGCCCGCGCTCCCAGGGAGGAAACCGCCCTCGCCATCCTCGCCCTCGGCCTGTGGGTGCTCGTGCAGCTCGTCGCCACGGCCTACGCGCGCGGGAGGGGGGCCGACTATCCGGCGTCGCGCTACATGGACACCCTGACCTTTGGGGCCGCGGTGAATGTGCTCGCGCTCGGCTGGCTGTTGTCGGCCGCGTGGCCCGCGACGCGGACGCGCCTCGCGGTTTACGGACTCGGCCTCGCGTGGACGCTCACGTTGAGCATGGGACTGTACAACTTGCTCGCGCACACCGTGCGCTGGGAGCTGGCCGACGCGAAGAAGTACTACCTGAAAGCCGAGAGCAACATGCGGCGCTACCTGGCGTCGAACGACCCGAAGGAACTCGCGCGTCCGGAGATTCCGTTTCCGAGCGCCGAGGGACTGATCGAGCGGCTCGCGCGACCAAGTCTCCGTCAGCTGATGGCGGCGCCGCTGCGGGCACCGCTGCCGCTCGTGGCGGCAACCGGGAACAACGCGGGCTTTCTCGAGAACGACGCGCGGCTCGACGATTCGGAAACGCCGCCGCGCCGCGGACTCTCGCCCGCCACCGCCCCGCTCGACGCGTTGCTGACCTGGGGTTCGTTCGGACCCGACGGCCTCGCCGGCCAGGGCGTCTGGCAGAGTCAGCCCCTCACCTCGCGTTTCCCGTGGCTCAAATTCGAGACCGCCGGCGACGTCGGCCCGCCGTACAATCACGCCGTGTCGCTGGCGCTGCACGATGCGGCCACCGGCGTGAAGGTGGCGGAGGTCTTTCCCACGCGTCGGCCGCACGACACCTGGCGGGCCGCGTACGTGCGCACCCCGGAGAAGCCGTTCGTCGTCGTGGCGACCGACCGTTCCGCCGGCGGCTGGGTGGCGTTTTCGGGCCCCGTCGAGATGGGCGGCGCGTCGTATTGGGCCTGGCGGGCGACGAAGCACGGGCTGTTGATCGTGTACGTGGCGGGGATGGCGGCGTTGGGATTACTGGGAGTGGCGTGGAGAAGCCGGTGAGGATCTTCCCTCCTGGGAGCGCGGACGCCCCCGTCCGCTTCTCAAGCTCGGCGGACAAGGGCGTCGGCGCTCCCAGGTTCCGTCCCATAATTCCTTGTCGGCTAATGA
>JAEUHA010000668.1 GCA_016793535.1 Opitutaceae bacterium | reverse complement strand
AAGCGCGCTCGGGAATGCCGACGAACAATTCGGACGACAAGCAAATCTCGTCCACGGGCGGTGAGCCCCGCGGCGGCGAGACCAAGGGTCGGATCCGGGCGCGAGTAAGTCTGAGGACCCTCCGGTGGCAGGAGCGGCTTCCCGCCGCGAGCGAACATGGCACCGAGCTTAACGTCGCGGAGTGACGCCGCTCCGACCGTTGCCAGCCGCCCCGCCGGATCACCGTGCCTTGACTCCACCGTCGTGTGTGGCGTGCTCGTGCCCTCCACCCTTTGCGGTCTACCCCGGCCGCCCAAGACCCCGTTCCATCGGCCTTTGACCTCGCCGGGGGATTTCACGGCCGGGCCCGCGTTTCCCATCGCCCCATGCGTCTCTCCCTTCTCCTCCTTCCGGTGGCGCTCACCCTCGCCACCGGCCATGCCCAGACGGTTTCGCCCGCCCCGGTGACGCCGACCGCCGCTGCTCCAGACAAGGAGACCCTCGTGCTCAGCCCGTTCACGGTCGATGCCACGTCCGATGTCGGCTACGCCGCCACCAGCACGCTCGGCGGCACCCGGCTGAAGAGCGAGCTGCGCGATGTCGCGTCGCAAATCGATGTCATGACGTCCGAATTCCTCGAGGACATCGGCGCGCTCACGCTCGACGAGGCACTGCGCTACTCGATGAACATCGAGTCGAACGACGAGAACTTCACTCCGGGCACCGATCCGAACACCAACAGTGTGTTCTCGTCCGCCTACGGCAGCCGCACGCGCGGGCTGAGCCGCTCGAACAACACGCACGACTTCTTCGAGACGAACGTGCCGCTCGACACCTACAATACCGGCCGGCGCTTCACGCTCGTCTCGGGCTCCAACGCCATCCTCTTCGGCTCCGGTTTCGCCGGCGGCACCAACGACGTCGCCTTCGACCGGCCCGACCTGCGCAAGTTCACGGGCAACACGACCGTGCGCGCGGACAGCAACGGCTCCCTGCGCGCGTCGCTCAGCCTCAGCCAGCCCCTGATCCGGAACCTGCTCGGCGTGCGGGTCGCCGGGCTGCGCGCCGACGAGCGCGACTATCGCGAGGACGTCGGCTCAAGGACCGAACGCCTGTTCGCGTCGGTGCTCTTCCAGCCCTCGCGCCGCTTTGCGCTCCGGGCCTGGTATGAGCGTTTCGACCAGAAGCAGCGCAACGTCGCCAACACGCTCGTCGCGGACCGCGTGAGCCCGTGGCTCGCGACCGCCTCGCGGCCGACCTTCAACAACGCCGGGCTCACCGCCACCAGCACCGCGGCGCAATTCAACACCGCCTTCAACGCGCAGGGCGCTGACGTCGCCGCCTCCCTCGAGCGCTTCAGCAACGCCGCCGCAACCGTCGTCTACGGCCTCACCGGCGTCCAGCCCACCGCGATCCGCAACTGGAGCAACACGGTGACGTCGCGCCGGCCGCTGGACGGCTCGGTGGATCCCAGCATCATCGATCCGGCGATCTACCCGCTCGATCAGAGCGTGGTGGGCAACGCGATGCAGCGGCGCTGGCGGGGTTCGATCCGCGGCCTGATCTTCGAGCTCAATCCCTGGCGCGATCTCTACCTCGAGGGCGGCTACAACCAGGAGGTCTTCGACACGCGCTCCCTGAGCTTCCTCTCCGGCAACAACACCGACCTGCGCATCGACGTGAACCGCTTCCTTCCTGACGGGGTCACGCCGAATCCCAATCTCGGGCGGTACTACGTCGAGGACGACATGACCGGCAGCATGTGGCGGAACCACCGCGAGGAGCGCCGGCTGCAGGCGGCCTACGCGCTCGACCTGCAGAAAAGGTCCGGCTTCTGGCGCTGGCTCGGCTCGCACCAGGCGGCGGTGATGTACACCGGTTCGGAGAACATGCGCGTCCAGCAGAACAACAACAATCCGCGTATCATCTCGGACAATACCTTCGACGGCATCACGTATCCCGCCGGCACCAACGCCGCCAACGACACGACCCGGAACACCCGTCGTCTCCGCGCGCGATTCTACCTCGACACGCCGCAGAGCAACAGCGGCACCGGCCAGTTCCACGTGCGCGCGCCGTTCAATCTCTGGGACAGCGAGACGCTCGTCATCGGCCGCGATTCCGCCGGCCGCGACGTCGTGGTCAACACCGGCATGAGCAGCCCGTACGGCGCGCAGGTCGCGACCTCGAACGGGAAGAAGACCGAGCATGCGATGCAGTACGGACTGCAGAGCAGTTTCCTCCAGGGTCGCCTGAACCTGACCGTGGGTGAGCGCTTCTCCAACGCCTCGTTTGCGCCCTGGGTCGGGCAGGGTGGGGCGGGCACCCGGGCGCCGCGGCGCTACAATGCGCTGACGGGCCAGTACGAGGAGCCCGTTCGCAACGGCACCGCGCTCAGCTTCGCCAGCACCGGCCAGGCCGTCGGCAACGCCGGGTTCGAACCGTGGGACGCGATGCTCTCCCGCGGCGGCGAGTTCGATTCGCTCGAGGCGGCGATCAAGTACCGCGTGACCTCCCGCCTGAAGGGCGTCGTGATCCATCCGCTCGGCCGGAACGGAATCCCGAGCCTGCACTACACCGAGTCGTCCTCGGCGTTCGTGGCCGACTTCACCCGCAAGTCCCCGACCGGGGCCGAGGCCCAGCTCGACGACGGCACCACGCGTGAGTACGGCATCTCGTTGCGCGTGCTCGAGGACAAGCTCGTGCTGCGGGTGAACTGGTACGATTCGGTCTATCTCGGCGTCTCCGGTGGCGGAGTGACGGTGCCGGCCCCGGCCGCCGTTGGCGGCAACTCCGGCCAGGAGCGCACCGACATCCGTTGGACGGCGATCCACATCGAGAAGTCCGTCCAGAACCACGCGCTGCTGAAGTCCGGCGGCCGCTATGAGAGCACGGCGATCGGCGCGCCGGTCGTCGGGGGATCGAACAACGGGATCGATGCGGCCAGTCCGTTCCGCTATTTCCAGGACGACGTGCTGGCCTGGCCCAGCGAGGGCACCGCGGCCACGGCCTACAGCTTGAAGTACAACATCGGGTCCGATCGCGTCGCCAAGGGCGTCGAGTACCGGCTCGTCGCTAACCCCGTGCGTGGTTGGAGCGTCAGCGCCAGCCTGGCCCGGAACAACACGCGCAGCTCCCGGATCGCCGGCGATTGGTTCGACGTCCTGGCCTACCGGTTGAAGGACTGGCTCGCCGCGGCGAATGACACCTCGGCCCCGTTGCGCGCCGGCGGTACCGGCCCGACGCAGCTCCACTTCAACACCAACACCAATCTCAACGAACCCCTGCTGGCCTACATCCGCAGCGCCGCCCTCGGCTGGTTTTTCCTGCGCGAGAGCGAGGGCCAGGCCGTCAGTCAGGAAGTCAAGTGGCGCGGCAATGTCACGTCGTCGTACCGCTTCCAGTCGGGATTTCTGAAGGGCTTCCGCCTGGGCGGCAGCCTGCGCTATCGCGGCGACCGCATCCTCGGGTACCGCGACCGGACCGTGAACGCGGCCGACGTGAAGGATCCGATCCTGAGCACGCCGGGGCTCTTCCCCGCCAACTCGAGCATCACGATCGCGGACGTGAGCCGGCCGATCATGGGCGGCAAGACGTTCAACACCGATGCGGTCGCCGGCTATACGACGTCCCTGTTCTCCAAGCGGATTCGCTGGTCGATCTCGCTCAATGTCCGCAACGTCCTGGATGACGACAAACTGATCGCCCAAAGCGGACTCTCCACGAGCGGCGCGCCCGTTGTCTTCCAGTATCCGGAGCCCCGCGTTTTCCTGCTGACCAACAGCTTTGATTTCTGAATGGGCGCGGAGGAACGTGCCGACGCCCCCTGGCTCGGTCGGCACCGCGGACCGGTCGGCACCTCGTCAGCCGGTTCTCCACCCTTCGCCCGTTGACGCCCGCGCCGATCGGTCTTCTCGTCGGACCCGTGACTCCGGATTTCGTCACCGCCCAGGCGGCGGTCTTGTATCAGGCGGGCCAGCCCCTTGTCATCGAGGAGGTGCAGGTCCAGTTGCCCCGGCGGGGTGAAGT
>JAEUHA010000622.1 GCA_016793535.1 Opitutaceae bacterium | reverse complement strand
GAGCGCGGACGCCCTCGTCCGCTGGATGGGATGCGGACGGGGACGTCCGCGCTCCCGGGGGTGGGGTGTCCTTGACGCGCGCGAGCGACCTTCGTTGTCTCGCCGCCATGAGCCAGCTGCGTGGTGACTACAAGTCGGTCTGGAATTCCCTCTCCGGGTCCAAGCAGGACGCCTACCTGGTCGTTTCGGGCTACACCGACGAGGACAAGTTCCACGCCGATGCGGAGGACACGATGGACGTGCTGCGGGAGACAGTCGGCATCCGGCCGGACGACACGTTTCTCGAGATCGGCTGCGGCGTGGGCCGGGTCGGGCGCGTGCTGTCGCCCTTCATCCGGGAGTGGGTCGGCTGCGATGTATCCGCGAACATGCTACGCCTGGCGGGCCGCCGGCTGCTCGGTCTGACCAACACGCGGCTCCAGGAAATCTCGGGCTACGACCTCCGGCCGATTCCGGATGCGTCGATCGACGTCGTCTACACCACCGTCGTGTTCATGCACCTGGAGGAGTGGGACCGCTACAACTACGTGCTCGAGGCGAAGCGGGTGCTGAAGCCGGGCGGCCGCTTCTACTGCGACAACGTCGATCTCGCGTCGCCGGCCGGCTGGGCGGTGTTCGAGGAGAGCCGGCTGCGCTTCAAGCCCAGTGAGCGGCCTTCGCAGATTTCGAAGTGTTCGACGCAGCCGGAAATCGAGACGTTCCTGAAGCGGGCGGGGTTTGCCGACGTGCAGGTCGCCGGCCGGCTCGACTTCTGGGTCTACGGCTGGGGCCGCAAACCCGCGGCGTAGGCAGGAAAGGCGTCTGCAGTTACGAATGGCTGTGCCGCGGTCGGAGCGGCGCTACGCCGCGACCTGAAAACGCGAGTTCCCGTTCCGTCGTGGCATGAAGCCACGCCTGCCGCGCCTTTCCAGCCCCCGGCGGATGCTCGCCTATTTCGGCGGTTCCGGATTGGCCGGCGCCGGGTTCTCGCCGGACGCGGCCTTGCGCTGCGCCTCTTCGTAGGCTTTGCGTTGCGCCATGCCGATCTCGAGGAGATCGCTCACCAGCATCCGGGCCTCGGTTTCCTGCCGGATCCGGGTGGATTCGGGGGTGTCGGGTGCCGCCGGAGCCGCGGGTGCCGCGGAAATCGTCATTCCAGCCTGTCCGGAGCCGGTGCCCGGCGTGATCACGACCGGTTCGGTCGCGGCGACGGCCGGGGAAGGAACCGCGGGAACGTTGAACCCGGTCGGCTGCGGCGCCACTGGTCGGGGCCCGCCGCCCCTGGGACTCGCCACTTTGCGGAGGGCGAGGGTCTTCTCCGTCCCGTTTACCTTTACGACGACCTGCTGGCGCTGTTCGTCGTAGCTGACCACGGAGATGCCCTCCTTGGTCTCGCCCTTGCCGATCCAGTGATTCCGCTTGGTCGCCTTGTCGTGAATGATCAGATCCGTGCGCTTGCCGACGGTGCTGATCCCGGCGAACTCGATCGACTCCGACGCCGCTTCCGCCGGCGCCCCGGGCGTGCCCGCGGGCAGGAAGGGCGAGGATCGCGGCAGGCCCGCCGGCTTCTCCGCCGCGGCCAGCACGGCGGCAGCCAGGAAGGGAAGGAGGGAAATGCGCGCCAGGCTCATGTCGGAAACGATCGGTCAGCTAGACCATGCGCCGCAGCCTGGCGACGTCAAATATGGGTGAGATTTGGTGGCGAACCAGGGTTGAGCGTTGAGAGCCCCCTCTATCGATGCTGCCCGGCGGCCGCGAACGGTCCATCTCTGAACTCTCAACGTCGTCCTCCTCACGCCTTTCGCGCCGCCACGAGCAGGGCGCTGCCGTGGACGTTCGGATGGACCTCGGTCCGGAAATCGGTGAAGCCGAACTGGCGCAGCGCGCCGAGGATCTGGTCCTTTTCCATCCAGTAGCTGTAGACGTCGCCCCCGCCGCAGAATCCCTTCCAGTCGAGGGACGGTCCGTAGTTGAAACGATGGACGGTGTGCTTGAAGCCCGCCGTTTCCATCTCGAGCGCCTCCGAAAACTTCGCGCCCGGCACCGGGTTCTGGGCCACGAATTCCGGATCGTAGAACACCGTCCACAGGAACAGCGCCCGGCTGCGGCGTCCCAGCAGTTCCAGGAGCTCCACCGGGTTCGTGAGGTGGTAGAGGATGCCGCAAGCGATGCCGACGTCGAACACGGTGTCTCCGGCTTTCAGATACGCCAGGCAGTCGCCCAGCAGGAAGCGGGAGTGGGGCATGCCAAAGGTTTCCTTCGCGATGAGGCACTTCAGATAGGCCCGCGCATTGGCCTCCACGGCCGTCACGGACCGGGCGCCCAGGCGGTCGAGCAGGTACGTGTGCCCGCCCTCCAGGGGACCGAGTTCGAGCACGTCCCGATTCGTGACCCCGCCCTCGAGCCCCATCGCGATCAGCTGGTGGTGCGCCCAGGATATGCGCGGGTCGTCGAACAGCGGCGTCACGCCCGCCTTGAGCTCCGGACGGCTCGACGGCGGTTGCGACGACCACTCACCGGCGAACAGGTCGAGGGCGTTCTGGTCGGAGGGCGCGACGCCGAAGTAGTGCTTGAAGTCGGACATGAGCGGAAGGGCTCCACGAAACACAGCGTCGCGCGGAATGACACCCCGAAATGGCGCCTCTCTCCTGTGGGAGCGCGGCCGTCCCCGGCCGCCTGCCTAGCCCTGCTGCCGCCGGCGCCACGAGTCGACGATCTGCCGGATCGTCTCCTCGAGCGACTGCGTGATGTCCCAGCCCGGATAGTGGGCCCGCATTTTGCGCAGATCGCTGTAGTAGCAGATGTGGTCGCCGGCGCGGTTCTGATCGACGTACGTGTAGTGCTGTGGCCGGCCGGAAAACGTCTCCGCGATCTTGAACGCCTCGAGGATCGAGCAGGAGTTGGCCTTGCCGCCGCCGAGATTGTAGACTTCTCCCGCCCGCGGGGCGGCGACGAACGCCGCCATGAAGCGGGCGACGTCGAGGGAGTGGATGTTGTCCCGCACCTGCTTTCCCTTGTACCCAAAAATCTTGTACTCGCGGCCCTCGAGATTGCATTTCACGAGGTAGCTGAGGAACCCGTGCAGTTCGACGCCGCTGTGATTGGGCCCGGTGAGGCAGCCGCCGCGCAGGGCGCAGGTCGGCAGGTTGAAATAGCGTCCGTACTCCTGCACCATCACGTCGGCCGCCACCTTGGAGGCGCCAAAAAGCGAGTGCTTCGACTGGTCGATGGTGAACGTCTCCGCGATCCCGTGTTCGTACGCGGGATCGGCGTAGTCCCAGCGCGTCTCGAGCTCGCGCAGCGCGATGCGGTTGGGGGCGTCGCCGTACACCTTGTTCGTGCTCATGTGCACGAACGGCGATTCCGGGCAGGCCTGCCGCGCGGCCTCGAGCAGGTTCAGCGTGCCCACCGCGTTCGTGTCGAAATCGTCGAACGGGATGGCCGCCGCGCGATCATGGCTCGGTTGCGCCGCCGTGTGCACGATCACCGCCGGCTTGATGTCCCGCACCAGGGCCAGGACGCCGGCCCGGTTTCGAATGTCGAGTTCGTGGTGCACGAACCCCGGCAGGTCTTGAATGAGCCGCTGCTGGTTCCAGCGGGTGTCGCCCTGGGGCCCGAAGAACACGGCGCGCTGGTTGTTGTCGACGCCGTGCACGGTGTACCCGAGCTCGCGCGCGAAATAGGCGCAGACTTCGGAGCCGATGAGCCCGGACGAACCGGTGACGAGGAGGTCTTTGCGGGGCAAAGAGTTTTAGGGTTAAGGTTTAAGGACTAAGGTTGCGGTCGAGAGACTGCGAATGAGGGCGTAGATTTTGCCGCCAAGCAAGCGAGCATCGGCCCGGAGTTGGGCCGCCCGGTCTGATGTAATGTAGCCGAGATCCTCGGCTCGATAGAGCTGGTTGCGGACCTCGCCGGCCGAGCCTTTGGCGTAGCCGAGAAACATGATGAACTCCTTTCGGTGCAAGCGCTCCGATCCTTCAGCGAGGTTGTTCGCAATCGAACACACCGCATTCGTGATCTGCCCGCGAAAGTGGAAGTCGCGACATGGCCGAATTTCGGCATAGACGTCGCCGGCCAGTTTCCGCGCCAGGCGCCATACTTCCAACTGCTCAAACGACTGATAAGCCATCGTCCTTACACCTTTCACCTAAACCCTTACACCCCCGACGCGCGCCTTCAGCGCGTTTCGGGGCTCCGCCCGGGATACTCGATCCACCAGCCCTCGGGCAGCGTGTGGATGTTCGCCGGCACGCCGCGACGAATGGGGTCGCAGTGCTCGGCCCACTTGTAGTCCGGCGGCGCGGGCAGCGTGAAGAACGGCGCGTGCGTCACCACTCCGGCGATACACAGCAGCCGCGCGCCCCAGGCGACCGCGCGCGGGATGGCGTTCCATTCCAGGATCACCAGCCAGGCGAGCAGGACGCGGGAGATGTAGAAGTAGCGGTCGCCGTTGACCAGATTGTCGTCCTGCCACGTGTCGGCCCGCACCCGATAGGCGCAGGCCGCGGTCACGAGGCAGAACGCTGCGACCAGCCACGCGCGCACCGGTCGCCGGGCATCCCGGCGCAGGGCCCAGGCCAGCAGCCCGCCGATGCAACCCACCGCGATCGCCGCGTGCACGGCGAAGGGCCACGCGCGCACGGCCCAGGGGCCCAGCACCGTCCAGGTGACGAGCCGGCTGCCGGTGATCGAGAGCGCCATCAGCGGCCGGAACGGCTCGGTGCCGGCATGCAGGCTGAGATTCGCCCCCGCCCGGGTGACGAGCCAGCCCTGCACCGCGGCGCAGGCGCCGAGCACGGCGAACGCCAGCAGCGTATCCAGATTGCGCTCACGCCACGCCCGCCAGCCCAGCAGCGGCGCGAACAGCAGCGCAAAGGGACCGTTCAACCCGACCACGGCGAGCAGCGCGAGGTCCCCCACGCGTTGCGCGTGGGTCTCCGGCCGGGCCGTGAACACCTGCAGGAGCAGGAAGAACGCGGTCACCCACTGCAGGTTCGTCACATTGATCAGCACCTCGCCGGTGCCGACGACGAGCACGAAGGCGAGCATCAGCCCGGCCTTGGCCGGCAGTTCCACGCGTCGCGACGCCAGCCGCGCGAAGAGCGCCACGTTGATCGCGTAGGCCAGCCCGTTGTAGATCGCCGGCCACCACGCCACGTCGGCGGTGTGGCTCGCGATCCAGGCGATCAGCCGCGGCAGCAGGTGCAGGTAGCCGTTGTACGGCTGCCACCACGCCCGGAGGCCCATTTCCTCGTCCTGCGTGAGGAAGATGCTGCCGTCCTCCGCCCAGAGCTGCGGGGTGTGCAGCGCCCAGGGCTTCCGCAGCGCCAGCAGGACGGCGCAGCCCAGCACGAGCCACAGCAGGGGCAGGGAACGTGCCGCCGGAGTCGACGGAGTCCCGGGCGCAGACCGGTTACCGTTCATGATTTGCGGGAGCCAAAACCCGAAATGTAGGCGGGGTGCCCTCACCCCGCGGGCTGCCGCGGGCGAGACCTGAAACCCGCGGGGTGAGGGC
>JAEUHA010000612.1 GCA_016793535.1 Opitutaceae bacterium | reverse complement strand
TTCGTTCGTCGCCAGCGAGAAATGCTGGTCGAAGCGCCCCAGTTGTTGTTTCAGCTCAAGCAGGCGCAGGTAGACGCAGCCGCTGAACAGCAGTGAGAGGCCGATCAGGAGGAACGCGGTCGTGCGCGAACGTCGGAACGGTCTGGGCGGGCGGGGGCGCCCGCGCTCCCAGGAAGGGGCACTCACTTCTTGGCGGCTTCCGCGGAGGGCGGCTTCGCGAACGTGATCTTGCCGACGATGTCGTTGAGCCGGTTGCGGAGGATCTCGTCCTCCTCGGCCGTCGTCTTGGCGTAACTGCGGCCCTCGATCACGCGCTCCGCGAGCTCGATGCTGATCACGATGATGTGGCCGTTGCGCACGAAGAGCAGGTTGCCGCGCTTGGCCACCGGGATCCGGTCGGCCGTGAGCCGCGGCACGCGGTCGGCGAACATCGTGCCGCCAGGGACGAGCAGGTACGTCAGCAGCGCTCCATCCAGCTGCCCCGGCAGGAACTTCGCGCTCTCGATCTGCGCGCCTTCGAACGACTGCCGGAAGTCGGCGAGGACAAAATTGCTGAAGAAATAAATCAGGTAATCCTTCACGCCGCGCGTGGACAGTTCCCAGCGCTGGGTCGCGTCCTGCGGAAAAGCGGCGATGCTGACGTGGACGTTGAAGTCGTCCTGGAAGGTCACGACGTTCGGCGTGTCGGTGACTTCACCGCCGAGTTCGGGCAGCACGGGAATGACGACGCGGAAGACGCCCGTCGGGGAGACGTACGTCTTGCCCTCGATCCGACCGGTGAGTCCCTGCGCCAGAGCGGAAAAGGCGGTGGCGAGCGTGAACAGGACGGCAAGGGTTGGGCGGACCATGGGAGTCCCGAATCAGTAGCCGGGCGGACGCGACTTTCAAGCCAACGGTGGACAGAGAACCGCGAGTTCTTTCCAAACGTCCACCGCGATCGCCTCGGGCCGGGCCTGTTCGGTCAGGCCATGCGCCGACAGGATGTCACGCACCCGCTCGCGGGCCCCGGGCAGCCGATCCCGCAGGAGGGCGCCGATCTGCTTCCGCCGCTGCTGAAAGCACGAGCGGATCACGGCCTTGGCTCCGGCGGTGAAAACGTACGGTGCGTCCTTGCGCCGAAGGTTGAGCAGGTGCGACTCGACGTCGGGGCGCGGATGAAAGCACGCCGCCGCGACCTTGTGTCCGGGGGCGATATCGTAAGCCGACTGCAAGAAGACCGAAATGGCGCCGAACGATTTCGAATCCGGCTGCGCCGCGTAGCGCTGGGCGGCCTCCTGTTGCAGCATCAGGACCATCCGGAGGGGCAGCGGGCCACTCAGCACCGCGTCGAGCCAGGGAGTGGCGATCGCATAGGGCAGGTTGGCGACGACCTTGAAGGCAGGTGTCGCGGTCGCGTCAGTTGTAGGCGGGGTGCCCTCACCCCGCATTCCTTTTGGAGTAAGCTCATTTTCCGCGGGGTGGGGGCGCCCCGCCCACAGCTGCGACTGCGGCAACCCAGCCTCCGCGCCGAGTCCCGCCAGGGGATGCTCCACTGCATCGCCCTCGAGCAGATGAAACCGGCCGAGAAAGCGCGGCAGCAGCGTCTCGGTGAGGTGCGCGTGTAGCGTCCGGTCCTTTTCCACCGCCCAGACGGTCGCTCCGGCTTCGAGCAGGGCGGTGGTGAGCGTGCCCAGGCCCGGTCCGATCTCGACCACCACGTCGCCGTTGCCGACCTCGGCCAGCTCGAGCGATTTCCGGACGATGTTGCCGTCGACCAGAAAATTTTGCCCGAGAAAACGCTTGGGGGCGTGGCCAAGCCGGGCCAGCAAATCGCGGGTCGCGGACGGAGTGAGCGGCATGGCTCAGCGCGGGGCGCGGCCTTCGTCGACTTCGTAATAGTCGAAGAAAGTCAGGAGGTCCGTGCGATGGGCGAGTCCGCTGTCGGACTTGTTCTTCTCGAGATTGACCGTGGCTTCGTCGCGCCAGCCGCGCTTGGTAGCGAAGCCGTTCCAGATGAGCACATCGACTTCATCGATCCTGCGGCCGTGTTGCTGGCACCAGGCCCAGATCTCGTCGTCGCTGCCGCCGGCGAGCACGCGGACCTTCAAGGCTTCGTAGTCGAGCCCGAGGAAATGGCAGAGTCGGCCGTCGAAGCCCTTGCCCAGAAACTCGTGGTGGTCCGGGTGGAGTTCGCCGCGGGCGTGCTTGCGAATCTTGTCCAGGGTGCGGGGCAGGAACGTGAGTCCGCCGAGTTTCGCGAACGCTGTGATGGGACGTTGGGTCATGAAAAGCGCCGGGTGTGCCCGGCGGGGCGCCGGTTCAATGACCGGGCCGCGCGGGCGAGGGGTCGCGAAACGCGGCGATGAGCCGGGCCGGATCCGCAGCGCGCATGAGGGCCTCGCCGACGAGAATCGCGTGCGCCCCGGCGGCGCGGGCCCGCGCGGCATCGGCGGCGGTGAAGATGCCGCTTTCGCTGACGGCAGTGACGGAGCGCGGGAGGCGCGGGATCAGTCGTTCGCTGAGGCCGAGATCGGTCTTGAAGATGGCGAGGTCGCGATTGTTCACCCCGATGATCCGCGCGCCCTGCGCCACCGCGCGGTCGATCTCGGCTTCGTTGTGGACCTCAAACAGCGCGTCGAGTCCGGCCGACGTCGCCGCTGCGTACAGGGTCTTCATCTCCTCGTCGGTGAGCACCCGCACGATCAGCAGGATCGCGCTGGCGCCGGCCTCGCGCGCCTCGAGCACCTGGAGGGCGTGCACCATGAAATCCTTCCGCAGGCACGGCCGCGCGGGCGGCGACGCGGCGAAATGGGCGGTCACGCCGCGAAGATCCTCGATCGTGCCGCCGAAAAACTTTTCGTCGGTGAGCACCGACAGCGCGTCGGCGCCGGCCGCCTGGTAGCGCCGTGCCTGGTCGAGGGAGGACGCGCCGGCCTTGATGTCGCCGGCCGAGGGCGAACGCCGCTTGATCTCGGCGATCACCGCCAGGTTGCCGTCGGCGCGGCGCAGGGCCGTGGCGAAGGACGGCGGGCGGGGAAGCGCCGCGTCGGCGCGGGCCAGCTCGGTCTCCGAAACCGGACGCAGGCGCGGCGCGATTTCGCGTCGTTTCCAGGCCATGATCTCAGTGAGCTTGTCGGACATT
>JAEUHA010000592.1 GCA_016793535.1 Opitutaceae bacterium | reverse complement strand
GTGATCCGCCGTTGAGTCCAAACGCGTGGACGCCGGGCAGGAGCCTGCACGGAAGAAGTCTGCCCCGACGGGGACGGCCCCCGTGCCTGAATTCGTCCGACGCGGGCCATGCCGACTCCGGCCCGCTGGCTGTCGAGACGTCCGGGTGCAGCTGTGTTAGCCGCGATGCCGCGCGCGGAATTCCCGCGGGCTCGTCCCGCACTCGCGCCGGAACATCACGCTGAGGTACTCGGGGTTCTCGAACCCGGTGGCCGCCGCGATCTCGCTCACCGGCAGGTTGGTCGTCACGAGCAACTCCTGCACGCGCGCCATCCGCAGTTTGCGCAGGTGCGCGTGGGGCGTCGTGCCGAGCACCGCCTTGAAACGCCGCTCGAGCGCCGTCCGGGCCATCGGCACCGCCCGCAGCACATCGCCGATGTTCGCCCCGACCGCCGCCTGCTGCCGCATGAAACGCACCACCCCGGCGATCTTCGCATCGGCCACGGCCCCCACATCCGTCGACTGCCGGCTCGCCACGCCCAGCGGCTCGACCGCGTGCAGCACCACCGGCAGCCGCTTCCCCGCCATCGCCTTCGCCAACAATCCCGCAGCGACGTAGCCGGCGCGCCGCGCGTTCGGAATCACACTCGAGAGCGGCGGATCGCAGAGGTCGCACAACAGTTCGTCGTTGTGCACGCCAATGACCGCGACTTCGTCCGGCACCGCCAACCCCGCCAGCCGGCAGGCCGCGAGCACCTGCTGCCCGCGCAGGTCGATCGCCGCCAGCACGCCGACCGGCCGCGGCAAACGCTGCAACCACGCTGCCATCGCGCCAATTTCGTCGTCGACCGGCCCCGGCGGCGGCTCGTACCGCGTGCACGTCCCACCGCCGGCCTGCACCGCCGCGGCGAACGCGTCGCCCCGCTGCCGCGACCAGTGCACGCCATGGTATCCGCAATAGGCGAACCGCTTCAGTCCCAGGTCTGCGAGGTGCCGCGCCGCGAGTCGCGCCGCCCCGGCCGCATGCGTCGCCACCCGCGGAAACACGAGCTGCGGCAGCGCCGCGCTGACGTCGATGACCGGCAGCCCGGTCGCCCGCAGCCCGCGCGCGATCTCCGCGTTCTCCACCCGGGCGATCACGCCGTCGCCATCCCACCGCCGCAACCAGGCCGGCACCGCCGCCCCGCGCCCCTGCTCCGAGAGCCGGATCGACCAGGGTCCGTGCTCCCGCACCCACGCCCGGACGCCGTGCAACAGATCCCGCGCGTAGCTGTTGGAGGTTTCCACGAGCAGCGCGACCTTGGGTGGCGGTTTCATCCGGGCCATCGCAGCCGGACCGCAGCCGGACGGCGACGCATTTTCTCAACTAAAATGTGGATTAACCCATGGTCCCGCGCGGCCCCGGCCTGCTACCGTCCGCCCACCCCATGAGCACACCCCTTCAGCTCACCGCGTTCGGATGCGGCGAGATCGGCCTCGAAATGAACGCTGCGGACGTCACGCTGCGTCGGTCCGGCGACCCCGCCCGCCAGGCCCGCCCATGAAGCTCCTCCCCCACCTTCTCTTCTGCGTCGGCGTCACGCTCACCGCCGGAGCGGCCGAGCCACCATGGCGTGCGCTCTTCAACGGGCGCGATCTCACCGGCTGGAGGATCGTCGGCGCCCAGCCGCGCGCCGCCACCTACGTCGCAGACGGCGCCCTCACCGGCCACATGGTGCGCGGCACGCCGGAGCACACGTTCTTCTGCACCGAGGAAGCGTTCGGCGACTTCATCCTCGAGCTCGAGAGCTTTCAGACCGGAGGCTTCAACACCGGCATCCTTTTTCGCTGCGTCGAGACTCCGCCCGACGCCTCCGTGCGGCTGCATGGCTACCAGGTAAAGATCGATCCGTCGCCCACGCGGCGGTGGACCGGCGGCATCTTCGACGACTACGGACGCAACTGGCTCTGGCTGCAGACGCTCGAGCACGACGAACGCGCCCGCTCCGCGTACCAGTTCAACGCCTGGGCGCGGTTCCGCATCGAGGCCGTCGGCCGGACGCTGAAGGTCTGGGTGAACGGCATTCCCACCGCGCATCTGCTCCACGACAAGTACACGCGCGGACCCATCGCGCTGAAGATCCACTCGTTCTCCGCCAAGGGCGACGCCGCGCAGGAGGCGAACCTGATCCGCTTCCGCAACGTCCGCATCCTCACGACCGACCTCGAACGCCACGCGCTCCCGATGGACCTGCCCGCGCGCGAAGCCGATCCGACGCAGAAGGTCCTGCCGCGCCCCTAGTCGAAACCATGCACGAGCGCACAGCCGGCGACGGCCGGAGGCGGAGGGACGCGGGTATCGCGCTCGAACGCCTCGTCACCTCGGCCAGCACGAGGTTCCTTCCGTCTCGACTGCACGGACCCGCTGAAGCCGCCCCCTCGTCCCGCTCATGCCGTCTCCCCGCTCATCGAACTCACGCTGCCGCTCGAGCACTGTCCCGTCCCGCGACCGTCGTGAACCGTCTGCCTGAAATTCTCCGTCGTTGGCCGGCGATCATCCTTTGCCTGAGGCACGGGTGCGTCCCCTTCGTCCTCGCGGCGCAGCTGGCGCTCCACCCGCTGCCGGCCGCCGCACCTGCCGCCCCCGGCCCAGCCGTCGTGACCGCGGCGTCGCTCCAGCTCGAAGGCACCGGCTTCCTTCTCGAGCAGGGCACGTGGGCCGCGATCAACCCGCAGCAACGCCAGGACGCGGCGATCCGCTTCTCCGCACCCGCTGGGAACGGCCGCTACCGGGTCACCCTGCACGCCGTCGGCGAACCGGACGCCAGCTCCACATACGAAGTCCTCCTCGGCGGCCACAGCCTCGGCAGCTTCACGTGTCCGCCGAGCCTGGGCGCGTTCGAGGAGGGCCCCGCATTCACCAAGACCTGGGGCGACGTTGCCGTCAGCCAGGGCGAATCCGTCGAGCTCCGCGCGCGCACGACGGCGCGCGGCGGCAGCGCCGGCAGCCGCGCCCGCTGGTCCCGGATCGTCTTCGCCGCGATCGAGGATGATCCCGGCGACGAAGCGCCCCGCCTCGAACTCGCCGCCGCCCGGCGCGCCGCCGCGATGAGACCCGTCGCGCGCCAGCCTGCCGGCAACGGGACGGTCAAGATCACCGGTGAGCTCAGGCAATGGCACAAGGTCACGCTCGAACTGGCCGGCCCGTTCGCCGCCGAGAGCGACACCGCGCCCAATCCGTTCACCGATCTCTGCCTCGAGGTGACGTTCACCCACGAATCCGGCACCCCGCGCTACCGGGTGCCCGGGTACTTCTCCGCCGACGGGGACGCCGCGAACACGGCCGCGCGTTCCGGCACGGTGTGGCGCGCGCACGTCTCGCCCGACCGACCCGGCCGGTGGACCTACCGGATCGCCTTCACCCAGGGCCAGCACGCCGCGCTGCACGGCGGCGGCGCGCCGCTCGCGCCGTACGACGGCCAGTCCGGCACCTTCACCATCGCCCCCACCGCCCGGACCGGCCGAGATTTCCGCGCCCAGGGCCGGCTCATGTACAACGGCAGCCACTATCTCCACTACGCCGGCAGCGGCGCGCCCTTCCTCAAGGCCGGCGCCGACGCGCCCGAGACGCTGCTGGCGTATTCAGATTTCGACGACACGATCGCCCTCAAGCGAAACGTGCCGCTCAAGACCTGGTCGCCGCACGTGCCGGACTGGCGCGCCGGCGACCCCACCTGGCAGGGCGGCAAGGGCAAGGGCCTGATCGGCGCGCTCAACTACCTTGCGGGCAAGGGGGCGAACTCGATCTCCTTCCTGACCTACAACGCGGCCGGTGACGGCGACAACGTCTGGCCCTTCGTCGCCCGCGACGAGAAGTTTCACTACGACTGCTCGAAGCTCGACCAGTGGGGCATCGTCTTCGACCACGCGACCCGCCTCGGCCTGTTCCTGCACTTCAAGCTGCAGGAGAACGAGAGCGACGACAACCGCATCGGAGCCGTGCGCAAGCCCGGGCTCGTGCCCGAGTCACTCGACGGCGGCGCGCTGGGACCCGAGCGCAGGCTCTACCTGCGCGAGCTGATCGCCCGGTTCGGCCACGCCCTCGCGCTCAACTGGAACCTCGGCGAAGAAAATACCCAGACCCCCGAGGAGCAGCGCGCCATGGCGCGGTTTCTTCACGACACCGATCCGTATCGCCACCTCGTCGTCATCCACAGTTTCCCGAACCAGCAGGATCGGGTCTACGAGGCGTTGCTCGGCCCGCAGTCACTGCTCACCGGCGCCTCGGCGCAGAACAGTTGGAAGACCGCCCACCAGCAAACCCTCAAGTGGGTCCGCGCCTCCGCCGCCGCGGGCCGGCCCTGGGTCGTGTGCAACGACGAGCAGAATCCCGCGAGCCTCGGCGTGCCGCCCGATCCCGGTTATCAGGGCTACGCCGGGAAGGACCGGAGCGGCAAGGACGTCGGCTACGACCTCCACGACATCCGCAAGCACACGCTCTGGGGCACGTTCATGGCCGGAGGCGCCGGCGTGGAATACTACTTCGGCTACCAGCTGCCCGAAAACGATCTTCTCCTCGAGGACTTCCGCAGCCGCGACCGGTCGTGGGATTACTGTCGCATTGCCCTGGAGTTTTTCAGCAACGGGAAGGTCCCGCTCGGCCAAATGGCCAACGCCGACGAGCTCGTCGGCAACGCGAAGCATGACAACTCCGTCTACTGCCTCGCGCAGCGCGGCGTCCTCTACCTCGTCTACCTGCCCCAAGGCGGCTCCGCCCACCTCGACCTCGTCGACGCGCACGGCGAGTTCACCGTCGCGTGGTTCAACCCGCGCGAGGGCGGCGCGCTGACCACGGGAGCGCGCGTCCGCGGTGGCACCCGGGCAGCCCTGACCGCGCCCTCGACCGACGACTGGCTCGCCGTCGTGCGGCGCTAGCAGCGATCTTCTTTTCCCCACCCAGCCCCTGCCGCAATGGCCCCGGTGACGTCCGCTCCCCACTCCAACCCCACGAAACGCACCCCACTCCTGGCCCGGCTCGCTCCGTGGCTCGCCGTCGTGACCGCGCCACTCGCCCCGGCGCAGACGCCCACGCCCGCCGGCAAGAGTGCCGTCGTCGAATTGTCCCCGTTCGTTATCCAGGCGGACACCGAGACAGGCTGGGTCGCGACGCAGACGCTCGCCGGTTCGCGGATGAAGACGGATTTCAAGGACCTCGCGCAGCCAATGGAGGTGATGACGATGGATTTCATGCGCGACCTCGGCGTGAACAGTTTCGAGCAGGCGCTCATCTATTCGACCAACATCGAGGGCCGGGACGAGATCGTCGACGGCGACGGCACTGGCTTCGGCGTCTTCCAGCCCCGCAACATCACCCGCGTCCGCGGTCTCACCGGCGCCACGCTCTCGCGCAATTTCTTCGAAGCCGCGATGCCGACCGACAACTACAACCTCGATCGCATCACGATCGCCCGCGGGCCCAATGCGATCCTCTTCGGCCTCGGCAGCCCGTCGGGCATCGTCGACGTGAGCCTCCAGCGCGCCAACCTCCAGCGCCGCAGCGTCAGCACCGAGCTCCAGTACAGCTCCGAGGACTCCCGGCGGGCGTCGTTAAATTTCAGCCAGCCGGTTCTCAAGGGGAAGCTCGCCCTGCGCGCCGCCGTACTCTCCGAGGAGTCGCAGACTTTCGCGAAACCCAACCTCGATCGGCAGGACCGCTACTACGGCGCCATCACTGCGCAGCCGTTCAAGTACACGACGATCTCCGTGCACGGTGAAAAGGTGGAGCGTTTCAGCAATCGGGCGCCGCGTATCACCCCGGTGGATGCGATCTCGCTCTGGGAAACCGCGGGCAGCGTGCGGGGCACGCCGTACGCCGCGGACCGACCCCTCTTCGACAACCGGGCCACGGGCGCCAGCAACCCTGGCAACTTCACCCTCGGGAATCTCGCCAATCACCCGATCTTCGCCCGCCAGGGCAATCCCGCCGTCTGGCTCTTCGGCGCCGGCAACGGACTCGACGGCACGTTCCGCGGCTGGAACAACGCCGTCGCCACGCGGCAGCCGCAGGACATCCCCGCGGCGCTGAATCCCTACCA
>JAEUHA010000580.1 GCA_016793535.1 Opitutaceae bacterium | reverse complement strand
ATTCGACGAAGGCTTTCTCGCCGTTGAGGTACCAGTTGCGGTCGTCTTCCGTGATGCGCAGCTGGCGGACGGAACCGTTGCGGGCGGTGACCTCAAGGAACAAGCGGCCGCCCGTGTCGCGAATCCGCCAACGTCCGGTCTGCTTGTCACCGTCGGTCGTGAGCGCGCTGGCCCCGGGCACGCTGATCGAGACCATGCTGTCCGACTTGAAGCGATAGGTGCCATCCGCGTTCAGCCAGTGGGTCTTCTCCGAACTCATGCCCTGGCTCGCCCAGAACTGGCGGACGGTCTTGCCCCGCAGCTTGGCGAGCCAGCGCTGGGCCAGCGGAGTGTCGTCCGCGAGCGACCCGCCGCCGGAGAGCGTCGCGGCGGGCGTCGCCGCCGTAGTCGTGGCGAGCACCTGGCGCAACGTGGCGTCGTGGGCACGGACCCGCGCGGCGTCGCCGATCGCGATGGCGATGACGGCGTGTGACTCCAGGGCCGCGACGTAAACGTCGAACGCGAGGATCCGCCCGGTCCGTTGGTGCGGCACCGACCACCGGTACGCGGCGCCACGACGGTTGCCGAACGTCATCGGCTGCCGGATTCCTCCGCTGCCGCCGCCGCGCGTCATCGCGGCGCCCAGATTGCGCGCGACCTCGGCCTCGCCGGCCGGGTCGTAGTCGTCGCGTGCGCTCAGCAGATAAACTTCAGGGTTGTCGTCCCGCGCCGGATCGAAGGTCGCGCCCGGCGGCAGCACGAGCACACCTTCATCGGTGCGCTCGGCGTTCCAGCCGGCCGGCAGGCGGATCGAGTGACGGTCGTCGAGCGCCACGAGCTGACCCGGGGCGGCGCCGGGCAATGCAGCCGCGCGGCCGAAACCGAACGCGGGCGACTGGGCGTGCACGCCGGCACTGGCGGCGAGCACGGTGACAAGGAGGAGGCAGAGGCGGAGGGAAGTTTTCATGACATTCCATTCTCAGGCCTCCGCGGGCGCGAGTTTCACCGCGGGCCGCATTTTTTTCCGGACCGCGACGGCCGCGGGAGCGCTGACGGCACTACCAATTCAAGCCGCGGTCTGCCAGTTCCTTGCGCAGCTGCGTCACATCGAGGACGAAAACGCGCGGGCCGCGAAACGCGACATACAGGCGGGAGTCGTCCGGCGACCAGACCAGTCCGTTCATCTCGAGGTCGAACGGTGGTTCAAGCCGGAGCAGGAGCGAGAAGTCGCGGGCGTCCCGCAGTTCGAGGCCACTTCCGCCCACCTCACTGGCGAACCAGCGCCCCGACCGGGAAAACGCGAACATCTTGGCTGGACTGCCGTCTTCGCGCGCGGTCCAGGTGCGGATTGGCTGCAGCGCCGGGAGCGTAAAGGCCCGAAAGCCGTCCTGGCTCAGGAACACGGCGCGCCCCGCGACGGCGGAAAGCCCGGCCCACCCGGGGCCCTGGATATCCAGTTCTCCGATACGGCGGGCCTCGTCGCGCGACCAGACCTGGAGCGGGGCCGAGGCCTGTTCCCGGAGCAGGACGTACCGGTCCTCGACGATGGCAGCGGGGGGCGCCGGCGCGGCTCCGAGCGTGAGGGGCGCGGCGCGCGTGGGATCGCCCTCGGGCCACAGCGCGACCCGGAACTCGTCCGCCGGCAGGCGCACGATCCAGTCGCCGTCGCGTCCGATCGCCTGCAGGTGCGCGCGACCGGGCGGCGCGAGGACGCGCTCGGCCCCGAGGGTCAGCCGTCCGGTGGGCGACGGCTCGATCCGGCGCTGACGGATGCCCTGGCTCGACGTGCTGTAGGCGAAGGCGTCGGCCGTGAACGCCAGCGTCACGCGATCCTCGCGTTCGCTCCAGAATTCCACGCGCCCGGCCGTCGCCTCCCGCCGCGTGTCCCAGATCACGGCATGCACGAGGTGGGAGGCGTTCTCGCGCCGGATCGATTCGAGCGCTCCCGCGGCGAGCCAGTTTCCGTCCGGCGCCAGCGCGAGCCCCGCCGGGACCGTGCCGGGACGCGGCCGGCCGGAGAATTCGCGCCACACCCGGGCCTCGGTCCGCGTCTGCACGGAGGGACGGTCGCCCGCGCCGACGAAGCCGATGCGCTGGCCGTCCGGCGACACGGCCAGCCCGCGCGGGCGTGCGGGCACCTGCAGGATGGGGCGGCCGGTGGCGCCGTCCCAGAGCCGCAGCATGCCGTCGAAGCCCAGGGTGGCCAGGCGTTCGCCGGTGCCCACGAAGGCCAGCGCGTGCGGCAGCGTGGAGTGGCCCGCGAGCGTTTGCCGGACATTGCCTGTGCCCGCGTCACGCAGGTCGATCGCGTTGCGGCTGCGATTGCCGGTCAGCAGTTCGAGGCCGTCACGCGACCACACGGGCGGCAGGCCGAGCACGTTATCGGACTGGGACCAGACGACGGTGCCGTCGGCGGCTTCGATGAGGTCGAGCGTGGAGGCCCGCACCACCGCGAGGCGCCGGCCGCCGGGGTTGAAACTGAGGGCGACCACGGCCGCGCCGCCGCCCGCCACCACGCGCTCCTGCCCGTCAGCGAGGCTGCGGTGGCGCAACTCTCCCGCGGTGCTCGCGTACACGACGACCGGTTCGGTGGGATGGAGGGCGAAGGCCACCACCGTGCTGCGGGACGGCGGGAGCACGGTGAGCGGTGCCGCCTGGTCCGTGCGCCAGAGGGCGACCGAGCGGTCGGCCAGGAGGGCGGCGAAGCGCAGGCCATCGCGGCTGAACCGGAACACGCGGGGCGGTGAGCGCCCGGCTCCGGTGTAGCGAAACAGGATGCGGCCGTCGGCGGTGTCGCGAAGTTCGATGCCGCCGTCCGCCGCCGGCGTGAGGTAACTCGCGAGGTCGGGCGCGAAATCGAGCTGCGTCGTGGGCTCGGGAAAATAGGCGGGCAGGTCGGGCCCGGGGCGCAGGTCGTCGCGCGCGAGCGCGGACGCCACGGCGCTGCGGACAGTGAGGTCCGGTTGCAGTTGCGCCGCGCGGGCCAGCACGCCGAGGGCGTCGTCGCGCTGGCCCGCCCGGCCGGAGTTGCTGCGCAGCGTGGCCTCGGAGACGAGCGCGGCGTGCAACTGCGCCTGCGCGGCCGCTTCCGCCGCGCGGGCGGCGACCAGGGCCGCGGCGAGCGAGCGGTTGCTGGACCACTGAGCCACGGCGCCGGCGGTCGCAGTGACAACGAGCGCGGCCGTCAGGCCGGCCAGCGCGGGCCGGCGGCGGCACCAGCGCCAGAGGCGTTCGCCGCTGGAGATCGGGCGGGACAGGATCGGCAGCCCCGCGAGCCAGCGGCGGAGTTCCGCGGCGAATTCCGTGGCGGTGGCGAAGCGGTGCGAGGGTTCCTTCGCCAGCGCGCGCAGGCAGATCACCTCGAGATCGACGGGCAGGTCGGGAAACGTGCGGCGTGGCGGGACGGGCGCATCCTCGGCGATCGCGCGCAGCAGCGCGGGCAGGGAGTCGGCCGCGAAGGGTGCTCGCTGCGCGAGCAGTTCGTACAGGATGCTCCCGAGTGCGTAGACGTCGGCGGCGGTGGTCGCGGCGTGCGCGCCGAGGCGCGCCACTTCGGGGGCGAGATAGGCGGGCGTGCCCATGAGCGTCTGCGTGCGCGTGACCGGTGCGTCGGCGCGGGTGAATTTCGCCAGGCCGAAGTCGCTCACGAACGGCCGGTCCGCCTCGTCGAAGAGAATGTTGCCGGGCTTGAGATCGCGGTGGATCACGCCGCGCGAGTGGGCGAAGTGCACGGCGTCGGCCAGGGTCGCCATGAGCTCGGCGGTTCGGCGCCAGGCGCCGCGGTAGGCGATGCGCCGGCCGGCGAGCGTGCCCCCGAGCGCGAGCTTCATGGTGAAGAACGGCATCTCCTGGTGCACGCCCACCGTGTACACCGGCAGAATCGCGGGGTGGTCGAGCGCCGCGATCGTCTCGGCCTCGATGCGGAAGCGCGCCACCATTTCGTCGGACCCCATCTGCTGCGGCTGCAGCATCTTCAGCGCGACGTCGCGCGCCGGCTCGTATTGTCGGGCCCGATACACGATCCCCGCGCCGCCGCGGGCGAGTTCCTCGAGCACGTCGTGTCCGGGCGCGCGAAAGAGCCCGGCCGCGACGGTCGGTTCCGGCGGCCCGGGCTCGTCCGTGCCTCCGGTCAGCTGCGACCACGCGCAGGCCGGGCACAGGCCCTCGAGATGCCCGGCGGGCAGCGGCCGCCCGCAGGTCGGGCAGGACGTGGGCGGCGTCGTGCTCATCGGGTCGCGGGCCGGCGGCGGCGGGTGGTGGAGCATTCCATGGTGGGGTCGACGGCAGGGCAGCGGGGCGGGCGCGGGCGATTACCGGATGGGTCGGAGGGCTCCTGGGCGGCGACACGCGTGGCAACTTCGTCCGCCAAAGTCGACCCTTTCGCGCGCGCCGCCCCGGGTGCGCCCGCCTTATCGCACCGTCACGGTGTCGGCGATCTCGTACAACTCCACCACGGCTTCGCCGGTGGTGTCGCCGGCGCCGCGCACCTGGACCGTGTAGCTCCCGGGCGGCAGCAGCGCCACGAGGGCGGCGTCGCGGCTGTTGGTGGCGAAGGCGAAGGCGCCCACGGTGGCGAAGACCGGAGCGAGATTCGCGGGCCAGTTGTCGTTCTCGGCGAGCCGGACTCCGGCCGCGGACGTGACCTCGAGCCGCGGATCGGCGAGGAAGCCGGTGACCCCCAGGCCCTGCAGCGCGGGCCCGGCGGCGCGGATGAGCACCTGCTTGGGACCGGTTCCGGTGAGATTGAAGCCGGCGATCAGGAGGTCGTCGCCGGTGCCGACGCGGTTGCGGGCCGACACGTTGACG
Organism: Opitutaceae bacterium; assembly: GCA_016793535.1. Classification (GTDB taxonomy): domain Bacteria; phylum Verrucomicrobiota; class Verrucomicrobiia; order Opitutales; family Opitutaceae; genus ER46. Next base: position 398 of record JAEUHA010000580.1, on the reverse strand, counting down.
AGCCGGGGCGAGTTGCCGGTGCCGGTGTCGTAGGTCTCGACGAGCACGACGCCTGCGCCGGTGCCGCGGGCCACGATGGAGCGCGCGCCGTTGACCGTCGGCACGAAGGCGGCGTCCCGGCTGCCGACCGTGAGCGGAAACGCCCCCACGCTCGCGAACGTGGGCGCGAGGTTCGCCGTCCAGTTGTCATTGGTCAGGACGCGCGTGCTGCCCTCGAAGAGCTCGAGCTGCGGATCGACCATCGCGCTGCCCACGCCGAAATTCGCGAGGGCCGGTCCGACCGCGCGGACGAGCATCGGGCGCGGGCCGCCGCTCACGACGATGCCGACGATCAGGTTCTGGCTGGCGGCCAGCGCCGTGCGCACCGAGAGGTTGGCCAGCCGGCTCGTGGGGATGCC
>JAEUHA010000519.1 GCA_016793535.1 Opitutaceae bacterium | reverse complement strand
AACGTCGCCAGCGCACTCGTCACCGAACCGGCGACATTGGTCACCTCCACGCGATAGTTCGCGATATCGTTGGCGGTTACGCCCGTGAGCGTCAGCACCGGTCCGGTGGCACCAGCGATGGCCAAGCCGTTCTTTCGCCATTGATATGTCGGCGCGGGACTGCCCGTCGCCACGACCGAGAACGTCGCCGTGCCTCCCGCTTCCACCGTCACGCTGGCCGGTTGCTGCGTGATCGTCGGCACCACATTCACCGGCGCCGGTTGGATCACCGTGAGCGTCGCGTTCGCACTCGTCACCGTGCCCGCGACATTGCTCACCACCACGCGATAGCTGGCGCTGTCGTTGGCCGATACGCCCGAGAGCGTCAGGGCGGCGCCCGTCGCGCCACTCAACGCAACGCCGTTCTTCTCCCACTGATAAGTCGGTGCCGGCGTTCCCGTCGCCACGACCGAGAACGTGACCACGCTGCCCGCGACGACCGTCGCGCTCATCGGTGGCTGCGTGATGGTCGGCGCCACGTTGACGGGCGCCGGTTGCGTCACGATTAACGTCGCCAGCGCACTCGTCACCGAACCGGCGACATTGGTCACCTCCACGCGATAGTTCGCGATATCGTTGGCGGTTACGCCTGTGAGCGTCAGCACCGGTCCGGTGGCACCAGCGATGGCCAAGCCGTTCTTTCGCCATTGATATGTCGGCGCGGGACTGCCCGTCGCCACGACCGTGAACGTCGCCGTGCCTCCCGCTTCCACCGTCACGCTGGCCGGTTGCTGCGTGATCGTCGGCGCCACATTCACCGGCGCCGGTTGCGTCACCGTGAGCGTCGCGTTCGCACTCGTTACCGTGCCGGCGACATTGCTCACCACCACGCGATAGCTGGCGCTGTCGTTGGCCGACACGCCCGAGAGCGTCAGGGCGGCGCCCGTCGCGCCACTCAACGCGACGCCGTTCTTCTCCCATTGATAGGTTGGTGCCGGCGTTCCGGTCGCCCCGACTGAGAACGTGACCACGCTGCCCGCGACAACCGTCGCGCTCATCGGTGGCTGCGTGATGGTCGGCGCCACGTTGACGGACTCCGCTTGCGTCACGATCAACGTCGCCAGCGAACTCGTGACCGAACCAAGCGCGTTGCTGACGGTGACCCGGTAGTTGGCAATATCGTTGACCGTCACGTTCGTGAGGGTGAGCACCGGACCGGTCGCGCCGGCGATCACCAAGCCGTTCTTCCGCCACAGATACGTCGGCGCGGGATTGCCGGTCGCCACGACCGCAAGCGTGGCCGTGCCGCCGGTTGCGACGGTCAGACTCGCGGGCTGTTGCACGATGGTCGGCGCCACATTCCCCCCTGACGCTACGGTCACGGTCAGCGCCGCCGTCGCACTGGTCACAGATCCAGCGTCGTTGCTCACCACCACGCGATAGTTCGCGCTGTCGTTGCCGGTCACGCCGGAAAGGGTCAGGGCTGCGCTCGTCGCGCCCGGCAGTGCCACGCCGTTCTTCTCCCACTGGTAGCTGGGCGCGGGAGTCCCCGTCGCCACCACCGTGAAGGTCGCGGTGCCGCCTGCTGCGACCGTCATGCTCAGTGGTTGCTGCGTGATCGCGGGCGCAACCGAAACTCCCGTTGCGGGAGGCCACGATCCTGCGGGCGGCACGGAGGGAATCGAACCCGACGGGACGCCCGTCACCACCAGCACGATCGAGTTGCTCACCGCGGAACCGGCCGCGTTCGTGGCGATGGCCGAGTAGGTGCCGGCCGACGCCGCACTGACGGCGCCGAGGTCAAGCCGCGCCTGGTATCCACCGGAGACCGGTACGCCATTCTTGTACCACTGGAAGCTGGCCGCCGGAGAGGCGAGCGCGGTGGCCGAGAAGACCACGGGCTCACCCACGGCTGCACTGACCTCTGCCGTGAGCGGGCCGCGCCCGTAACCGGTCCACGACGAGCCATAGAGGGCATTCGGCCCCGGAATACTCGTCGCGGTAACGTCCAATGTCAGGAGCGCCACATTGCCAAAATCGACGGGCAGATTCAGTGGCCAGACGAGGCTCTCGCCAAAGACACACTGATCGAACTTCACCTTCGAAAAACTGTTGGCGCCCGAAAAATCGCATCCGGTGGCCACCCGGGAGAAGGCACAACGACGAACCGTGAGCTGCAGACTACCGGAGCCCAGCAGGCCAATGCCCGTCAGCGACGTGGCGGCCATCGGCTTCTGACTCTGCCAGTATCCCAGCTCGCGAAACACGCAGTCCTCGATCTGAACCTCCGTCGCACCACCCGAGAGTGCGATACCGCCGCCAAATCGCCCGGCGAGCGGCACCCCGGCATCGGCTGGCACCGTCTCTGAACCTCCGACGGCAAAGAAATCGAACGACCTGATCACGAGATGCCGCCGCTCGGACGCCGACGAAAACGCGGTGACACCGCTGGCGCCGTACTGATCCGTCAGCACCGCGCGACCCGTTCCCCAGGATCCATCGCTGTTACCGTCGTACGTGACGGGGGCACCCGCGACTCCATTCCAATCGAGCCGAATCCCCGTGGGGCTCGAAAGAACATAGGACACTCCTCCCTTGAAGTGAACGGTGTCGCCCGGTGCGAGCGCCACGACCGACGCCATGCCTGACGCGGCCGGATCGCCCGGGCAGTGTTTCCAAGCCAAGTTCCGCTGTGTGCCTGCGTTGGCGTCCGAGCCGCCGACAAAGTCCACAAAATAAGCAGCAGCCGATATCCGCGCCACTCCGGCGAAGAGCAGCACGAACCCAAGAAGAACAATACGCATGCGATGTAATAAAAAATCCTCCGGCAGCCTCGGGAAATGTCCCGGTGCGGGTTTCCGAGATGCAATTAGTCTCGGTTTGTTCCCGAAACGCCGCAGATTTTCCGAAACGAGTCGGACGACGGCGAAACCGCGGACACGCGCGGCGTCACCGATGACCACGCGTGCTCGCCGCGTTCGCGGCGGATCGTCGGCGCGGCAGCCGCAGTCACGCGTCGTGCGCGTTCAACCGCACCCGAGCCAACTTGCGGCCGGAGAGAATTTTCCTCCGCGTGTTCCGCGGCAACGGGCGCGCCTCAGGCGCGAAGCGCGCCGACCGTCTTGCTTGACCGCGGCTCCATGGTGTAACGGCACCGCGGATATCGCTGACATTCCCAGCTCGACGGAACCTTCGCGTCGCCCTCCCGCAGCACGAGCTTCACGCTGCAGCGCGGACAACTCGGTGTCGTGTAGTCACCTGCCGTCACATCGGTAAGGATACGCGTCCGGACCAGATGCGGGAGACCGTTGAACCGGGCGAGGAATTCCTCGCCCGCCAGCAGCGTGATCCGGTTCTGCCGGGCAAACTTTTCCGCCGCCGGCGTAAACGTGCCGGTGGTGACGAAGATTCCTTCGCCGACCCGGTTTTCCGCCATGATGGTAAACAGCTCCCGGATGACGCGATCGTCGGTGCAGTGTCCCGCCCAGGATCGGCATTGCACGTAACAAAACGGACGGGTGGCCCGACCGCGAAACAGGAGAAGATCGAAGGCCCCATCCGCTCCGACGAGACTCGTCCGCGCCCGCACGCCATGGGCGGAAAAATACCGATGCACGAGCAGCTCGAAACGCTTCCACTCCAAAAGGCCGAGTAACTCCGGCGTGAGCTCCCAGTCCACGAGCGTCGGCGGCTTGGAGCCGGTCGAAAAGGGACGCGCGGTGCCTGACACCGGGCTGACTGACTCCCCCGGCGATGTCACGGCTCCGATGGTGGCTTCCTCCGCCACGGCGGAAACTCCACGCCGCCGGCGCCAATACCACCAGACCCATCCCGCACCACCCGCCACCACGAGGAACAATGCCGTGACAAAAACGCGCCACCCGCTGCCGCTCTTCTTTATCGGCGCCGGCGGCGACGATCTCTCCGGTGAACGCAGGGTCAACTTCCCCCCTTCGCGCTTGAGCAACATGGCGTCGGCCTCCGCACCGTTCCGCGTCGGAGCGCTGCCGGCAGAGGGGGATCGATCCCGGACCGGTGCACCGGACGAAGCCGCAGCCGCAGGCGCCGCACCGGCCGGATTCTTTTGCCAGGCGATGTTGCCGCCATCAGCCGGCAGGGCCACGAGGGATGTCAGTCGTCCTCGTTCGAAAACCGCCTGATGTTCGGGATAGACCCAGATTTCGCGGCCCTTGGCCGCGCTCCGTGAACGAGGATTGCCCCACACCCGCAGCACTTCATCGGGCGTGGCTCCCTCGGGCAGAACCTGCGCCGGCGAAACTGCCGGCAACAAGGTCAGAACGACGATCACATGGAACGCCCGCATGACCTCGCTACAACAACCGCGAACGCAGCCGCCAAGTCCGACCCGATCTTCGGCCGGCTTTTACCGTCCTTCAACAATCGCGCGTACGCAGTGTCCGCCCCTGGCACCGTGCGGCGCCCGATCCCCCGACCGCGATCGGGCGCCCGCGCCCAACGGAGGGGTCAGAACGAACCGCCGACGAAGAAGGAGAGTGCCGGCGCCCCGTCGCCGTTCAGCAAAAGGTCGCGATTCTCGTATTCGAAGCGGCGGTCGAGCATCCAACCCAGCGTGACGCCTGCGGACAAGGTGCGGGAAATCTCCCAACGCGCACCGGCGCCGACCGTGATTTCGCGGAAGTCCAGGTCCTGATTGTCGAGCTGGGCGCGCCCGCGCCGGCGACCAAAATCCTCCGCGACCCGGAACGTGCCTCCGCGCATGCCCGCCCCGGCGAAGATCCGCAGCGACTCCGACGCCGCATACTCGACTCGCGGCTCGGGCAGGAACGCGAGCAGCGTCCACTTGGGCGCAAACTGCCAGCGTGCGCCGACTCCACCGATCACCGGCACGCTGCTGCGGGAATCGACAAACAGTGCGAACGCCCATTGCAGCTCCCGACTGGACGCATAAATCGCTCGCAGGCCAAAGGGTGCGCTGAAGTCGTCGCTTCCGACGTCCTCGAAGTCGCTGTAGATGCCCGGATCAATTTCCGCCCGCAACGACCACTGGGGCGACAACGTACGAGAGTAGCCCAACTTGAGCGCGATCGACGAGAGGCTGTCCGGCACATCTGCGATGCTCCCAGAGAAATCGAACCGCCGCCATCCCAGGCCGACGATCGCGGCGGAGTCCTTGCCCAGGGCGAGCGTCGTGGAGCCTTCCAGCGCGGTGTGGAAGTGCCGGATCGGTCCCAAGGGCCGCGAGCCCTCCGCGATATCAGCGGATCCGCCGGAAGCATACCGCGCCTGCCAGTCAAAGGCCCCGCCGGGGCCGCGCGGTGACGTGATGGTCTGTGCGCCGGCACGCGGCGCGGCCCAGGTAGCAATCAGGCCGAGGAGAAAGAGAGGGAGTTTCAACGTGGTTCGAGTAAGCATGCGCCTTTCGGTACGAACGAGATCCCCGGACAGTTGCGTCGTCCACGCAGTTCCTTCGTCCGCCACCCTTTCTCCTGCCCAGCGGAGCCGGGGGCGCACCCGCAGCCGGGTGCCCGCCCCCTCGCCTACCCCGACACTCCGATCACTTGCGCGGCGCGAGGCGTTCGAGCAAGGCCGCGACCTCCGGGTGCTTGTACTCGCGGGCGAGATCAAGCGCGGTGACGCCGGGTTTGGAACGAATCGACGCATCCACGCCGCGGGCCAGCAGCAATTTCACAATCTCCATCGATCCCGCCGCGGCCGCTTCATGCAGCGCAGTTCCCCCCAGTTCGCTGAGCAGATTGGGGTTCATGCCGCTGTCCAGCAGCAGCGTCGCGATCTCGAGGCGGTTTTTCGCCGCCGCATGGTGCAAGGGGGTCCACCCGATCCGATCCCGTTTCGCCGGGTCCGCCTTGCGCCGCAGGAGCTCGCGCACGATTTCCGCGTCCCCGCGCTCCACTGCCAGGTGCAGGGGCGTACGCGCCGCCGAATCCGGGGCCTGGACATCGGCCCCCGCTTCCAGCAGGAGCGGCACGATCTTCACCTGGCGGCGCAGGATTGCCTGATGCAAGGGCGACAGCTTCGCTTCCGCCCGGCCGCGCGCCGAGGCCGGATCACGTTGCAGGTGGCGCTTCACGTCTTCGACATCCCCTCGCGCGATCGCATCGTCGATCGTCGGATGCACCGGCGCGGAGGCCGCCTCCGCCGCGGTCAGTTGAACGACTCCAGCGCCGCACATGGCGAGACCGACCAAAACCCGAAGTCCACAGGAGACGGAGAGGGAGCGAAGAACATGCATGGGGAGAAGCGGGGGGAGCTTTCCCGGACGTCGAGGCGGAGGGAAGGCAGAAGTGACAACGATGGACGATCGCGCGTCGCGCGCTTCAAAGGAAGAGTGCGTCGATCTTGGCGGCCACCGAACCGCGTTCACGGAGCCGCACGGCGGCCAGCTTCACCGCCACCGACGGCCCGGGATTCAGCACCCGCCGCCCCAGCGCGGCCATCGTTGCATCCACATTTCGGATATGTACTGCCCTCGCCGCCGCCGGGAGCCGCGCCAGGGTCGATGCCGTCAGCCAGGCATGCTGGCGCGCCCGCCGGATGCTGAAATTCACCACGGCCTCGTCCACGTCGCTTACCGCCCGGTCCAGCCAGCGCATCGCCGGCCAGATTTGCGCGAGCCGGGTCTGCACGTCGTCCACCATGTCGGCCAGGACCCCATTTATCGCCCCAAAGTCACCTTCCAACCCGTCGATCGCATCACCGGGTGCGACTTCGGCGGCGGCAACCCCCAGATCGAGATTGATGTGGGCATTCATGCCCAGGAGCAGGTGTTGCAGCACGAGCGGCCAGAAATCCCGCGCACATCCAAACGCGACCGACCACACGGCCGTGGTGGGCTCGCCGCGCTCCCGGGCGTGCCAGGCGTCGAGGTAGCGGCGCGCAAACACGATATCGAGGCGCGTCATCCGGGGACCATCCGCAAACACACCCCGTTCGATGCGCGCCTTCACCTCGGCTGTCGTCCGACGGTAAAGCGCCGCGAAATAACCATCCGCCGTCCCCCGCTGCCGGCTCAGCGCGATGATGGCGTCGAGCTCCCGCAACACATCGTCGATCGAATCCAGCGTCATGCCGGGAAGGGAACGCGAATGCCAGCGGGCCAAACAACCCCAATCTCTTCCCCTCCGGCTGGATTAGACGTCACTTCCCCACCGGAGGCTCTCCTGTCGCCTCCGTTGCGAGGGGCCAGGCGGGACACGGTCAGCGAACCGGGACGCAGGGACGGGCTTCGGACTCTTCCTTGGTCCCCACCGGTTCGATTTCTCGAATTTCCGGTTGGGACCGGCGCTTCGAATCCCGCGGGGCGGGATGAAACCCGGATTCGTCCTCGTATCCATCCACTGCCGAAACGACCGCATACCACGT